>DGZL01000079.1 GCA_002398515.1 Firmicutes bacterium UBA4981
ACAATATCCAAAGGTTTCATGTGAAACATCAGCCCCAGGAACACGGATGAGACTAACATAGCAATACCCAGGTTAATACGCTTGCGAAGAGCAATAACTAAGAGAAAGGCCACTACCAGTATTTTGATCAATGAAGACATACTTATCGACGGCTCCTTCTGTGTCCTACGCAATTAGCGTACCAAAAAGCAGGACCGAACTCTGCTTCTGCTTCAAGCACGACCGCCGGTCCTGCCACTCATCTGTATCCTATTTCTGCCCGTCTACTTATCAACGCACAGACTTAGTATACTATGAATTAACCGCCGACACCAACCCCGGGAGTCACACGAATCAACTCTCCTTCGCTGGCGGCAATCACAACAGCGCCTGCAGCGTCTCCCGTCACGTTCATGGAGGTTCTGATCATGTCGAGAATCCTGTCTATACCTGCAACAAGCAAGATGCCTTCAAGAGGCAACCCTACTGTCTCAAGGACTAAGCTAAGCATAATCATTCCCGCTCCGGGCACTCCCGCTGTTCCAATTGAGGCTAAAGTCGCAGCGACAATAATCATAATGTACTGAGGGAAACCAAGCTTTATGCCGAAGACATTAGCTATAAATACTGCACATACACCCTGATAAATTGCTGTTCCGTCCATATTGATAGTGGCACCGAGCGGCTGGACAAAGCTGGCTATCTCTTTAGGCACACCAAGATTCTCTTGAGCAAGCCTCATCGAAATCGGCAATGTGGCAGAACTGGAACAGGTACTGAACGCAACCGCCATTGCCTCGAAGAATCCCTTAAAGAACTGGACAGGGCTCATTCCGGCAAAGATGCGCACAGCGCCTGAATAGACGATGACGGCATGGAGAATATTAACGAAGTAGACTACGAATATCACCTTTGCCAGAGGGAGAAGCACTTCTGCGCCGGCTGTCCCTACTACCCAGGCAATAAGGGCAAATACGCCGATAGGCGCAAAGTTCATTACCATGCCTACGATTCTATACATTATTTCAGCTATACTGTCAAAGAAGTTGAGAGCGGGTTTGCCCTTCTCTCCTATGAGGGAAATGGATATGCCGACAAACAGGGCAAATACGATAATCTGAAGCATGTTATCAGTAGCCATGGCGCTAATGGGGTTTGTAGGCACCATGTTTAGAATTACCTCCGCAACCTTTGGCATGGCTTTAGCCTCATATGTGCCGACTTCTGTGAGGACGTAACCGCCTGCAGGGTTAAAGATAATCGCGAAGATGATTGCAAGAGTGATTGCTATAGCTGTAGTCGCTAAGAAATAAATAATCGTCTTTGCGCCGACCCGACCCAGCTTTCTGAGGTCACCGATGCTGGACGCGCCGACTACAAGCGAACAGAAGACCATTGGGACAATGAGCATCTTAATAAGCCTGATGAATAAATCTCCCAGTGGTTTTACCACTGCGATAGAAGGCCCCACAACTAAGCCTACAACTGCACCGAGGGCGAAACCGATTAGAATCTTAACCCATAGTTTCATATGACATCGACCCTCCTGGTTTGTTTAGTGATCCACACCGCGGGGAAACAACCGATTCCTTCAGTCGCTTTCCATCATCACCCCCAATCCCGTTGTAGTGGATCTAATAGGGTTAACGATCTTATCACTAGGTGCCGGTAAGGTTCTGTTTTCAAGGTCCCACGCCTTGGGAGACATTTCCTAAAATCTTCGTGAACAGATTTTTTCTGCAACGTATCAAGGAATTCCTGCTAAGCGCCGGCAGGAAAATCCTATTATTTTTGGCATCCGCTTCACTCAGTATCTTCGGGCCTCAATGCGCGCTCCACAATCCGACGAGCCAAAACTCGGAGAGTGTCAATCACAACAAGTCCGCGTGCAGGCCCCCTGAGCAACATAGGTAGCTCAGTGCATCCTGCAATCACCGCATCTACCCTCTCACTCATGTAGATGAGCACAGGTTCCAGAATCCGCGCAGCATCATTAAGGTCATAGCCCGCTTTGACTGCATATATTGCTTGCATCACAGCAAGCTGGCCTTTTTCATCAGGAATCTCAGTCTCTATCCCGCGCCTCTTCAAAGCCTTCTGGTAGATTCCTGTTCTGATAGTTCCATCTGTCGCCAAGATACCGATCTTGGAGATCCCTGCCTGTTCCACCTCAACCGCAGTCTCTTCAATCATATTGACTATCGGAATAGACACTCTGGCCTCGACTTCAGGCAGATAATAATGAGCTGTATTGCATGGGAAAGCCAGAAAAGTTACGCCCGCCTTCTCCAGCAATTGGAATGACTCTACCAGGGCCTTGACAGGTGACGGCCCCTCGCCCAGAATAGCCTTTGTTCTATCCGGGACTTGGGGGTTACTATAGACCAAAAGTGGTACGTGCTCTTGATCACAGGTGGCCGGAGTCTCCTCCGTCACCAAACGCATAAGCTCAATAGTGGCAAGCGGACCCATTCCGCCGACAATACCGGCAAGCTGTGCTCTTGGTATCATCACTCAATCCCTGCCTACTCCATACTTATGGCGTCTATTTGTCATTTTTCTGCGCCTTCAACCGCATCCTATTGTGCCATAAGGAATTCCAAACAGCTCAATCGTCTGACTCGGTTGAAGCGGCCTCAGCGTTCTTGCTAGCGTTCCCTTGACACGCTAGGTCTCGTCGGGATCTTAGGGGCTGTGTTAGCTGAGACGGAGAGAATATATGGTTTAACTCATCTTCCGTCATGAGTCCTCTTTCGAGCACAATTTCCCTGATGCTCTTACCTGTAGCACGAGCTTCTTTTGCGATATCAGATGATACCTGATATGAGAGATACGGGACGAGAGCTGTGACAATTCCTACGTTTTTCTCCACTGCCTTCCGGCCACGTTCTTTGTTGGCTTTAATCCCTACTACGCATCTGTCTGCAAACGTATTCGCAACATTACCCAAGATATCTATGGACTGCAGCAAATTGAAGAGCAGAACCGGCATGAAGACATTAAGCTCCAGCTGTCCTGCTTGCGTAGCCATGGTGACAGTAAGATCATTGCCGATTATCTGAAATGCCACTTGATTAACTACTTCCGGAATTACCGGGTTGACCTTAGCAGGCATTATGGATGACCCGGGCTGAACTGCAGGGAGCATGATTTCCCCGATACCTGCCATGGGCCCTGAAGCAAGAAGCCTCATGTCATTTGCGATTTTACACAAGTTAATTGCGCAAACTTTGAGGCATGATGAAAGCTGCGCTAATACATCCGCGTTTTGAGTAGCGTCAACCAGGTTCTCAGCGGTCGTCAACGGATATCCTGATATCTTGGCAAGCTCCAGACAAGAAATCCGTATGTACTCCATATCTGCGTTCAGTGCCGTTCCAACAGCTGTTCCACCTAAGTTAATGACAGTAAGAGCCTCCGCTGCTTGCCTGATTCTCTCTGCATCACGCCAAATCGCCCGAGCCCATGCGCCAAACTCCTGTCCTAAGGTTATCGGGACTGCATCCTGGAGGTGGGTTCGGCCCATCTTGATGACGTCTTTGAATTCCTCTGCTTTGCTCTCCATGGCAGCAGCCAGCTTATCCAGGGCTTTTGTTGTATTTTCAAGCTCCATCAATATCCCGATTCTGGCTGCTGTGGGCACAGCGTCGTTTGTCGACTGAGACCTGTTTACGTGATTCAGGGGACTGACTATTGTGTAGTCACCTTTCTCGCCACCTAACATCTCAATCGCTCTATTGGCTATAAGTTCGTTGATATTCATATTTATAGAAGTGCCGGCTCCGCCTTGAATAGGGTCAACAATCACCTGGTCATGTAGTTTGCCGTCGATTAGCTCGTCTGAGGCAGCAACTACCGCAGCGCCGACTTCTTTGGGTATGTAACCCAGTTCCGTATTTGCCAGCGCAGCTGCCTTTTTTACCATAGCCGTACCTTTAATGAGAGCAGGATGTAGCTTCAGGCCGGTTATGCGGAAATTCTCGAAACCACGGAGACTCTGTATCCCATAATATACGTCTTTAGGGAGCTCTTTCTCACCAATTAAGTCCTTTTCTATCCGCACCTTACATTCTCGTTTCTCGCAACATTTGTTCCCAGCATCCATTTTCATTCTGAACTACGCTCCTCATCTAAAAGTTACGAACCGGCAGTCTCTCTGCAGAATCATGTCTGCCAAGCAAATGGTACATACGGTACATGCTGAATTGTTCTTCATAACCGGTCAAACTCCTTCTGTTTCTGCCAGAACCTTGGCTCTTGGATCTAATTTCCTAAGCATTCGACAATGCTAAACAATCATACATCTCCTGGACCCACCGGCAATTACCTAACGTACCACGGTCATTCCGGCAGTTTCCGCAAGAATCTAACCCCCCACAGCATCGGTTCGATATGAACAGGTTCCTTACCACTGCTTGCAAGGGCTCTTTCGAATAGTTCTATAGCCACCTCTACCCTGGCAGCAAGCATTGCCTCACCTGCCTCTTGCTTGGCCTTCCCCGGATCTCCCATATAAGGCTTCATATTAGGATCGCTCACCCAGGCCAGAGTATTGGCAAGGTGCTTAAGGTCCCGTCCAAGCTTACGACCTCCGAGAAGACTAATGAATCTGCCCAGACCCGCAACAAAAGCGGAGCCCCCACGTAGCGAAGGAGGCAGAGAAGGTTCCACCTCTTTGAAATTCCTTGCCGCTTTCCCAGGATAGGATGCAAGCATAAGAGAAGTCTCATTTGTGCCGGCATGACTATCCGGGTCATCTCCGCATTCGCCCGGCCCGAGCCCAGTGCGCTGCATGAAGTCTGAATCATGCTGAACCATATGACGAAAGACCAGTCCAAAGGGGTCTATCAGGTAGAAGTTGTGCTTGTGCCACAATTTCCTTGCAGACGCTTCAATAGCCATCTGATGGCGAGGCCCTCCATGATTATCTGCAACGAAGAGATAACGAAATCCTTGTTCCGCCAGGCCTTGCCCGTATGCGGTGAGAATCCCTTCAAGATGTGGAGCCGGGATAGATAATGAGCCTGGATAAGGCAAAGCATCTGACCCTGCATAAAGCGGAGGCAACTTGACAAGCGTCAGCTCGGGATGGTTCTTTCCGAGTTCCGACACATAACGGTCTAGAAGCTCCTCAGCAATAAAGACATCCGTCCCTACCGGAAGATGCGGACCATGAATCTCAATCGGACTTACACTTATCAGGAAAACTGTCTTCTCCCTGTCCAATTCCAGTATTTCCGGTAGGCGGAGCTCAACGTATTCCAGGACATCAATGCCACCGGCATGCTTCATCAGAACAGAACCCCCTTAGTACCATTGTCCCTCATATACAGTTTGTGTTAAATACCTTTAGTACTTCTGTAGCAAACTGGACATTCCTCCCTGCGATTATGGCAATGGGGCGGTCGCCCGGATACCGCAGAAACCTTACAGACAAGACAGACCGGCTCCACTTATGCCAACCGGCGCAGATTATGTCGAATTACCCCGAACTCGTGGTATGCTATAGTTAGTTACTTCTCTTTTTATTCAAAGGTAATCTCACGATTCCATAACGCATGGGATGAGTGCTTGGGAGGTATTGCAGTGGTCTATTGCAGCAACAGTTTTCCGGATCGACATTATGAATTATCACCAATCATAGAGAGCACATACCATACTCTCAATACAAATCCCCTGGTAAAACGCGGACTCGACTTAATCAAGGCTGATGATGAAAGAACCCTTAAAAACCAGATAACTATCTGCGAAATCCCGGCGCCCACGTTCAGAGAAGAAGTCCGAGCCGAGTATTACATGCATCAATTAGCTGCAGCAGGCCTCAATCATGTGGAGATGGATTCCATAGGCAATGTCTTCGGGATTCTCCGAGGCACAGGAAAAGGTCCGAAGCTCCTCGTGGCAGCCCATCTTGACACCGTATTCCCTGAGGAAACTGATGTTAAGGTCAGACGCATTGACGGTAAGTGTTATGCTCCGGGGATTGGAGACAATTCTAAAGGGCTCGCCGCGCTCTTGTCAGTTATTCGTGCACTTCGCGACGCGCAAGTAAAACCTGTAGGAGATGTGATCTTCTGCGGGAATATCGGCGAAGAGGGATTAGGGGATCTAGCGGGCATTAAAGCGTTCTTCCGCGACAATACGGATATCGACGGATTCATTGCCGTGGACGGCATCGGTTCTAAGGACATCGCATACCTTGCCACCGGTAGCCGTAGGTATGAAGTAACGTACAGAGGGCCGGGAGGACACAGCTTCGGCGCATTTGGAGTCCCCAGCGCAATTCATGCCATGGGCCGTGCTATTGCCAAGATATCTGATCTCAGGACACCGGCAGACCCCAAGGCCACCTTTACAGTAGGCGTGGTATCCGGAGGCACGTCAGTTAACTCAATCGCTGCAGAAGCCACCATGTTGTTGGATATCAGAGCCAACGCCACAAAGGAACTGCTGGAACTTGAAGCGCAAGTGCTGGAAGCAGTCAGATCAGCTAAAGATGACGAGAATAGAAGATGGCGAACAGATAGTATTACAGTGGACGCGAAGTTGATAGGAGACAGGCCTGCAGGAAGCCAGGCAGCAGATTCGGTTATTGTCCAAGCTGCATGTGCGTCAATCCGGACATTGGGCAATACTCCGTATCTCCAAGGCCCTGTCAGCACAGATGCAAACATTCCTATTGCCCTTGGCATCCCTGCTATTTGCTTAGGAGGAGGCGGACGTGGCGGAAATGCCCACTCGCCTGATGAGTGGTACGAGAACATTGACGCTTTTTTAGGTCCGCAGAGCATATTCCTGACCATACTGGGTCTTGCAGGAGCTCACGGCATATGTGAGCCACTTCTACCGTTGCAGGGTCGATCACATTAGGAGGGAGGCTCCCATAAATAGCTAGCTAATAGCCGATGATAGGCAATTATACATAATGCCCGCATCCAATAGCGGCCATGGTATCGCGTCAAAGGAGTATCAATTTGCACATCGACGCTATCTGACAGCGTAGTTCGAGTAGCTCTTAACTGCATCGGCACACAGTTAATAAACAACCCCACCCACTAGTATGACATTGGCATAAGGGGTAAACTCGCCGGTACGAATTATTGCTTTCACTTGACCGAGCATCTTCTTGAACTCAGCGTGTGGTATCTTCTCGACAGGAGTATCAGGAAATACCTCCATAATCTCTTGGTAGACTGCGGGGTTCTGCGTCTCAGTCTCCTGCTCTGCAATAACCTTCTCGACAGAAAGTTCACGCAAAATCACTCTAAGCACATCCGCGAAACGAGGATTATTCTCGCTTAGAGCAAGATCCACACGTCGAGCGTTGCTGGGAATCGGGAGTCCCGCATCGCATACCACTAACATATCTGTATGACCCATACCGGCCACAATCTCTGATACGTCCCGATTTAGAATTCCACATTTTTTCATGACAAGCTCTCCTTGTTCAGTTCATCAATCTTAGGCAGAGAAGGTATTGCGCCCATCCGAGTCACTGCTATTGCCGCCGCCCGGTTCGCGAACTCGACAGCTTCCCTCAATGGGCAGCCATTCCCTATTCGCACGGCTAACGCACCACAAAACGCATCACCTGCTCCAGTGGTATCAACCACGCGCTGGACCGGTTGCGCCTTGTAGCGTGCTACACGACCATGCTCTACCAAATATGCGCCTCTCTCACCCACTGTAACCACTACAGCGCCGATACCACTGTCAAACAAAGTCCTGGATCCCCTTAAGGCTTCTTCATCTGTGGTGGGTAGGATGCCCGTAAGGTCCTCAAACTCAATCTCGTTAGGCACTATGACATCAACGAGACGCAAGAATGAGTCTGGCAGCGGGGCGGCCGGCGCCGGGTTCAGCAGCACCTTGGTAGATGATGCTCTCGCAATTTCAGCGGCTCTGAGAGATGCTGACATGGGCACTTCCAGCTGCAAGACCAACACATCCGCTGAGGCAATTGCCTCTCCCGCCTTTTCTACATCTCTAGGACTAAGCTTCGTATTTGCACGCGGAACAATAATGATACTGTTGTCCCCGTCCGCATCGATCACAGGATTCCCTATCCCGGTTCCTTCGGTACTGTCGCGCACAACGAACCTGGTATCGATTCCCTCATCCTCCAGAAGAGCGAGGAACATATCTCCGAAGGAATCAGTGCCCAGGCACCCCACCATGCACACGCTACCACCCAGCCTCCCTGCAGCAACAGCCTGGTTAGCGCCTTTCCCTCCCGGGAACATCCCGAAATCGGTGCCAATAAGCGTTTCGCCCCTGGCAGGCCTTCTCGAGGCCCGCACTACAAGATCCATGATGAAACTGCCCACAACTACGATTCGTGGTTTTCCATCCACTACTCATTATCCCTCTCTCTGCGTGCCACCACTTATTGACTGAACTTGAAGCTTCTTCCCAAGGCTTCCTCCAGGGTGGTACCTAGCAAAATCGTTTTCTCCGAATCCTCTCAGCGTCATCAGCGCAACAGCAAGAGCATCGCCTAAAGCAAGTGCCGCGGTAGTACTGTTAGTTGGAGCAAGGTTCAGCGGATCAGCCTCCTTGGCAACAGGGCATGGGAGCACTGCATCGCTTTGCTTCGCCAACGAGGAATCAGCGTTGCCTGTCATGGCGATGATCTTGGCTCCTATGAGCCTAATAGTTGACATTAATCTGATTGCTTCCTCTGTCTCACCGCTATTGGAGATCGCAATCACGATATCGTCCGAAGTGATCATCCCTAAATCGCCGTGAACTCCCTCGGCTGCATGGACAAAAAACGCGGGAGTTCCGGTGCTTGCCAGAGTAGCAGCGATCTTCCTGCCTATATGTCCGGACTTCCCAACTCCTGTGATGATCACGTGTCCCTTACACTCATACGCCAGGTTCACGGCTATGTTGAAGTTCTCATCAAGCTGACGGGCAAGCTCTGTCAAGGCTGCCGACTCGCTCATGAGTACTCTACGCCCGATTTCCACCGTTCCGCTCAAACTCCTATGCGGTCGCTCTCTTGTCATTTGTTTCTCCTCCGTATTGGATTGAGGCTGCCACGGCACGGCCAGAGACCTTTGGCTTGCTAGCGTGGACTCGCACATGACCCCCGCACGATCAACTCCGGCTTCAAAACAATCGCTCTGGGCGTCTTTACCCGCCCGCCAGAGATGCGTCTCATTAGTAATTGCGCTGCCCGAGTTCCCAGTTCAACTATAGGCTGAGCTACGACCGTCAACGGCGGATCCATCAACGCAGCCCATTCAGAGTCGTCGAATCCAACTACCGAGATGTCTTTTGGAACCTTCTTGCCGGCGGCTTTGATAGCAGCCATGGCTCCGGCAGTCATCGCATTATTGCACACAAAAAGCGCGGTGGGAGGTTCTGAACGCGCCAGCATCTCCCTGGTCTTCTCATATGCAATTTCCCGCTTAAACTGGGCCACCTCGATAAGTGACTCATCCACCGGGATCCCGTGTGCTTTGATTGCCCTGACATACCCCGCCATCCGGTCTGCACCCGTGCTGACTTCAAGGCGTCCTGCGATTATGCCGATTCTCCGATGCCCTATACCGACTAGATACGACACTGCATCGAATGCTCCGCCCTCGTTATCCGAAAGAACTACGTCAGCATCCAGTCCTGGAATGGAGCGGTCCAGAAGCACCGTAGGATAACCCGATTCGATGGCCAACTGTAGGAGGTCGGCATTACCGGAACTCGGTGCCACGATCAGCCCATCGACGCGCCTGCCCATAAGGAGTCGCAGGTATACCTGTTCGCGCTCAGGTTTCTCGTCGGTGTCGCAGAGTATGATGTTATATCCTTGTTTCAGCACCTCGTCCTCTATGGCCCGCACGATGCTGGTGAAGAAAGGGTTGGTTATGTCCGAAACCACAACCCCCACAGTCTGGGTCTCGCGGGTGCGCAGGCTCCTTGCTATCACATTGGGTTGATAATTCAGGTCTTTCATAGCCGCATGGACCCTCTGCTTCACCTCATCACTGACGTAACGTGTCTCGTTGATAACATGCGATACTGTGGACGTCGAGACACCTGCTTTACGGGCCACATCCGTGATTGTTGGCATGATACACCCATACCTCCTAGTATATTGAAGTTAATCCTACTTATCTCTTAACAAGCGAAGAGGAGTCATTTATTGA
>DGZL01000112.1 GCA_002398515.1 Firmicutes bacterium UBA4981
CAATCAGGGCGCGGACTGCTAAGGTGGTTGAGACAGTAAGGAGCGCATGGAAATAGCGTATCTTATCTCCTGCAACCAAGGTTATGGAGGGTTCTCTATATGATAGTCGATGTTCATGTTCATGTATTTCCCAGTCTGAAAGAGACTGCAGGATATGACGATATACAATCTAACTACACTGTTCACCAAGGGAAGATCAGGAGACTGTGGGCGAGAATGAAAACGAATACCCTTGATGAGCGGTACATTCCCGAGCCTGATGAAGACGTTGGCTTCCGAATGGATGATTACGGTAAGTTCCATTGGACTAAACACGGCAAGGAATGTTGGATGCAAAGGTTTCCCGCGGTGCTTAAGAATATGGAATGGACCCCGGAACAGATGATTGCTTTTATGGACGAAGTCGGAGTCGATAAAGGTGTTATACAGTCGGGTTACATGGAGATGAACTTTGAACGGGACTACATTGCTGAAGTAACGGCAAAGTGGCCTGATCGCTTCATCGGCACAATAACCCTGGATTACGACGTGGAGAAAGGCGCTGAACACTTAAAGGGCGAGATGGCCAAGCTAAGAAAAGCAGCGGCTAATCAAGCCATCAAAGGAGTATATCAGGTCTTCCCCAGAGGACAAGCCATAGAGAGCAGAGATTTTGACCCGTTATGGAAAGAGCTGTCTGATCTCGGATTACCTCATTTCTTTTTTGTCGGCTTCCAGCCTAAAGATAAATACCTTTACTCGTTAAAGCAAATTGAACAAGTGCTCAAAAAGTTTCCGGATCTTATCGGTATTATTGGGCACTTAGGCGGAAATATCAGATCATCATCCCGCCCCAACTACACCGACGGAAGGGAACTCCTGCCGGTCTTGAGGCTTCCCAACGTCTATTTCGAAGTCGGGTATGTCTTAGCATATGAGAACTGGACATTTTGGAAGGAAAACTACGAGTATCCTTATCCGTTGCATACGAAGCTCATTAAGATGCTCTACGATGACGTAGGTTGCGAAAGGCTGCTGTGGGGTTCTGACATGCCGAACTTATATCGAACATGCACATACAGGCAGTGTCTGGACTTAGTCAGGTTGCATTTTGACTTTCTGGATGACGACGAGAAGGACTTGGTTCTCGGAGGCAATGCAGCCCGGGTATTTCGCCTCAAACCTTAGTATCAGATAATCTCAGCCCTACTGACAGGGCTTATGCCCTGGCAAGGGGTGTTGGAACATATCCATAATAACAGTAAGACTGGGGGGATGGCAGAGGCAATTAGACGCACAGTACTCACTAACTTACGCACCGGAAATCAGACAATAGGTCGCGCAGAAAACATGGAGGGATAGAATTGGCTAGAACTAGATATCACAATTGTACGCTTTGGCTGGTAGTTGTTCTCCTGGCAGCTTTAGTGGTAACAGATCTATCTCCTGTAGTTGCCGCTGCAAAGGCGAAGAAAGATTACGGAGGAATAAAGTTCATTACAATTGCTTCCGGGACGGGAGACTGGGGGCTAATCGGCGGAAAGCTTGCTGATATCATCAATCGTGAGATTCCTGGAATTACTGCAACAAGTATCCCCGGTGGTGCAACTGTAAACATATCCCGTATTGAGAGAGGCGAGGCTCAGATCGGCCTGGTTCACAGCTTCCTTCCTTATTTGGCTGTCAAAGGCGAGACTCCTTACGAACAGCCCCACAAGAAACTCAGAATGATGATCAGTCTGTGGAAGGGATACGCTCACGCTGTAGTGCCGAAGAACAGTAATATACAGGATATTTCTGATTTGGTAAAAGCGCCGTATGACGTTTGGAACTCCAAACCGGGGCTCGGAAGCCAAATTCTGAACAATGCGATCTTCAAAGCATATGGTTTCGCTCCGGATGATATTCGCAAAATCGGCGGTGTTGTGCATGAGATAGGCCTTGGTGACGGAGCAAACATGATGAAAGACAGAAGAATGGACTTCCTAGTCTTTCCTGTAGTTTATCCCTATTCAATGCTTATCGACATAGATACTACAGTCGGTATGAAGTTGCTTCCCATTGATGGCGAGCCCAGAGAGCGACTGCTCCAGCTGCTACCTGGTTTAGTTGCAGATAGCATTCCTAAGGGAGCTTACCCCGACTTGAAGGAAGATGTGCCTACTGTCGCTAATTTCCACCAATTGGCATGCAGCTCGGATCTACCGGATGAGCTTGTATATGACATCATGGAAGCGATAGTTAGGAACCTGCCTAACTTAAGAGATCTCTCTGACTCTCTTAAGGCAATTTCCATCGACAATGCCTTGCTGGGCATGGAAGCTGAGATTCATCCGGGTGCTGTAGAGTTCTATAAGGATTCAGGTATGATGTAGGACTTTTCCATCCGGCCGCTGAGGCCACATGATATAACAGATAGTGGTAATTTCATTGTGGCCGGCACTATGAGATGAACCTGGACACTCAACGGGAACATGATACCTGAAACAGAGTTCTCGTTGAGTGTCATTCCTAGATACGTTCATAGACCGGCGGCACTACTCTGGAACTACTGAAGAATAGACGTATTTGAAGGGAAGAGATTGCTGTGAAATTGGAGCAAATGCCCAGGGTCAGATTGGCAGCTTTGCCTACACCTTTGGAAGATATGCGAAACCTTACGGCAAAGCTTAACGGTCCCAGGTTGTTGATAAAAAGGGATGACATGACCGGCCTGGCTTTTGGCGGCAACAAAGTACGTAAACTTGAATTCATCATGGCAGACGCACTAAAGCAAAATGCTGACATCATTATCACATCAGGTGGAGTGCAGACAAACCATGGAAGATTGACTGTCGCAGCCGCCAAGAAGCTGGGTTTGAAACCTGTGCTGGTACTGACAGGAGAAGAGCCTGAAGAGTACACAGGTAATCTTTTTGTTGATTATATCCTAGGCGCCGAGATTCACTTTGTTACCGCTGATTCAGGTTTGTCCCCCGCGGAAGCGCAGAAGCAACAGAGAGCAAGAGGAGAAGCTAAAGCCCTGGAAATCAAAGCAAAATATGAAGCACAAGGCCACAAATGCTATATAGTCCCACGCGGGGGACGTATGCCGGTGGCAACAGCAGGCTATCTCAATGCCACCTTGGAAATGTATAAGCAGCTTATAGAGATGAATGTCAAAGCTGACTATCTTGTTGTATCAACAGGTTCAACAAGTACAACGAGTTCCTTGATACTGGGCAGCAAAGTCTTTAATACCGGTATAAAGATAATCGGGATCAGTGTTTCCCGACCGGCTGAAGAATGCAAGGACAGAATCATGGACGAGTTGGAAAAAGATATCGCTTACTACGGGTACGATGTGAAAATCGACAGAGATGAACTAACGATATTTGACAACTATATAGGTCCCGGATATTCCATACCTACCCCTGAAGGCATTCAGGCTATAAAGCTTCTGGCAGAGTCAGAAGCGATAATGCTTGACTATGCATATACGGGCAAAGGAATGTCAGGGTTAATAGACTTAGTCAAGAAGGGCTACTTCACTAAGGATGACGTTGTGTTGTTCCTGCATACAGGTGGCACTGCAGGTCTGTTCGCATTGGACAAGGAGACTGTTGAACAGAATCTATAGCGCTTATGGCTGTATATGTGTAATTCAAAGAGGTGAACTGACGGTGGATGTACAAACTAACACGCCAGGTACTGCTGCCAAGAAGGCTGAGACCTCGAAACTATTCTCACTGGAACGGATAATCGGTTCAATTGCATTTTGCATGAGTCTATTCCATTTATACTGCGCCTACTTCGGGCAGCCGGAAGCGCTGATGTTTCGCACAACGTTTCTGGGGTTCATATTAGTCCTCTGCTTCCTTACCCGACCTCTGGGCGGCAAGTTGTGGGACGGTAGGCATATAGCAAGATCCCTGCTCAATGTTATCCTCGTATTTCTACCGCTGTTGATTCAGTGGTATATACTCCACGACATGCAGGGCTGGTATACCAGGTT
>DGZL01000155.1 GCA_002398515.1 Firmicutes bacterium UBA4981
TTGACGCTTACGAATATAGAACAGCTCATCACAGAGAATCTCGTCACTTGGGGAATGTGGATACAAAATCGACCACATTTTTGTAAAAGGTGGGCGAAAATCTACCACCTTTTCCGAAAAAGTGGTAGAAAACCTTCCACCTGAGCCTCAAAGAGCTATCAGAATCCCTCTTCAGCCCGAAAATGTGGTCGAAAAACAACCACCTTTGCCGTTGGGGGTGGTCGAGAACCTACCACTTGTGCGTTTTTTGTTCCGAAAATCCCATTAGGTGGTAGAAATTGGAGCAACGTCTTGAAAAACGTGGTTGGAAATCGACCATACTCATGTTAACCGACGTAATCCTATGTGGAGGCGCTTCAGCGCTTATCATGGAAGAACATTCTGTGTAATTCCTTCATTTCTTCTTTTGACGCTGTGGGAGGCCAAAGCTCTCCGACGGCATTTGTGTGGAGAGCCTTGAACAAATTAGTGTATACCATAGGATTCTCCCGGGAAAGACTGCGAATGAGGTTCTTCACTGAAAGTCTCTGACTCTTATCCTGTTGAGGACATGGCGTAAACGGCGGGTTATACCCCATCCGCTTTACCGCTCCTCTTATTTCTGATTCCTTAAAGTATATCAAAGGCCGAATAACGGTAATTCCTGTGCGATCCAAGTGTGTCACCGGGCGAAAGACATGAATCTGCCCTGAATAGAGAATGCTCATAAGAAACGTTTCCACTGCGTCATCCCGGTGATGAGCAAGAGCCACCTTATTGTAACCGTTCTCTACAGCAAGACTGTTCAGCGAGCCTCGTCTGAGATGGGAGCAGACAGCGCAAGGGCTTCTCTTTTGCTCGCTGCTAAAGGCAACCTTAGCTATGTTTGTCTTGGTGATGAAGTACGGTACCCCTAATCCGGCAACGAATGCCTTCATCTCCTCACTGATTAAGTCGCCTGAAGAAAAGCCAACGTCAACTGTGGCAGCTCCAAGCCGGAAACTGACAGGTGAGTATTGTTGTATTGCAGCCAAGGCGTATAACAAGAATGCGCTGTCTTTACCTCCGGAAAACCCGACAAGGATCCCGTCTCCTTCTGAAATCATCTGAAACTCAATGAGTGCCCTGTATAACCGCCTGGAATAGGAGCGAGAAAGGGTTACATCTTTCATAACATTACTACCTTCCTTGTGATAGAGCCTACTTTGGTAAAAAGAGAAAGCCCTTCTATAATTGCTCAAATACAGCAGTAAAATGTCTGAGCACAGGGGCTTCATAGATAAGCTTCAACCCGCGAATCCGGTCTTTTCTTCCTGCGATATTCCGGAGCGCACGAACCACCATATCCATGTGCCTGTCTGTATACACACGTCTCGGAATAGCCAGCCTGACCAGTTCAAGCGCAGGATACACCATTTCACCTGTCTTCTTATCCTTATGCCCAAAAGCTGCTGTGCCCAATTCCACAGCACGGATCCCTGCTTCGCTGTACAGTTCCACGACAAGGGCTTGAGCCGGGAACGCGCTCTGAGGTATCAGGGGCAAGAATCTTCTTGCGTCTAAATAGACACCATGGCCACCTGTGGGTTCAATGATGGGGATGTCACAGTCCAGCAAGCAATCGCCTAAATAGGCCACCTGTCCGATGCGGTTTTCAAGGTAATCCTCATCGAGGACTTCCTTCAGGCCTCGAGCCATCGCCTCCAGATCGCGACCTGCAAGCCCTCCGTAAGTCCGAAAACCTTCATAGATAATACCCCACTCGCCGGCTTTCTTGTACAATTCTTCATCGCATGTGGCGAAAATGCCTCCGATATTTACAAGCCCGTCCTTCTTTGCGCTCATGGTGAACCCATCAGCATACGAAAACATCTCCCGAGCGATTTCCGCTATGGACTTATTTCCATAACCTTCTTCCCGCTCTCGAATGAAGTAAGCATTCTCAGCAAATCTGGCCGCGTCCAGGAATACAGGGATGGAATGCTCCCTTGCGATTCTACTTGCTTCCCTTATGTTTCCCATAGACACAGGCTGGCCACCGTTGCTGTTACACGTTACGGTTATGTTTATGTAAGAAATCCTCTCCGGGCCGTAGGTCTTAATCTCGTCAATAAGACGTCCAATATCTATGTTACCCTTAAAGGGATGCCTGGTCGCTGTCTCCAGGCCTTCTTTGATTACGAGATTCACCGGCTCTCCGCCTTTAAGACGGATATGCCCTTCCGTGGTATCAAAGTGCATGTTCCCGAGAACTCGCTGGCCCGGTTTGACCAGTATGGTAGTTAGGATATTCTCGGCTGCACGCCCCTGGTGTGTGGGGAGGACATATTCGAACCCGGAGATTTCTTCGACAGTCTCCTTTAGATGGTAGAAGTTCTTGCCTCCTGCATATGCCTCATCCCCTACCATAAGACCTGCCCATTGGTGGTCGCTCATTGCGGAAGTACCGCTGTCTGTCAGAAAGTCAATATAGACTTTGTCCGAAGGAATGTTAAACACATTATAACCGGACTTTGCGATAGTCTGTTCCCGCTCTTCCCTGGTAGTAAGCTCGATAGGCTCCACTACTTTGATACGGTACGGCTCAGCATATTCCGATCTAGGCCTCACAGGTATCCCTCCTTGTTGTAGGGTGACGCACAAAAACGAAGCAAATCACCCCAATCATGGGTTGATACAGCATGATCCTGATAAGTTGTTCTACAAGCCGAAGAAAGTTTCCTTCCGATTGACAAGACTCAGTGCAATAGTCCTCTTATTAAGAAGACGCGATATGTTCTTACTTTTTGAGCGCACAAGCACTGTCTGGGATAACGATTACAAAGAACGGGACTATCACTTTCGCCAACACTTGCTCCACAAGTGATCTTCTAATAGAATATCTTCAAGGAGAGACAACGGAGGCGATTCTTCTGACTAGAGTAGCTTGTATCCAACTACTTTCAAGAAGGCGCGAATCACCCGGGGACTTTCTTTTGCGACTTACGTACCTTGCAGAGCATGCCACCTACGACGGAGCTCAGTTAATTGTGTTTCCTGCCTATACCGCCTTTGCTTATCTCACTTTAGCCTATCCTGAAGCGCAGCTATATTTTGGCCCGGGACTTGCACAAGGAATAAGGCGCATATGGCCTTCGTACGGAGCCTCAAATTTCAATGAATTCCTCGACTTCTTCAAAGGCCTGGCAAGGAAGCATAGAACTTACATTGTCCCAGGCACCATGCTGACACCCACAGGAAACGGTGTCACAAACACCTCTTACCTCATCTCTCCGGCGGGCACAACTATTGGCACCCAGCAACAGACCCACTTGAATCGAGATGAACGCGGCAGTGGATTCGTTAATGGCGACGACCTTCAAGTATTCGCCACACCCTTAGGGAATCTGGGTTTCGCTATATGTGAAGATGCCTGGTATCCGGAGGTTGTGCGAATCTTGACTCTGAAAGGCGCTCAGATAATCATAGCGCCTATAGCTGTCCCTAAACCTTACAGTAAGTGGCATCAAGTAAGGGGTATGTGGCAAAACATCCAGCAGAATCAGGTATTCGGCATTGAGTCATGCCTTACCGGCTTCCTGGGAGGAGTTGAGTTTGAAGGACGATCTACAATATACGCGACATGTGAGATGACACCTGGGGATACCGGCGTGCTGGCACAGGCGAAAGCTGCTCATATGGAGGACGTCTTTACTGCGGGCCTGGACTTCATTAAGCTCGGAGAGACTATCCGCCGTTTTGACATCTTCAGTCAGTTCAACGTACCCTTATACAAGCAATGGTTCCCTCATCTATACAGAGAATATCCGCCGCACTAGGTTGCTGTCTTGAATCTATCCTCATTGTGTTCGTAAACACCGAACTTTGCTTCAGAATAGCACTCCGGCAAACAGGAAATGACAGGAAGGGAGAAGGCCAATGTGAAAGTTCTTGTGGAAAAGATCTCTCAAGCACTCAGTCTTTGGCTCTTCAAGGGATTCCTGTGGTTTCAATCAAGGCCATCCATAGTGAAACAGGCTTTGGCGGGAAAACACATGACGCCAAGTTCAGCAGTGGATGAGCTTCCTGAATCCGGTCGTCCGGCAAAGATCAGGGTTGCTGCAGTCCAGATGAAGCTGGGACTTGTCAAGGATGACCATGCTCGAATCTACGCTGAGACTATATATAGACTCACAAAAGAGGCTGTAGAACAGGGAGCGCAGCTTGTCGTGTTTCCGGAAGACTCCGGGGTGCCTCTTTCCGGCCTCATCCCAGGGCTTGAAGACTTAGCCTCTTCGGGTCTTGATTCAGCAGTCAAAGAAGTATCCGGAGGAGAAACAAAGGTAGCTGATGTATTTCGACTGCTATCTCCGGCTGTCAAACGTATATATGAGACTACCTTTTCCACTCTAGCCAGATCCTTCCGAGTCTACATAATCTCAGGTAGCGCTTACTTGGAAGATGATGACGGCAAAATGCGTAATATCGGCTACTTTTTCGATCCCGATGGAAGCATCATTGCGAAGCAGCGAAAACTTCATCTCCTGCCTCTTGAGACCAAATGGGGATTTGAGCCCGGCCGGGAATTGGAAGTCCTAGACACGAGGTTGGGAAGGATAGCTTTTCCCATCTGTATGGACGCCACGTATTTTGAAACCTTCCGTATCGCGAGGCTGAGAGGAGCGGACATCGTTGTAATTCCCGCTGCCAATAACGAAGAATATCTGTTTTGGCGCACTATGCGCGGGATATGGCCGAGAGTGCAGGAAAGCCAAGTCCTCGGCGTGTCAGCTCACGCAGTGGGGAATCTTATCGGCATACCGTTTACAGGAAGATCGGGGCTCCTCGGCCCTCTCGAGCTAACACAGTCCGAAGACGGGTATTTCACCCAGGCAGACACGTTCTATGAAGAAGAAGTCGTAGTCGGAGACCTTAACCTGGATGCTCTCTATCAGTTCAGAGAAGAAAACCCTCTGAACTTTAATGTCAGGTTGTACGAAAAATACCTTCCCGGACTTTATGAGAAAGGTCAGAAACAAAGAACACAGACTGTCTAAAAGAGTGAAGACAGCCCTTCCTCTTCTGCTTTGGCCTTATACGGATAATCCAAATGCTGAAAAGCGCGATGAGTTGCGCGACGCCCACTGGCTGTCCTTATCACAAACCCGATTTTCAGAAGAAATGGCTCCACCATATCAGCAAGGGTATCCTGCTCTTCATTGAGAGTAGCTGCAAGGGCTTCTACTCCTACCGGCCCTCCGTTATAGAATTCAATAAGAGCCTTAAGATACTTCCTGTCAAACTTATCTAAGCCTACATCGTCGATGCCTTCCATTTTAAGCGAAGCATTAACCGTTTCTATAGTGATAACGCCGTCACCTTTTACTTCAGCGTAGTCGCGGACTCTCTTTAGAAGTCTATTCGCTACTCTGGGAGTACCCCGCGACCGCGCCGCAATTTCCATATCTGCATCATCCTTCAGCGGAACCCCCAGTATTTGCGCAGACCTGCGGAGAATTTCAGCTAGTTCCTCTGTTGGATAGAAATCTAAGTGATGAAACAGGCCAAACCTCTCTCGTAAGGGAGCTGACAATAGCCCTGCACGAGTCGTAGCGCCTACTAAGGTGAAGTGTTTCAAGGGCACCTTGATTGTTTTTGCAAATGCGCCCTTGTCAACTACGAAATCTATCTGGAAGTCTTCCATTGCAGAATAGATAAACTCCTCTACTACCTTAGGCAGCCTATGAATTTCATCTATAAAAAGGACGTCTCCGTCTTCAAGATTTGTCAGGATTCCCATCAGATCCCCGGGCCTTTCAATTGCCGGTCCGGATGTGGATATGATATCGGATTTCATCTCATTTGCGATAATATGGGCTAAAGTAGTTTTTCCAAGGCCGGGAGGACCGTAGAGAAGCACGTGATCTAAAGCTTCCCGACGCATGCGTGCAGCTTCAACAGCAATAGAGAGATTCTCTACAACTTGTTTCTGCCCGGTAAACTCTGAGAGCTTTGTAGGACGAAGGCTCTTCTGATATACAACCTCTTCCTCTTGTTCATCTCCGCTTACCAATCTCACTCGTGTCAAAACTGTCCCTCCTCGCCGTGGACTATCCTGATTGCCCTATTCCCCTCATGATAATCGGGAACCAAGATCATGTAAGCTCAACTAGGAGCTGCCCCGAAGCTTTGCAGACGACCTAAAGATCTCTTGAATGATAGCTTCCGCAGTGGTAATTTCCTCATACTTTCTTATAGCTCGGCGCACCATATCTTCTGACTCCTGACGTCTGTAGCCAAGCTGCATAAGCACTTCAATTGCTTCTTCAACAATATTATCGTCTTCTGTAACACCTGCAGGCGTTACCACATCTTTGTCCTCGTCGGGCGTAACTGCGAACCTATCTACCTTGCCTTTTAGTTCCGCAATAATCTTCGCAGCTTTCTGTTTACCTATACCTGGCAAAGTAGTGAGGATTGCACTGTCTCCGTCCTCGATTGCGCGGGCAATACGCCCCACCGGCATAGCCAAGGCCTTCAGCGCAGCCCGTGGACCAATACCTCCGACAGTGATAAACCGCTCAAAGAACGCCTTCTCCGTCCCGCTCATAAAACCTACAAGCACCGGAATCATATTTCCCACACCCGGCGTCCCTTGTATGTAGAATAGCGTCTCGAGACTGACTTCTTGGTCTCGCTTAGGGATAAGCGCACCTAGCGTAACAGGTGATACGAGCACTTCATAGAATAAGCCATTGACCTCCAGAATCACCCTGTCTTCCAGAACCCGGGAGAGGTTTCCGCATATAGCCGAGATCATATTCTTGCCCCTCCATCTTTCGCCTTGAAGTCCGGTTCATGCGTCAGACAATCGTAATGGCACAGGGCAAGAGCCAATGCATCAGCTATGTGATCCGGCTCCGGCACCCTGTCCAACCCCAGCCTGACTTGGATCATTCTTTGAATCTGAATTTTAGTGGCTCTGCCTGTACCGGTCAAAGCCTTCTTCACACGTGCAGGGGGATATGATGTTACGGCTAGTTCGTTGTGGCTTGCCGCAAGAAGGATTACGCCTCTCGCATGCCCCATAAGCACTGCAGTCCTAGGGTAACGATAGTTCGTGTAGAGGTCTTCGACAACAACTGCGGAAGGACTATGCTCCTCGAGAACCGAGGCTATGCCTTTGTATATCTCCTTCAGCCGAGACTCAAGGGATGTGTCTTTAGTGGTCCTTACAAGGCCTGCTTCAACTAATCGGATCTTATTTCCCAATACGTCAATAATGCCGTACCCGGTGTCAATAAGGCCTGGGTCAATACCCATCAGCCTTAAGCCCTCGAAATCCCTTTCTACAGATGCCTCATGCGGCACAAAAAACGCCCCCTGTCCACCTGATTAT
>DGZL01000091.1 GCA_002398515.1 Firmicutes bacterium UBA4981
TCATCAAGGTATCCTAAGGATTTAACTGTATTATGCCTGACCTTTTTTGTCACCTGATCCCTATAGCCGTGGACGATTGATAGGTAACGGCGGCCATTGCTAATGCCAACCCGCAAGTACATGGCAACACCCCCAATTACCGGTAATTATACCACAATCCACAATATTCGACAACTATATATATCCAAAAACTTAACAAAAAGATTCTCCCAAACTGCTGCTTGGGAGGCCTTTTCTTAAGTTTATTCCGTTATCTCACTGCAGAAGTAGGGAGTAGAAGGAGTCTCTCCTTCGATATAGAAATCTTATATCCATGAGAGGGTATGCCACTTAACCAGTATGCCATAAGACTAGTAGCTCATTAATCCAAACTGGTAATAGTAGTAGAAGACATCAGCGTTACTAAGCTACCTCATAATACACCAATCAGGGAGTTGGTATTTCTCATGTTGCGCATTGCTAAGTTAGTTCAGACAGTAAGAATTGCATGGGAATAGCATATCTTGTCCGCCTCAACCAAGATTATGGGGGTCTCTCTATATGATAGTTGATGTTCATGTTCATGTGTTTCCCAGTATGAAACAGACTGCCGGATACAGAGATATACAATCAAATTACGCAGTTCACCAGGGGAAGATCAGAAGGCTGTGGGGCAGAATGAAAACGAATACCCTTGATGAACGGTACATTCCGGAGCCCGATGAAGATGTAGGCTTCCGAATGGATGATTATGGCAAGTTCTACTGGACTAAACACGGCAAGGAATGTTGGATGCAAAGATTTCCGGCGGTGCTTAAGAACATGGAATGGACTCCGGAGCAGATGATTGCTTTTATGGACGAGGTCGGAGTCGATAAAGGTGTTATACAGTCGGGATACATGGAAATGAACTTTGAGCGGGATTACATGGCTGAAGTAACAAAAAAATGGCCTGACCGTTTCATCGGCACAGTGACCTTGGATTACGATGTGGAGAAAGGCACCGAACACTTGAAGGGCGAGATGGCGAAACTAAGGAGAGCAGCGGCTAACCAAGCCATCAGAGGGGTGTATCAGGTTTTCCCCAGAGGACAAGCCATTGAGAGTAGCGATTTTGACCCGTTATGGAAAGCGCTGTCTGACTTAGGATTACCCCATTTCTTTTTTGTCGGCTTCCAGCCTAAAGACAGATACATGCACTCTTTGAAGCAAATTGAGAAAGTGCTTAAGAAGTTTCCGGATCTTATCGGTATCATCGGTCACTTGGGCGGGAATGTCAGATCATCGTCCCACCCCAACTATACTGACGGAAGTGAACTCTTGCCGGTTTTGAGACTGCCCAACGCCTATTTTGAAGTCGGGTATGTCTTGGCATATGAGAATTGGACGTTTTGGAAAGAAAACTACGAGTATCCGTACCCATTGCATACGAAGCTTATTAAGATGATCCACGATGATGTGGGCTGCGAAAGACTGCTGTGGGGTTCGGACATGCCTAACTTATATAGAACATGTACATACAGACAGTGCCTCGACTTGGTCCGGCTACATTTTGATTTTCTGGATGACGACGAAAAGAACTTGATTCTCGGAGGTAATGCAGCCGAAGTATTTCGCCTTGAACTCTAGCATCAGATATTCTCAAGCCTTACCGATAGGGTTTATGCCCCCGGTAAAGGGTGTTGGAAGTTACCTATGACACTAGTAACAATAGGGGGGATGGCAGAGGCAATCAGACTCACAATACCAACCAATTTATGCACCAGAAATCGGACAATAGGTTACGCAGAAAAAATGGAGGGATAGAATTGACTAAGACAAGATATCACCACTTTGCACTCTTGCTTGTAGTTGCACTCCTGACAGGTTTTGTAGTAACTGATGTATCTTCTGTATTTGCCGCTGCAAAGGCGAAGAAAGATTACGGCGGAATTAAGTTCATTACGATTGCTTCCGGGACAGGTGACTGGGGACTAATTGGCGGAAAGATTGCTGACATCATAAACCGTGAGATTCCTGGTATCACTGCAACGAGTATCCCGGGCGGTGCAACTGTAAACATCTCCCGTATTGAGAGAGGCGAGGCTCAGATCGGCCTGGTTCACAGCTTCCTTCCCTATTTGGCTGTCAAAGGCCAGACTCCATACGAAGAGCCTCACAAGAAACTTAGAATGATGATCAGCTTGTGGAAGGGCTACGCTCACGCTGTAGTGCCGAAAAACAGCAATATACAGAGTGTTGCCGACTTGGTCAAGGCACCATATGACGTTTGGAACTCTAAACCAGGGCTGGGAAGCCAAATTCTGAACAATGCTATCTTTGAAGCATATGGTTTCGCTCCGGAAGATATTCGCAAAATCGGCGGTGTAGTGCACGAGATAGGGCTCAGTGACGGAGCAAATATGATGAAAGACAGAAGAATGGACTTCCTGGTCTTTCCTGTAGTTTATCCTTATTCAATGCTTATCGACATAGATACTACGGTTGGTATGAAGTTGCTTCCCATTGACGGCGAGCCCAGAGAGAGACTTCTCAAATTGCTACCTGGCTTAGTTGCAGATAGCATTCCTAAGGGAGCCTACCGCGACTTGAAACAAGATGTGCCAACTGTCGCTAATTTCCACCAATTAGCTTGCAGCTCAGATCTACCTGATGAGCTCGTCTATGACATCATGGAAGCAATAGTCAGGAATCTACCTAACCTAAGGGATCTTTCTGACTCGCTCAAAGCGATTTCTATAGACAATGCCTTGCTGGGCATGGAAGCTGAAATTCATCCGGGTGCTGTGAAGTTCTATAAAGCTGAAGGTATGATGTAGGACTTTGCCATCCGGCCGCAGAGGCCACACGATATAAGAGATAGGGACAATGTCATTGTGGCCGGCATTCTGAGATGAACCTGGACACTCAACGAGAACAGGATACCTAAGAACAATGTTCTCGTTGAGTGTTATTCCTACATGAGGTCATTAGGCAGGCAACACTACGAAAGAATATACGCATTTGAAGGGAAGAGATTGCTGTGAAAATGGAGCAAATGCCGAGGGTCAGATTGGCAGCCCTGCCCACACCTTTAGAAGAGCTGCGAAACCTCAGCGCAAAGCTTAACGGTCCTAGGTTGCTAATGAAAAGGGATGACATGACCGGTTTGGCTTTTGGCGGCAATAAGGTGCGTAAGCTCGAATTCATTATGGCAGATGCAATAAAGCAAAACGCCGACATTATTATCACATCAGGCGGAGTGCAAACAAACCATGGAAGACTGACTGTTGCAGCCGCTAAGAAGCTGGGTTTAAAACCCGTACTCATACTGACAGGAGAAGAGCCTGAGGAGTACACGGGCAATCTGTTCGTAGACTATCTCCTAGGCGCGGAGATTCACTTTGTTACTGCTGATCCAGGTTTGTCCCCCGCGGAAACGCAAAAACAACGGAGAGCAAGAGGAGAAGCAAAAGCCCTGGAAATCAAAGCAAAATATGAAGCACAAGGACACAAATGCTATATAGTCCCACGCGGGGGACGTATGCCCGTAGCAACAGCCGGATATCTCAATGCCACGCTGGAAATGTACAAGCAACTTATTGAGATGAATACGAAAGTGAATTATCTGGTTGTAACAACAGGTTCAACAAGCACGACGAGTTCCCTAATACTAGGCAGCAAGGTTTTCAATACCGGCATGAAGGTAATCGGGATCAGTGTTTCGCGACCAGCTGACGAATGCAAGGACAGAATCATGGAAGAGCTGGAGAAAGACATTGCTTACTACGGGTACGATGTAAAAATCGATAGAGACGAGCTGACAATACTGGATGACTATATAGGTCCCGGATATGCGATACCGACCTCGGACGGCATCAAAGCGATAAAACTCCTGGCAGAGTCGGAAGCAGTAATGCTTGACTATGCATATACAGGCAAAGGGATGGCCGGTCTGATAGATTTGGTCAAGAAGGGTTACTTCAGCAAGGACGATGTTGTGTTATTCCTGCATACAGGTGGTACTGCAGGTCTATTTGCACTAGACAAAGCGACTATTGAACAGAATTTGTAACACTTGTGGTCGCATATGCGCAATTATAAGAGGTGAACTGACAGTGGATGCACAAGCTAACACGCCAGGTATTGCTGCCAAGAAGGCTGAGACCTCAAGATTGTTTTCGATGGAGCGAATAATCGGTACAATTGCATTTTGCATGAGCCTATTTCACTTGTACTGCGCCTACTTCGGACAGCCGGAAGCGTTAATGTTTCGTACAACTTTTCTGGGGTTCATATTAGTTTTATGCTTCCTTACCCGACCCTTGGGAGGCAAGTTGTGGGATGGTAGGCACATAGCAAGATCCCTGCTCAATGTCGTCCTAGTATTTCTACCGCTGATGATTCAGTGGTATATACTTCACGATATGCAGGGCTGGTATACCAGGTTCGGGAACCCTACGACTACAGACGTGATTCTGGGCTCGATCTACATCCTCATGGTTCTGGATGCCACCAGAAGAACAATAGGTTGGCCTATTGTAATTGTGGCTATATTCTTCTTACTGAATGCGAGATTTGCCGATAAAATGCAGCTAGGGTTCTTCTATGGACCGCCAATGTCCTGGAAAACACTGGTGAACTTCATCTGGATGGAAGAAAGCGGCATATTCGGCGTGCCAATATCGGTAATGGCGTCAGTAATTACGCTGTTTTTGATTTTCGCGTCGATTCTGCAGAAGTCCGGCATAGTCAACATATTGCTGGATCTTGCGTTCTCGCTTGCAGGCCATAAGGTGGGCGGCCCGGCAAAAGCGGCTGTAGTCGGCAGTGCTCTTATGGGTACTGTATCCGGGAGTTCCGTGGCAAACGTAGCTACTACAGGCAGTGTCACTATTCCCCTGATGAAGAAAGTCGGCTATAGGCCATACTTTGCAGGAGCTGTCGAAGCTGCGGCTTCAACGGCGGGACAAATCACGCCTCCGGTACTCGGAGCAGCCGCCTTCATAATGGCTCAGTTCTTGGGTCTCCCATATCTAAAGATAGCAATCTACGCGGTAGTTCCTGCTGTCCTTTACTACATGGCTATATTCCTGGCCATTCACTTTCAATCCTTAAACAGAGGAATCAAGCCGATACCCAAGTCCAAACTGCCGGATTTCTGGAACGTCCTCAAGAGAGGCGGACACATGTTAATACCCCTTGTGGTACTACTTGTTCTTATGGGTAAGGGGTACAGTGTGCAGATGGCTGTCATATGGTCGATTATCCTCACGTTAGCTATGTCCTTCCTCAAACCTGAAACAAGGCTGACTCCCCAATCGTTCCTTGCCTCCTTGGAGGAAGGCTCGAGCAGCTTTGTCTCTGTCGCTCTGGCCTGCGCCACAGCAGGTATAATTGTCGGCGCCATAGACGTTTCAGGTTTGGGTTGGAGGATTTCCAGTAGTTTGCTGGATCTATCAGGCCAGAGTCTGTGGCTAACCCTGTTCCTTTCGATGATAATCTGCATCGTACTTGGAATGGGTATGACCACAACAGCTGTCTACCTGGTCGTAGCTGCAATAGTAGTGCCGAACCTGCGCAATCTCGGCGTCCCTGCCATAGCTGCGCACCTTTTCGCATTCTACTTCGGCTCGATGTCTAACATCACACCGCCTGTTGCAGTGGCCTCATTTGCAGCCGCAGGTATAGCCGACGCAAACGTGAATAGAACCGGTATCGAGGCGTTTGTCATTGCTCTGCCGGGGTTCATTATTCCGTTTATGTTTGCGATATATCCGGAAATGCTTCTGACTTATGGTGCGTGGCCTCAAACCATAGCTGTTTTAGTTGTCAGCGCCCTTTCCACGTCATGTCTGACTGCAGGACTCAAAGGCTGGTTTATGAGGAAACTCAATATCATTGAAAGACTAGTAATAGGTATTCTACCGATTGTTGGGATGTTCCTTGTTGACGTTAGAACACCCCTATATGCTGCCATCTATGTCGCTGCATTTGCCGCAATCATTTTGATCCAGAAGCGGACTTCCTATGACGCGAAGATCGATGCACTGTTTGGTATCAAGACGAAGCAGCCCGGCAAGGCAGACAGTGATTTCAATGAAAACTTGGAAGTTAAGACGCGTTCGGATGAAGCCGGCGATAATGGGAGTCCCCGGGCGTCAAAGAAGAATCTATTAATTGGCTGGGGAGTTTGGGCAGTTATACTTGTCCTATTTGCAATCGCAGGTAAGACGTACCTAATGCAAAAGAACTTCAACCTATTCCTGATATTGCTTTTTGCAGTATGCTACACGGCAAGGCGGTTGTTGGAGAAATACGTATGACTGCTGAGCGATAGTCTCAGTGTCAACTAAACTTTGGGTGCTTGGGGCGCAGCTAAAAGGCTGTGCCCCCAATTCTCCAAAGTAAGCACGGCAACATGGAACAGGTTGATCCGCCCTGGAGTGAGAAATGTGAAGAAGAAGGTGCTATTTGAGGTTTACAGACAAGGCAGCAAGGATGCATGCGGGTACTTCAAGGAATATCTCCTCGCAATTGATGACCGCATTTCTGTCTACGATGCTTTATGGACGATCCGCAACGAACTTGACACCTCTTTAGCTCTGCCTTATTTTCGCTGTAGAAAAGGTGTTTGCACATCTTGTCTGATGCGGATAAACGGGGTCCAGAGGTTGGCTTGCAGAATTCCTGTTCATACTACTCTAAGTGAAGATGGAATTATTCGTGTAGAGCCGCCTAAAGGCCGTCCTATCCTGAAAGACTTAGTTGCAGGTTGGGGTGATCACGATGAAGTATAAGATCATCAAAGGCTTCGACGTAGTAGTTGTAGGGATGGGAGCGGCAGGCCTTAGAGCAGCCATAGCCTCGCATGATCAAGGCGCGAGAACCGCCGTTATCACCATGGGCGACAACAGCCCGACACAGTGCGGTGCAACAACGACTGCAGAATACTCGTATTCAGCTCCCTTGGGGATAGCGGATTCAAAGGATAACGCAGACGTGTTTTTTGACGACATAAGCAGAGCAGGTCTAAGCGTCAACAATCCTCAGCTGGGCAGGTTGCTTGCAGAGCAGGCCGCCCCACGGCTGTTGGAGATGCATAGTTGGGGGGTTAGGTTCGATCTGGAGCCGGACGGTACTCTTCAGCAGAATTGGCTTGCAGGTCACTCGTATCCACGAGCTGTCCACTTTGACTATTCAACAGGACGGGAAATGGCGAGGGGGCTTCACCGGCATGTTATTGCCAAAGGAATACAGGTACTACCATATAGGTTCGCCCTGGACTTGGTTGTTGAGAACGGGAGAGTCTCAGGTGTTCTCGTACTGAATATTGCGCAAGACAGATTGGAAATCATCACAGGTAGTGCGGTAGTCCTAGCCACCGGAGGTGCTTCCGGAGTCTGGGATCTAAACTCCAACCCTCCCGGAATAGACGGAGACGGAATGGCCATGGCGCTAAGAGCAGGCGTAGAATTGATTGACATGGAATTCGAGCAGTTCTTCCCTGCGTGCTTAGTCGCGCCTCCTTCTGTGCGAGGCACAAATTTTCCTTTCTTTTCCCGCGGTGTGCTCCTAAATTGTAAAGGTAAAGCCTTTTTGAAGAACTACGGCCTGGAGGAGGGCAGGGACGTACGGGATGTTCTTGCTATAGCCATCTGTAAGGAGATTGAAGCAGGGCGCGACACCCCGAACGGCGGAGTATTAGTGGATTTTAGGAGAACCCCTCCGGAAATCCTTGAGGATCTCACAAAAAATTCAAAAATTAGGTACTTGCACGATTTAGGCTTCGAGCCACTTGAAGATCAGATGGAAATTGCGCCAAGCGCACATTTCACCATGGGCGGAATACGAATTGATGCCGATGCCAAAACCACAATACCGGGATTGTATGCCTGCGGAGAAGTATGTGGCGGATGCCACGGAGCTAATCGGTTGGCAGGGAATGCTCTCGCGGAGACTCAGGTTTTTGGCAATATAGCCGGCGCGAGCGCTGCGGAGTACGCAAACAGTGACCCTCTAGGAGATAGTGGACCCAACGCAGATGTGGTTGAAACATTGATTGGTGCAGTCTTTAGCAGAAGAGGCACGAAAGATATTTCGGAAGCAATAGACGACATAAAACAAATAAGGGACATCATGGAGAGGAATGTCAAGGTCATTCGAGATGAGGACTCATTGAACAACGCCAGGATTCGACTAGCCGAACTAAGTGAAAAGGCATTTGCCTTCGACGAGCCGTTCGGAGATGAGGCTTTCAACTATATGAAGGTTGAAGCCCTAAAGCAAAGGAATATGGCTCTAGTCGCCAGGGCTGTTGTGGAGTCAGCGCTACACCGCGATGAAAGCCGAGGTGCACATTATAGGCAGGATCACCCCCGGAAGAGAAATGTGTGGGACTCCTACAACGTAGTGGTAAGGTTGGATTCTGCAAGCGGTGAGTTAACAACATACAGAAGACCAGGAAATAGATAAGGGAAGGATGATCGAAAGTGATCGAGGTTGGCACAGTTAAGGCTAATCGAGGAGAGCGTGTAACCGGCTACCTAGAGGTCGGCAAGATTGCTAACGGTTCTACCTTTGCGATACCTGTTATCATCGTGCATGGAAAGCATGAAGGTCCCACTTTATGGCTGAACGGAGCAGTCCACGGCGATGAGATTAACGGGGTTGTTGCCATAAGACGGACTGCTTTCAGTGTAGATCCGGACAAGCTTAACGGTACACTCATCTGCACTCCCGTCTGCAATCCACCTGCTTTTCAGGGTAGGCACAAACTAAGCGGGTTCGATTTCTTGGACATGGATCAGCAATTCCCAGGAAACCCTGAGGGCCTGCTGACGGAGAGGATAGCACACATCCTATTTGAACAGATCAAGGGCAAGGCGGACTACCTGATAAACTTCCATACTATCGGAAGGTTGTTCTTTGGGCGTCCGTATACAGTGTTCAAACTTGTCGGAGGAGCAAAGCCGGAACTATTAGAAGAGATTGAAAGAACAGCGAAGAGTTTTGGCACCTACCTTAATTGCAGAGTAGATGTTAGAACTGCTGCAGGCGAGTTGCCCGGGATGGTGGAAGGGGCTCTTGATGTAAACGGCGTCAAGAATGGAATAGTAGCCTTCATGGCCGAGGTAGGCAGCGGTGGGCGTCTTGAGGAAGAGAACATTGATATAGCCTGCCTAGGCATTGAAAACGTCATGAAGCATATCAAGATGATCCCGGGAGAGCCTAAGGTGTGTGAAGAGCAGATAACCCTGACCTGGCGTAAGTTCATACGGTGCAATGAAGCGGGGCTTGTGTTTATGAAGGTCAAACCATATGAGTTTGCTGCAAAGGGAACTCTTCTGGCGGAGATTGCCGATCTATTCGGCAATGTGGTTGAAGAAATTCGTGCACCCAGGGACTGCTATGTCATTTGCGGCAGATTCGATCCTGTTGTGCATACAGGGGACAGGATAGCGTTTATCGGCTCGTGCTGACTGCGGTAGTCACAAGCTGACTACTTATTCCTATCTTTCGTATAATTAGGTTTATGAACGCGGAGACAGCGTGTCGCTGGGGTAAAAACACGGCGACACGCTGTACTGCTTTAGGCATTATCTTGTACGGCCAGTAGACTCCTGCCGGCATCGATGTGGGTAGCAACACTACGTTGGAAAATGTCACAACATTTCGCCTGCAATTAGAATAGCGGACTGCAGCCAACCGATTGAAAGTAACCCCATGAGTTTGAGAACTTCCATAGATCGGTTCTGCACACTGAAACTCTTAACCGGAAGTGGAAGGAGATTCCACAAAAGCATAGAATAGCAGCCGTATGATTATCACCTGCAACATCGGGGGTGTGGTCTCACAGGTGAGGCGGAGGTGCGGAATGTTCAAGGCAAGCTCCAAATGCGCGCAATCAAGACGGAACTCACAACTCGTTCTACGCTTGTGTGTCGTAGGGGTTTTTCTGCTTCTTTGCTTTCCTCAGGCACCTGCTGTAGCGCAAGCGGCAACAACCGGTAGGATTGAGATCACTGCGCTGGCTGACGGAAACAATGTATCCGGACAGTGTCTTGCTGTAGCGACAAACACAGAGACATCTCTTGTGTACATCCTTGAACCGTCCAATAGCGTCATAGCGGGAGAAATGCCTGCGGGTACGTATGACGTGGTAATCACTTTTGACGCGGGTGGGGACGCGTCCGGTACAGAGGAAACTACAATGTTCAGTATTCTTAGGGTTACGGTTTTGGCAGGCAAAGTATCACGGGAGACTGTCATATTGGCTGCTGTCCTTTATCCGGGAGGCTTTGCAGGAGACATAGGTCAGGACGACGACGGTTCCGGAGACAAGCCGTGGGGCGACGATACGGGTGATGGCAACGCCTATGACGATAACAACTATGATAACAGTGGCAACTATGGTGACCACTTCGACTCTCCTTATGGAGATCACGACAAAGGACGGGACCCCGAAGATGACGGGTTCTGTGATGATGAGCCGGAATATGTCCCCGTTCCAAACGGAGACGTGATTCTCAAATGGACTGCCAAGTACACGGCGAGAGTGACAGAAGACAGTTGCTTTCGGTTTGGAGATACTTACGCTTTCGCACCCGGAGGTACTGATACAACGTCACGGGATAATATAGAGATTGTGTTTTCCGGGACGTACACTTGGCGAGTGACAGGTGTCACTGACAGCGCACTGGATCTTGAGGAGGTTTCAGGTCAACTGCAATGGTCAGGCAGTGGAAGCGGCGAGACTAATGAAATCGAGTGTAGGACCGTTCAGTGTTACAAGGACAAAGCCAACTTCCTGCAACCTTATGATAAGCAAGTCGAGTATGCCAAGAACAGCACCTGGATCTATACAGTTCAAGAGCCTATGGGCGTATCGCCTCCTGTGCCGTTTATCTATGTGAACGGATGGTACATGATTCTGTTTGCGCAGGTACATGATTTAGGTGTATCTCTATCCGGCAAAACCGTCTATAAGCAAGAAGGGTGTGAAGGCACTGATACGGAGACTATCCCAATCGATTCTCCGGCAGGCCCGGCGTCCGGTTTCTGTGATCTTACCATTTCCGATGCGTTCAACAGCGATGAGTTCCGGGATCAGTTGAGAGGAGAGTGTGATCTTGGCGAATCGGGGAAACCTTTCACTGTATCCGGGCATGGTACCTGGAATCTGGATCATTCAGATTCCCAAACAGACCCTGATGGCCTAGGGCAAGCACGGTATGAATCCCACGGAGTTGTGGATATTTCATATACTCTAAGCTTCGTTCCACGTGAGCCCGTGATCCCGGTAGTGCCCTTGGTGCCTCCGGAGGAATCCCAACCGGATAAAAGCGAGCCCGAGTTCCCCGTTGTGCCGCTCGTCCCGCCGGAGGGATCCTGATCGTACCCGAATATGCCTGGAATCCTCTAGAATGATTTCTCCACTTCATCAACGAGTTGACCTACATAGTCTATGGCCTTCCTAATGGTCTCCGGATCCTCAAGATTAATGCCTGCCCTGCGCAT
>DGZL01000084.1:0-2073 GCA_002398515.1 Firmicutes bacterium UBA4981
AGGCTCTCATTACAGTGATATCTTTAGCAGCAAACATGGCTGACCTTGACCTCATTGTTATTGGCGGGCTTTGGGGTGAACTTGGGAATTCCTTCTTGAGTCGTGTAGAAGTAGGGTGCAACGAGATCATTCAACGAAGCGGACTGGGTAAGACCCTTAGGGTGCGCGGTTCTGCTCTTGGCGAGAACTCAGATATCCTGGGAGCAGTGGCGACAGTGATTAACAGGTGGTTCACCCCACCCATATAGTAACCGTCAAAAAAGAGCTGTTTCTACGCATACTTATTTTCAGTCAGAATAGAAGATCGGGACAGTAACCACCTATTAAGGAGTAGTTCGATTATGTCGGATTCGTATTTGGATTCCCTTATCGGACAGATGTTTGTTGCCGGTCTACAAGGGCTTGCAGTTGATGCTGAGTTCAGAGAATCATACCTTCGCTACCCTTTCGGAGGGTTCATTCTCTTTGAAAGAAATGTCCATGACAGCGAGCAGCTTAAGGAGTTAATCGCAGATCTCAACGAGTGTGCGTCAGAGCGCCATGCCGACTATGGTGAGCCCCTTATATGCGTAGATCAAGAGGGAGGCAACTTGTCTCCCCTGAAGAAGGTTGTAACCTCCATGCCGGGGAATATGGGTCTCGGAGCTGCCCAGGATCCTGAATTCGCAAGATACGCCGGGTACGTCACAGGTAGGGAGCTTTCAACCCTTGGCATAAACTTGAATCTTGCTCCTGTTTTGGACCTGGCGCGAGATCCGGTAAATCCTTCAGTAAGCGCACGGGCTTTCAGCGACAATCCAGAGGCAGTTGCAGCCCTCGGCGAGGCCTATGCCACAGGACTCCAACAAGCCGGTGTCTTGTTCACAGCCAAGCATTTCCCCGGCCACGGAAGTGTAACTGAAGATTCCCACGTAACTCTCCCTGTCTCCGATGCGACAATGGATGACCTTCTCCATGCGGATCTGATTCCTTTTAAGCAAGTGATGAGGCTCCCGAATTGTGCCATAATGGCGTCACACGTTGTTTTCTCAGAGCTCGACCCTAACCTTCCTGCCTCTCTTTCAAGCGTACACGTGCAAAGGCTCCTCAGGGGAATGCTTGCCTTTGACAGAGTTGTGATTACAGACTGCCTGGAGATGAACGGAATCAGAACGATAGGTCAAGTGCCTGACGTTGCTGTGCTGGCAGTGGAGGCAGGATGTGATCTATTGCTTATCAGCCACACCCCCCAGCTTCAAGTAGCAGCTTTCATCGCCGTTCGCGACGCAGTCCGCACCGGCAGGATCAGCATTGACAGAATCAGACAGTCAGTTGAAAGAACTACCAGGTGGAAGAAGGCAAGGCTCTCTCTCATGTCCTTGAACCCTGAGTTCCATCTGCCGCCCGGGTCGTACCTGACTCCTGAGTCTATCGGAGAAAGGGTGGTCACATTTGCCCCCGGGGAAACCAAATGGACCTTCGGACACAGCCCCATAATATTGGTGGTCCCGGAAATGAAGCCATTGACTCCGGCGGAAGATACACCGGATCTTGCCGTCCTTGAGGATGAACTCATGCGCCAAGGCCTGGACTGCATCAAAATCAAATGCTCAATGGATCCCTGCCATGAAGAAGCACGTAAAGTGATTCATCAGATTGAGTCAATGACAGACAACGATGCCGGTGTCGCCCTTGTTGTGAGAAATCCTGAAGGTGCTCTTAAGGGCCAGACAGCCTTGGCATCATCCATACAGTCCATAAGAAACCTTCTTCTGATCTGCGTCAGGGAGCCTCGCGAAACCCGAGCTGTTCAAGACGGGCTTTCCCGCAAGGCCCCCGCTATTTTCACATACAGCACTGAATACATAGCGCTTTCCTCGCTTGCAAGAATACTTGTCGGCTATGCCGACGCTAAGGGGGTGTTGCCTGTAAAATTGTGGAGGTAGCTGTGCGGAGCTCTGGGCGATGACCGGAGTCTCAAAATCGCCAAGTCTGACTGGATTCGGACATTCGACGAATATCTTATAGGGGGGTTATCCTATGTCCTTCACCAAGTCGAAGATTGCCGTGATCGTAGCCGGTTTAGTGATGTTG
>DGZL01000084.1:2281-4928 GCA_002398515.1 Firmicutes bacterium UBA4981
TGGTTTTCGGAGGCTGGGAGGCACAGACTATCGCAGCTCAGACACAGCCAGTCACCCTTACAGTCCTTAACTACCTCGACGCTACCAGCCCCGGAGCGTATCGTGAAATTGCCGATGTATGGGAGGCTTTTGAAAAAGTAAACCCGAATATTAAAATCGAGAGAGAGGACTTGTTCCTCGAACCTTTCCACCAGAAAACGGAGGCGTATGCAGCAGCAGGCCGTCTGCCCGATGTGTTGTATATGTGGCCCGGAGGGAGGTCCACGACCCTTCATACAAAGAGATTAGTGAAAGATCTTACTCCTCTTCTTGGCGACACGAGACAAGAGTTTGCCGAAGCAGCCTTGGTGCCTCAGGCAGGAGGATATCTTGGCATGATCCCAATAGGTCTCACCGCCACTCACGTAATGTATGTAAACGAAAAAATGCTGAAAGATATGGGACTCTCTGTCCCCAAAACCTATGAGGAACTTAAGAGCATGGTTCCTAAACTACAAGCCGCGGGGAAAGACGTAATATTAATGGGCGCCCACGATGATTGGGTGGTGCAGTCCTGTCTTTACAGTATGATAGTAGGCAGGATGATAGGGGACGAATACATTGACAAGATCCTCGCAGGCGAGGCCAGATTCACAGATGCGCCGTTTGTGAGAACGCTTAGCTTCTACAAGTCTCTGTACGATGATGGGATCCTTAGCAGGAAGAACTTGCAGACTCCGTACAACGAAGTCAACGCCTTATTCGCATCAGAGAAGGCCCCGTTCCTAATTGACGGGGACTGGAAAGTCTCAAACTTCTTGACAGACCCTTCCACAAACCAAGCACTTATCCCACCTGGGAAGCAGAAGGATATCGTAATGACCGTGTTCCCAAGAATCCCGGGAGAGCTTAACCATGATACTACATCATCAGTGCCTGGTGTAGGCTTCGGAATCAACGCAGCAATTCCGGAAGGCTCAGCAAAAGAGCAAGCTGCATGGAAACTCGTCACATGGCTTACATCGTCCGAGGTTCAGAGGATTCGCCTGGAGACCGGTGCAGCGTTCCCGTCCAGAAAAGGTGTGACCAGTGATAAGTTGGAGCCTCTTGCTCAGACCCGGGCTTTGTTCTACGGGGCTTACGGCGGCACATATGTCCTGGACAATGTGCTGGATGCGAAAGTCTATACTGAGTTGAATGTGGGGCTTCAAGAGATCGGGCTTGGAATTGCCAAACCTGAACAGGTGGCTGCCAGAGTGCAGAAGGCTTTTGATGAGTGGGAGGCATCAAAGAAGTAGGTGACTGAGATACCGGCGTCATGTTTCAGAGGCAGGCGGACACACTCCGCCCTGCCTCCTCCCTGCAACAGGCCGGAACCGTGTTGCGTCCTCCAAAATGCATGACTTCGGAGGTAGAGCGCTGTGAAGACTAACTCATTCAGGAGAGAAGAAAGGCTCGCCTATTTGGCGTTAGTCCTCCCGGCTGTGCTTGTCTACTTCGCTGTCATTGCATTTCCAACTGTCTTCTCCATAGGCTTAAGCTTGACTGATTACAACGGAGGACAGATCTTCGGGGGCGACAATCCCATACACTTCGCAGGGCTCGTCCACTATCTTAGGATGTGTCGAGACCCGTATTTCCTGATAGCTCTCAAGAACAACATCTACATAATTCTCATTTCTGTATTCGGACAGATCCCGCTAGGCTTCGTCCTTGCGTATGCGCTGTTCAGAAGGCTTGTAGGCGCCAGGGACTTTTTCCAAAGTATGATATACATGCCGACGGTCATATCGACGATCGTCGTAGGAATACTGTGGCAATCATTCTTCTCGCCTTACGGCCCGTTTACCGAGTTGATGCAAAGACTCAGGCCCGGATGGGAGAACACTCTGTTTCTGAATCCGAAAACTGCCATGTTGCCTGTGCTTTTTGTAATGCTGTGGATGTATACCGGGACTTACCTCATTATCTTCCTGGCGAACCTTCAGAAAATCAATCCTGAGACTATTGAGGCTGCCAAGATAGACGGGGCCACAGAAGGCCAGGTCCTAAGATATGTAATACTTCCTGCACTCTCCGGGGTAATTGTGACCGCATGCATACTCGCTATATCGGGATCTCTGAAAAGCTTTGATCTGATATTTGCGATGACATCAGGCAACCCCGCAAGAAGGACATCAGTATTATCTCTCTACATGTATGACACGGCTTTTCGCGGAGCGCCGGACTATCCGTTGGCAAACGCAATTTCCACATTCATGGTGGCTTTGAGTCTTGTGCTTATCGGGCTTACAAAGCAAGTGGAGAGAAGGCTGGGGGGTCGGGAGTAATGAGGCCTCAGGCAAAGCAAAGAAGCATGATATCAAGAGAGACATCTGTTGCGACGCGGGTTCTCCTATACGCGGTTCTCTTTGGATTCACAATCATGACGCTGTATCCCATCTTATGGTTGGTAATGAGCTCATGCAAGACCACGCAGGAGTTTCAGCTAGATAGACTGGGCTTCCCTCGCGGAATACACTTGGACAACTTTGTCCAAGCGTGGCGGATAGGAGGATTTGACACGTTATTCGTTAACAGCGTGTTCTATACAGGTATTAGCACTATTGTCGTAGTCGCTTTTTCCCTTGCGGCGGGATTTGCTTTCGCGAAGCTCAAATCAAAAGCC
>DGZL01000017.1 GCA_002398515.1 Firmicutes bacterium UBA4981
GCAACCAGTTCCAGGACATAACACTGCCTGTCGTCCAGGATCTCCACTCCTGTGACACTGCCGTCATAGAGCTCCATGAGTTGTGCGCTCTCCAACGCGTCTTGATAAGAGAAGTCACTCCCCATCATGCCTTGGTTGAGCATTTCACCGGACAGCCTCACCTCTTCTTCAGCTGTCGGTGAGAACAGCCAGAGGTCATCATCTATTTTCAAAATCCTCGTACCTAAGTCGCGTTTGTTGGTGAACTCGACGAGAGCACGGTCATTTCCTTCAACCCAAGCTCTCATAGTTTTCGTGTTGACGCGCTCCCGTAGCGTAATCTCCATCTTAGCCTCATAGTACGCGGTTTTGAAGTCTGTGTTTTGCTCCATTCTCTCAATAATCTCAGATGCAGCAGGTACTTGCGCTATTTGCGCTATACCTGATGTGTACGAGTCTTGCCGTGCACATGCCTCTTGTGATGGATGGGCAACCATTATCATCATTACGACGGAGCACGTAACTATCGCAGCTGTAAGAATTCGAGTTATTGTGGGTTTCCTCATGTCTCCACTTCCTTTTGATCAAGGTTTTCATGCCATAAGCGCACATCATATAGTGCGCAGGGCTTCAGTGGGTTTGAGCTTCCCTGCACGTCTTGCAGGGATGTATACTGCAACTATTGTCACTGCAACTCCCAGTGCATAGGAGAATATCAGCATGGCCCAGCTTGTCGTAGGGTAGATTCGGGGCGTTAATAGAAACTCGCCGCCCAGGTTTTCAGTCATCATTGAGATATCCAAGCCTACGCTGCCAAACCACAAGTTGAAGACACCCCCCAGCAGCGTACCGATGAAGCTGCCTATTAAGGCCAGAATCGTCCCCTCCATGAGGAAGAGCCGTTGTATTGATTGAGGCGTAAGTCCAAGGGCTGCAAGCATGCCGATTTCGCGAGTTCTCTCAGATACGATCATCAGCAAGGTGTTAAATACCACAAATGACGCAAGAGTTACTATCAAGATATAGATTACTGCATATATGGCTTTCGCTTTACTCATAAGGCTGATCAACTCGCTGTATTCGTCCCAAGGGACGACTATCGGTGTACCCGGGAGCGTATGAGCAACGCTTTCAACCTCTGTCGTAAGGGCGTGTGCCTTAGATAGAGTCTCACCGAACACAACGATCTCGGTAACGGAGTCGTCCATATCCAGAAGATGCATGGCTGTATCCAGCGGAATGTAGGCTGTTGATTCGTCAAGGAATTTGAGGCCACTTGACATCTTACCTGCTACTCGGAACGTGGCTATCCCCAGTGAGCCGAAAGATGTGGAAAACACTGCGTTGACTTTATCGCCTACACCGATACCCAGCTTATCCATGAGGACATCGCCGAGGAGGATTTCACGCTGACCTACCCGGGGAAGGGTTCCTGCTTGACTGCCTTCAAGAAACCTGCTTAGGTGAGCAATCTTCTCTTCTTCATCAAAGTCAGTCCCAATGGTGAGGACGGTTTCTTGGACATCGTCACCTGCCAACAGGAGCATGCCGAATCTAATCCTACCTGTGGCTGCCTTGACATCAGGGATGCTCCTTATGTCTTCAACAATAGAGTGATATGGAGTATCTTCGTTGCCTACTGCATATCCAAGTGAAAGAGTTTGCTCTTTTAGCTTGTACTCAGGTTGGATGACTCGGATGTGTCCCGAGTTTAGGTTTATGTTGTATGTGATAAAGGTGTCAACTATACCATCGATTACGCCTTTAGCTATTACTACGACGAAAACCCCGGTGATAATGGCAATTAGGCTTAGTATAGTTCGTCCGCGGTGGCGGCCCAGGTTCCGCCAGGCCATCTTTATGAGGTAAGCCATTTACTGAGCCCTCCCTTTGGCAATCATACTTGGCGCAGGCTCTCGACAGAGTCGAGATAGGCTGCGCGTCTGGCCGGAAAGTAACTTGCAACAAGTGAAACCAGAAGTCCGAAGAGGATCGCCCACAAGACAGTAGGCCAATTCCAAACGCCGAACATACGGTCAGCTATGGGATATCCTATATCCATGTTGGTTTCACCCATGAACCACTTGAGACTGAGTCCGGTGTTGACTAGGTAGACGTTGATGACAGTGGCCATGGCTGCACCTAGGATACCACCTAGTAAGCCGAGACCGCATCCTTCGAAAACGAAGAGCTGCACAATCTCTTTCTCTTTCATTCCCATTGCCTTGAGGAGCCCGATCTCTCGCACACGCTCGAGTGTGGAAAGGAGGATGGAATTTACCACACCGATGGTGGCGATGATTAGGACAAGCCCCATAAGAACCCCACCAAAAGCCCGCTTTCCCGTGCCGATGGCAAGGAATGAAGTTGCTTCATACCAGGGTTTGATTTTCCAGGAAGGATTCCAAAGGTCCAGGCCTTGGATAGAGTCTGAGACAGCGGAAATAGCTTGCTCAGATTCAGTCCGAACAATGATTGTGGTTGCGCTTTCTCCTGCTCCAAGGGCTTCTTGCGCTACATCGAGAGGGAGAAACACCTGTGCCTGGTTGACAGTGGGGTGGGGGGTTGAGACAATTCCCACGACCGAAAGATCCACTGCTTGGAAGGTCATGTCCACGGTTTGAGTTCTTAGGGTAATCATATCTCCCGGCTCGAGTTCAAGGAGATCTGCGATGCGTTTGCCGAGGACCACTCCTTCTTCTCCGGGCATGAACCATTTTCCGTCTGTAATGTATTCCGGCACCATGAAGACTTTCTCGTCAGTTTCCGGGTCCGCACCTATTCCTAAGACAGGAAGCTCTTCAAATCCTGCGATGGCAGAGGCAGGGAAGACCAGTCTCGGGGTGGCAGCTTCTACTTTCGGAAGGTTCCGAATTTCCCCGGCGAGCCTTTCACCGTCGGGAATTAATTCATCGAGTTTTGGACGTTTGTCGTCTGATGTTACAGATGAGACCTGTAGGTGGCCTGTTTCAAAGTTGACCAGGTTACTGATTGCGTCTTGATCCGCCCCTGCTAACATCGAGTCAAATACGATAAAGTACATTATCCCTATTGCTATTGCAAGCGCAGTAAGAATAGTCCGTCTTTTGTGTCTGAAGAGATTCTTGGCGGTGAATTTGAGGTAGAACTTGAGCATGTTCATTTCTTGCTACCTCCTCTCATCTTCGACGATTCTGCCGTCCCGCATTGTCACCAGTCTTCGAGCGAACTTCATTACAAGCGGGTCGTGTGTAGAGAACACGAACGTTGTGCCTATCTTTTGATTCAACTCTTGCATGAGAGAGAGGATTGCTTCGGAATTCTCTGAGTCCAGATTCGCGGTGGCTTCGTCTGCCAAGATAAGCCTGGGTTTTTTCACAAGAGCCCTGGCAATCGCGACTCTTTGCTGTTGCCCGCCGGAAAGATCCATGGGCCGCCGGGTTTCAAGGCCTGATAAGCCGACTTCTGCAAGGGCTGACAGGACCTTGTCCTTGATTTCTCCGTTGGATTGGGCGCCCAAGAGGAGTAGGGGAAGTTCTAC
>DGZL01000005.1 GCA_002398515.1 Firmicutes bacterium UBA4981
AAGACTCCTGTTAAAGGAGTTTGACTTTAGTGACAGGACTTCAATGTATATAGATGGATGCCAAGAGATACAGGTAAGCTCTTGGCATCCATCCCATCATCTCACCTATCTGAACACAACACCTATCACCTAGAATCCATACCTAACCCCAACCATAACCCCACCCACACTTATCACCTTAGGCTCATGATCTCGTACCAAGGCATTCCCATAAGGCTCATGAAATATCGGATCAGGTATGTAAAATGCATGATATTTTCCCCCTGCCTCAAAAGTAAGTGACGTGGTTAATGGATAGTTGAAGGCTATCTCTACATCTACTGTTGGTACAGTCCTTCGGTAGGATTCATGAGCTGAGTAGACTAATTGAGGTTTGGTATCAATGGGAAGTCCGTTGGGGTTATAGGTGCTAGTATGGTGGTACTTGCATTTATCATTGAATGCACCTACTAAGGCTCCTAAGGAATAGCAACTTCCTTCATGATGAAAGAATCTGAGACTCGGTACGATATCGATAACAGCAATCGCATCTCAGTTCCCTGATTAAGCGTCCTCGTCTTGCATGAACCATACAGGCTAATTGCCAGCAATATGCTTGCGAACACGAATATGAGAGTGCTGTTTCAAAATCGATCGCCCAGTAACGTAATCAAGACGACAGACAACACCATTGTGATATTGCGTAAGGCTATATCTAAGCTGTACACGCCTCCTATGATATCTTTGGCTACTTCCTTTTGTAGGAAAACTCTGTAGGATACGTTAACGAATGGGGCAACAACCCCGATCATGGAAGCCGACTTCCAAGGAATATCTGCGCATGGCCCTTCCGAGTCTTTAAGCTCCTCTTGACCATACCTGGCAGATGAGTTGTGTCTGAAGCCTAGTTCGTGGAATCCACTGAAACTATAATCTGCAATTCGCTATCTTGGGTCGCCTGCACATTGTGTGCTTGGACAAATCTCTTATCAGAATTCTTCGTCATGCGCAAATCGGGATCCACGAAGTTGCGCTGAACCTTGCCTTTAGAGGCCTCTAGCGAATCCTTGGGTTTAGGGCCGCGTTTCCTCCGTAATGGATTCGATACCGTCTCATCGAGTCGTTCGGTTTCCAGGCAAAAGGTAGTTCCAATAGAAACCAGGCGCTTGCGACATTATCAGGTTGTATTAACAAGGATCCCATTTTACATACTTTATTGACACACACATTCTCGTAAATTCCACCGCTTACTCGATCACAGAATTTGCCGCACAAGTAAATTGGAGAGGCCATTTTCGAGACCTCTCCAATTGCATCGCTCATTATTATCTAGCCACGGGCAAGAACGCTTTGGACCTGATCATTGGCTTTATGGAAGCATTACAGATATTCGGTAATTGCCTTGAGTCGATGCCAGCTCAAAGGCTTTCTGAATATCTTTCAGTGGAACTCTTGCCTCAATCAAAGGCTCTACATTCACCGCCCCTGTGTCAAGTAATTTAACCGCCTCACAGTAGTCACTGAGTGCAGCCCCAACAGTCCCGTGGATTTCCCAACACTTGTAGTGAACCAGATTCGGATGTATGCTCCAACTTGGTATTGGGAAAGATGCAGCGAAAATGAGGAGGCGGGACCCCTCGGGAGCAACCTCAAACGCCTGATCGTAAGCACTTGTAGCTCCAACCGCAATTACGATCATATCCGGACCCTTGCCCCCTGTATAGGTTCTTACCTTGCTTGCAAAATCTGAATCACTGGGATTGAGCACCTTATCGAAACCAAGGCTTCTAGCCTTAGATATCTTCTTCTCAACCAATTCTGATATAGTCACATCCAGACCGTAGTACCTCAAAACCTGAGCATTCAAAAGTCCCATCGTGCCTGCCCCGATCACAAGGGCCTTCTCGCCGACAGACGGCCTCATCTTGCGAATTCCGTGTACCACTGTAGCAAGTGGCTCTGTAAAGCCTGCCTCTTCCGGCGGAATGTTATTCTGGAAAGTGAAAATGTGTTTAGCTGCAATTCTACGATATTCCGCGCAACCGTATCCCCCATAGTAACCGTATTGGTCTTTGACGAGGAATTGCTGAGCCTCTTCACCTTCACACATATTCATGTTCCTGCCAAGGCGACAAGGAGTGCACTGCAGACACGGTCTATAGTGATTGGCGATAACCTGATCTCCCACCTTGAGATCCTTGATATTGCCTCCGACCGCTGCAATCACTCCTGAGTCTTCATGTCCCCAAGCCATTGGGTATGGCTGTTGCGGACGCAAGCCCAACCATTGCTGATAGTCGTACGTGCATATGTTACATGATTTGATGCTGATAAGAACGTCGTCTGGGCCAATCTCAGGTATGGGCACGCGCCTCACTTCAGCACACTCATCGCCGACTAGTGCACCGAAAACCATTTCCTCCGCCATCAAGCCTCACCTCTATAGCTAATGCTAATCAGACTATGTCTGTTCCGTTGCAGTTGAGACGCATTTAGCTCGACAACTGCACACAGCCAATAGCCATTCGCCTTATCGTCCATCCACGATGCGTGTGGCTTCATCCACAGTCGCGCCTTCGTGTATAATAGCCTTCATAGCTGTTACCATTCGGTCAGGATACTCATGCTGCCAGATATTTCGCCCAAAGAAGACGCCTCTTGCACCGTCTTCCATTGCCTTTGCAACAAGCGTAAACGCCTCTTCTACTTTGTCAGTCTTCACTCCGCCCAATACCAAGATTGGCGCTGGCAAATTTGAGGTTATCCTTCTAAAGGCATCTCTGTCCTCAAGATATGGCGCCTTTATGATGTCTGAGCCCACTTCCCAAGCAATTCTACATGCGTGCTCAAGAAGAGCCGCCCTCTCAGATTCATTCTCGGGCACCGCTTTACCCCAGAATGGAACCTCTGTGACAAGAGGCAGATTTCGCCGATGAGTCTCTCGCGAAAGCTCCGACAGATATCTTATATTCTCTGCGACCACTGCAGGGTTTTTTCGGCCATAAAGAAGAAACGTAGCAGCAGCGTCTGCGCCAATCTCCATGCACTCCTCTGCATCGGAGATCAAAAGTTGAATTTCTTCTGAACCGTCAATCCCGGCTATTACTGATGTAGCCAAGAAATCAACTCTTGCAACAACCTTTACGTTAGGCTTCGACGCGATCTCAGCTGCAAACGTTCTTGCAAGATTAGGAGTACAGAGAATGCCATCCGGTTCGCCCTCAAGCACTTTCAGGAGAGTCTCTCGGGGGTTTTCAAACCCCTTTGGCACTCCCTCCATTCCGTGGTCCATAGCCACTACCACAGCATTTCCATCCGCGGACAGGAGACGTGAATTAAGTCCAGACATCCAATTCATACCCCTTCCTATATCTTAGATTGAATTGCAATGGAGCTATTCCTCTTCTTAATGGTAATGAACGAGACTGCTCCAACGATTATCAGCCCCTGAATGAGGTACTTGTAGTAAAACGGAACATTCATCATAACAAGTCCATTCTCGATGACAACCAGTAAGAGGCTTCCGAGTATGGATCCTCCGATGTTCACCGAACCGGGTTTGAATACCGTTGCGCCAAGATAGGCCGCAGCTATACCCTGCATCTGAAATGCATCCCCTGCCCCTGCAGGAGCACAACATAACTCAGATCCAAGTATGATTGCGGAGACTCCTATAGCTAGTCCACTCATTAGAAACGCGAGGATTCTGACTGTGTCAGAGTCGATCCCTGCATAACGTGCAGCCTCCGGATTGCCTCCCACGGCATATAGATGACGACCAAACTTCGTGTGATTGCCGAGCATATATGCGAAGAAGGCAAGTACGGCAAAGATTATCGCGCATGTCGGTAAGAACACCAGAATATTCTCCCTGCCTACAAAGGCAAAGGCGTCCGGATAATCCCCGTAGAACGTCTTGCCTTTAGTTATCCAGAAAATCAAGCCTCTTGCCATATTCCATGTGGCGATCGTCGCGATAAATGCCGGCATTCTTACCTTAACAACCAGCATGGCATTGATAAACTGCCATACCAGACCAAGGACTATCATCACAAGAAATACAAGCCACATGTTGACGCCTTGATCTAGCATGATCATCTCAATTACCACAAGTAGACCGGTAGCAGAACCAAAAGATAGGTCAAAATCGCCGGTTATCATCACGAAACTCAACCCGAGGGTAAGAATCCCTCCAATTGATACAGACCTCAGTATGTTAGCAATATTATCCAACGTGAAGAAACGAGTCCCAGCTATACTGAATACAAAGATCATTAAGATGGATGCCACGAAAAGCTCCTTATCTTTTACAAAATCCACGAACCAGCTTCGTGACTTCGCAGAAATTCGAGTAGCAACAGACATAAACTCTCACGCCCCTCGACTACAAAATGTGCCTCAACACATTTTCTTGCGTCATCTGGTCTCCGGTCAGAACACCGGTTATTCGACCATGCTTCATGCAATAAATGCGATCAGACATACCAAGGATTTCTGAGATCTCTGATGAGATGAGTATGACCGTCTTACCCATACGCGTCAGTTCTCTCAGTAACAGATAGATATCGCGTTTAGCGCCGATATCTATTCCGACTGTAGGATCGTCGACCATCAAGATATCTACATCTTCCATCAGCCATCTCGCTACGACCAGTTTCTGTTGATTGCCACCGCTGAGTTCAGAAATAGCCTGGCTAACCGAGGAACACTTGACTGTCATCTTGTTAGCCTGGTTCGTAGCGAGCTTATGCTCCTTTGCGGAATCGATGATGGTTTCAGGCAAGAGTGACGCGAGATGTGCAATTGTCATGTTTTCCATGACATTGAAATTCCTAAACAGGCTGAGCTGATGCCTATCAGATGGAATGAGGTACACTTTCTTTCTCTTCATCACAGATACAGACGGCAAGCATAACTCCTCGCCCTTCAGCTTGATCGAACCTCCGGTTATCCGATTGAGACCAAATACTGATTCAAGAACCTCGCTCATGCCTGCACCGATCAGACCATACATCCCAACGATCTCTCCTGCATGTGCTTCAAGGCTTACATTATTCACTCCCGGCGCCCTGAGGTTTGTGACTTCTAATGTAACAGGGCCAACCTCCTCGGTTTTTGGCGGGTAGAATAAAGAGATATCTTCTTCGATCATCAGTCTAATGACCCGTTCTCTTTTGAACTCCTCCCTCATAAGGTCACCCACGTACTTGCCATTTCGCAAAACCATGATCCTATCGCATAGTCCGAACGCCTCCTCCAGCTTATGCGATATAAATATGATGCTCACTCCGCGTTCGACGTTGAGTTTCTTGATCATCTCAATCAAAGTTGCCGTCTCCTGCCTGGGCAAACTAGCAGTAGGTTCGTCAAGGATTAGCACCTCCGGATCATAGGAGAGGACCCGTAGGATCGCAAGAATCTCTTTTTCACCCGCTGACATTTCCTTTGGAGTCTTTGTCAAATCCATGTCAGGATACATCGGATACTTCTCAATCAATCGCCTGCTGGCCTCAGTAGCTGCAACTTCATCCAGCAAGCCACGCCTTGCGTATTCCTTACCAAGGAACAAGTTCTGAAGGCCGGTCATCTCAGGAACAAGCAATGGTCGTTGGTGAACCATGCCTATACCCTCTCGAAGGGCTTCATTGGAGCTTTCCCATCGGACTGTTTTCCCTCTGAAGACAATAGATCCGCTATCTGGCCGAAGCTCTCCTGCCAACACCTTAACGAGAGTTGATTTGCCTGCCCCATTCTCTCCCACAAGTCCTAAGATTTCCCCTTTGCGAACACCGGCCGTAACTTTGTGCAGCGCCAAAGTGGATTCAAATCTCTTGGTCAGGTTTTCGCAGCCCAGGATGATATTAGAGTCCATTACTCAACACCCCTAAAGCAACAGTAATAACTTCCAATGTATAGGCATAAGGCATAGCAAGAGGACGGCAACGGATCGCTTGGCCTAGATCCTCATGATTGCCAAGCGTGCCATTGCCGCCTGACCCAGTATCGTACGTCAGCACAGTCGAAGCCCAGCCTATAACGCTTTACGTTCTGTTGCCGACTTGTTACTCAGCAAATAGCTTATCTTCCTCGCCTTTAGCAGGCACGTTAGCCTCGTCAACCCACTTGTACGGAACGTATATGGTTCTACTAGCGGGGATTACAGCCTTAGGAGCCTTGCCTTCAACAACGACTGCCTGGATCGTCTCACCGACTGCAGTAGCCCATCCGCTAAAGTCTTGAGCAATGACACCGACAAACGGTTGGCCACGACGGATGAGGTCATAAGTCTGAGTCGAACCGTCAATTGACATGGTGAAGATATCGTCCTTGGTGTATCCGGAATCTACTATAGCCCGACAGATACCCCAGCTTATTCCGTCCCATGTGCCAAGGATTGCCGAGAGTTTCTTGCCGTATTGCGTGATCCAAGCCTTGGCAAGGTCGTACGATGCAGTCTGCCAATTATCTACTCTAACCGAGTCGCTTACCAGAACCTCAAAGTCGGGATTCTCAGGACTATTGAATACTGCCTCCATCATTTGCTGTCTCTGACGATGCACATAGAGGTCATCCATGCCTATAATTGCTACATAGTGAGGACCCTTATCGCCCTTGGTAGCCCTGATTCTATCTACTACCTGACTGCCCAGATAAGCGCCCATTGCCCAACAGTTGGTGGTAGCGTTTACAATAGTGTTTCTTGTGTTTTCTGTATCAACCAGGAATACAGGAATGCCTTTTTTCTCAGCTTCTGCAACCCCACGATCAATAATCGTCTTCTCAGACGTGACTACAACAATAGCATCGACCCTTTGGTTTACATAGTTGATAATGTTAAGTGAAACCTTCGCTATTTCACCCTGACAGTCTGAATGGAGCAGTCTCCATCCCTGCTTCTGTGCGTATGCGCTTAAGCCCTCATAGGCCAAGACATTGGAGTCAGCGCCCATATTCATACACACACAGCCGACAGTGATCGGGTTCTTTGGAGCACCTACCACTATACTGTTTGCAAGAAGAACTACCAGCGCAACTGTTACAGCTATCGTTTTCCAACAGTCCATTTTCTTGCCTCCTCATTGTTTTTGGATCTCCAGTCTAACGTAGGCCAATTAATCTCTGAAAGCCATTTCTGCCAGTTTCTCATATCACCCCTCTTGTTGCCCGCGCCAACTGTCCTCGTCATGAAGTTGGTGAAGATGATTGATTACAGAGTTTAGACCTTAGTGAGTCGGCAGCCTCAAATAGATCCTTAAGACTCGGGTAAAGGAGACTGTAGATTTGGGTATAGAGTTCATGGTAAATTGCAGTGTTTGCCGGGTCAGGTTCAGCAGTCTCGATTACTGTCACAGAATCGCGGGCCACTTCGTAACTTGGAAACAAGCCTATCGCCTTTCCTGCGATAAATGCGCCTCCCATTTCAGCGCTTACTTTTGAACCGATAAAGTTCACTCGCATGTTCAAGGCATCTGCTAGTATCTGGCGTAGGAGCGCACTCTTGGCACCTCCGCCAGTCACCGTCAGCGTACCCCCGATATAAGCTCCGGAATCTCTCATTCGTGTCACGTTATCTAGGAACGCCAAAGCGATACTCTCAAGACCGGCTCTGAAAATGGTCGCACGAGTATGGGAGTCTGAAATTCCAAACAATACACCCCGCGCACGACTATCCCAGACGGGAGTTCTTTCTCCTACTAAATATGGAAGCAAGACCAACCCTTCTGACCCAGGAGCCACTTGAGCAGCTTCTTCATTCATCACATCATAGGCCCCTTTAGCCTGGCCGCAGTAGATGTTGTTACGAATCCATTTGTACGCGCCTCCGGTGAATGCTGGAGCTGCAATATTGTAATACATGCTTCGGGATGAGATTGAAGGCGAAATCAGCATTCGCTTCACAAACCGCTCTGACTCAGATAGAACGGCCATCAATCCTGACGTACCCAAGCTCGCAGCGCTGTCGCCACGCTGAGTTAACCCTGCTGATATAAAGTTCGCAATTCCGTCGGGGCACCCAACTGCTATCGGCGTGCCTTCCCGTAACCCAGTGTTCATAGATGCCTCAGGGGTAACAGTCCCTGCGATATCATCTGCCTTACGGAGTTTGGGTAGTTTATCTATGTCAAGTCCAAGAACCGATATCGCGTCTTTGTTCCATCTTCGATTCTTTAAATCAAAAGCTATTCCCATGCAAGCTGCGTGACAGTAGTCTGTAACGTACGTGCCTGTCAATTTGTAGACTACATAATCAACGACGTTAAGAAGCTTATAGGCTTTGCAATAAATGTCAGGACGCTTTCTTCTAAGCCATACTGCTTTCACCAAGCCGAAATATGAATCCACCATGTTTCCGCTTAAGGAGAAAACCGCATCCTCACCTAAGTAGTCCTTGATCCATTGTTCCTCTTCAGTAGCTCTTCGGTCCAGCCATAAGATGGCCGGCCCGAGCGGGTTCCCGTTCTTGTCTACTGGAATTACGTCTGGCGCTAGTCCGCTTATACATACACCTGAGACAGCCCAACCCTCATCAACCGCTTTAGCGGAGGCTCTCTTAATCACTTCACAGGCGTTTCCCCAGTACACATTCACATCCTGTTCTGCCCAACCAGATTCAGGCACTTCATATCCATAGTCGGTATGTGTAGAGAAAATCAGCTTGCCGTTGGAATCAACGAGCGCGGCCCTCGCCCCAGATGTGCCAAGATCCACACCTAGAAGGCACTCCACCTGAACCACCATCCTCCCTGACTTCACGCCGTGAACCTCTATTCCGTAGAAACACTTCCATTCTCAGTCCACACACAGTTCAACAAGAGGACTGCCTGGTCCTGACAAATGAACAGGTCCATTTGCAGTTACAGCAATTACGTCCTCATATCTGAAGGAAGTATAGATTGACGATACACCGATACTCTTGTCATACCGATAGACTCCTTGCTCAATCGCAAAAACCATTCCCTGTTCAATTGGCAGATCTTCACCACTATGAATCATCGGATACTCCACTACATCCAGTCCGATGCTATGGCCACTTGAATGGATCAACCAATCCTTGTAGCCTAGCTCAATAACTTCATTCTCAACAACATTGTTCAGCTCGCTGATGGGGACCCCGGGCCTTGCAGAAGCAATCCCTTTTATCACTGACGAATATGCAGCTTCAGCAAGTGATTTTTCTTCCGCGGTTGCCCTTCCGACCTTGGCGACTCGTGTTAGATCGCTGGCATAGCCTTCATAATGCCCACTTATGTCGACAAGAATCAGATCCCCCTTTTCGACTTTTCTATCAGTTGCATAGGCATTAAATGTTGCGTACCTGTTTTTGCCTGTTATGACAGTAAGATATGAGATTCTATCAACACCTTTAGAAGCCATGAACTCCGCAATAGTCCTTGCAATCTCATTCTCCAGAATCCCGGGTTTTACTTTGGAGAATGCATAGTCAATAGCGCTCTCAACCGCTTCACTAGCCTTTCTGATTCGTTCAGTTTCGAATGGGGATTTGATCATTCTCGCTTGCCAGATTGCTTTCGAACCATCTATGTAATTTATCTTAGGCATAGCTTGGGAAAGCTCATGTAGGAAGGAAAGATGAACTCCGCACCTAGTGCCGTCAGCCGCTTCAAGGCCTATGACAGCGCTGTCTGAATGAATGTCAGTTACCGCCATGGCGCATGCTTTAATCAGGTCATACGCAACTACATTGTCAACTCCTCGCCCCGGACTTCCCCAACAGACTACTTTATCGATCCAGGATGTGATCTCGACATTGTATTTCTCAAGGATTCGCAAAACGAGTACTGGTTGTCCTTTGCTAGGAACTAAACATATGACAGGCCTGAAATTGCTAGATAAGTACCAGCTTGTATAGCCTGTCGCGTAACGTATGTTTTCCTGTGTCGTCAGAAGCAGGATATCGCAGCCTACCTTACTCATCGCCTTCTGAAGTTGGGCAATCCTGGCGTCGTATTCCTCCCGGGGAAATGTAGGGTATAGTGGAGTAGGAACATCGCGCTTTACATCTGCCATAGTAATCACATCAATACCCCCCTTCTTTCCGGTCTTGAATTAATTAGTGTTGTGTGTTATGAGTGTCTCGCGCCCCCATGACATGCCTGTTGTAGTCTCTGTCATAGCGAACTTCGTTTGGCATCGAGTCACACTTGCAATCACTCTTAGCAGGACATCTACCACGATTTGGCGAATTAAATACAAGTCACTTATGAGATGTCGCCTGCCATGGGGAGAGCGAGTCACATTTGTTTGGTAACCCTAGTATCTAGAGAGGCTCCTTATTTGCGCGAGCATTCGCCTCCTTTCAATAAGCGTGGCTTGCTGTATTAGTTGACGGTTACCCGGGCACCTCTATGGAAAAAGACTACAGCTATTGTAATATATAGTTTACACGTTGTCAAGTATGTAGTACATGCCATCTGTCTCTCTTGTCTCAGCAGGCGTATCTCAAAATGAACTCTGCGAAACGAGATGATGGAAATTGAAGGAACTCGGAGAGAGACTCCGCGAAAGTCGGATGAGGAAGAATCTAAGCTTACGAGAAGCAGCTGAAATGATTGGAGTCAGCCACACTTATCTCAACTCGCTCGAGAAGGGACAACACCCTAAAACCGGCCGCCCTGTGAATCCTTCAGCGAAGATGCTGCAGCGAATATCGGAAGGCTACGGGATCCCTTTAGAGGAACTCCTTATGAAGGATGATAGCGAAAAAGAGAACGACACTTGCGACATTGAAGCAATCACTAGTAATATCCAACATCTCAGTCCAGAAGATCGAGACGTGATTCTCTATCTTATTCGAAGGCTGAGAGATGACTAACCCACAATATAGAGTGCTTCATTTTCCGTATGCATCTGGTAGGGGAAACTTCCGCAGACAAGAAAAAAGCTTCTCAGCATGTCGGTAAGTTGTCTCAAATTGAGTTAACGCCACCTTCGGCATCGTTTGGCCAATCAACACCGATAGGAGACTCGTCTAATGTGACATGTGGCCCCCAGTAAGTTCCTGGCGTGGATCAAACGGGGCTGCGTGTACAGAAGATGTTAGTAATAGCGTAGCGATGAGCAACACGAATAGAAAGCTCAACTCTCTTATTCGAAGCCCCAGCCCCTGGAATTATGATATCTTTCATGAGCTCCTCTGCCTCCCAGTCTGTGTTGGCAAAGTCGTTGAACCGCTTACTTGTGGGAAGCCCCCGGAAGCTGCTTCTGCCTATAGCAGTTTGGCTCATTCCGCTTGTTTCCTGTGGGACAATTCTAACTCAAGCGGGATCTGCCTGGGAACCGTGGGGCCCGCGCGAATGGGATAATTATGAGCCGCAAACCCCTCGACGCAGACCCGGTCCGCCAGGCAATAGCATGCATAGTGGATCGTGATACCATGGCTCTCGACATAATCAAACGCAAGGGACAACCAATGTCCTCAACCGTTATGATGTACAGCCCTTATTGCAACACTAATGCAACTCGCTGTCCGTATGATCCTGCAAGAGTCGTGAGATACCTGATCAGGCAGAATACGTAATCGACCCAAACACCAAGATGCGGATGGCTCCCAAGACCTGCAAGGTCATGAGAACAATGAAGACCGTCTCGCTATTGAAAGCGTTCCCAGGCGCGCTTCCATGCGTATTGCTTGTCCACATATTCAGGTGATTCAGTGGGTCACCCAAGCTGCAGTATATCCTGTGATACCATCCGATTTCATCATCGCCGAAAGTCGGCGTGCCGGTGTAGTTTTTCCCTGACTTGTTCTCGACAAACCCAAGATAGCTGCGGAAGCTGAAGTAGCGGGCCTCAGGAGGTGTTGTTCCTGTCAAGACAATCGCCTCATCCGGTCGTAGTTTGTAAATCATCCCTGCTGGGATGGTGCCTAGGTTGGCAGGGTAATTATCGGCCGAGTTAAGATCATATCCTATAGGAGGGGCCTGACCCGTCACCGCGTCAGGCCCCCCCTATAGGATATGATCTTAACTCGGCCGCTAATTACCCTGCC
>DGZL01000109.1:0-197 GCA_002398515.1 Firmicutes bacterium UBA4981
ATCGTCACTTAACCGGCTATAAGTATCGTCAAGAGGAAGGGGTATCTCTTGCATACTCAACTGAGCCGCATAAGTGACCGGAGTCAACAGAACCAATGTCAAAACAACCGCTGCAGCAGCTCTCGCAGGCCTAACTCTCATCCGTACAGGCCTCGTTCGTCAATCATTCACTTGATGCCACTTAGAAGGCTTCTCCG
>DGZL01000109.1:389-5633 GCA_002398515.1 Firmicutes bacterium UBA4981
ATAGCTTTTTCATCCAGTTTAGAATCCTCACCCTCTTCATCATCTGCGTCCACAAAAACAATCTCACTGACGGTAAACTGAGACGACCAGGGCGAGACGAATTTTCTTGCCGAAGCAGGATCCCAACCGGTGTACGTTACGGCGAACCGGATCCGAAAGTAAATCGTGTTATTGTAAAAGAAGTCTATGCTGTCTGCGCCGGGGACTTCTGCCAGACAGTCTTGGAAGTAGTGACTCTCTCCGATTGAAAGGGCACCGTCAAAAGTGCAACCCATTGGAACCTCGTCCTCGTCCTTAAGGGCATAAGCATCCCAGAACGGCTCATATTGCCAACTTCCATCTTCGCCTAGTTTGTAATCGGCTTCCAGATAGAATGACGGCGTGACCACATTCAACTTCTTTGCGATAATGTCTCTCGATTCCCAAAGATCACGGATGACTTGAGGCGTGGTCCAGCTGAAGCTGAGCAAGTAAAAGGGTATGCCCTCCACCCGAGACACCTGAACTCTCGGGTTTTCCGGTACCGGCAGCAGATCAGGCACCTCAGTCAGAGCTTCAGCCATGGCAACCTGGGTCATAGAAAAAATCGACACGAGCACGAGAAGGATCCAAGTGAATTCCCGTTTCATGTGGATACTCCTTTCCTATCCTACTCCCGTAGGCCATTTCCCAACGTGTCTGTAACTGAAAAAAGGTCTCTTTTGCCAATCATGGCACATTATAGAATTCAAAATAAGCACATCGGCTGCCAAAGTCTTTGCACAAGACTTTGAGCAAATAAGCTTGACAAGAAGGCTCCGGCAACTTTGAACATGGACGGGTTATTGTCGCTTAGTAAGAGCTAAACCAAAGTCCCGATCCCTCATCTAAGAAGACAGCGCACTCCTAAGACCCTGAAATATGTACCGAAGCCGGCGGCCTGACTCTTCTGAAGCATTCGGCCACGTATTCTACGCACCTATGATCTTGACCAGCACTCTTTTGGGCCGTCGTCCGTCGAATTCTCCGTAAAATATCTGTTCCCATGGGCCGAAATCAAGCCTACCCTCAGTGATGGCAATCACCACTTCCCTGCCCATGACCTGCCTTTTCAGATGAGCGTCTCCGTTATCTTCGCCGGTGAGGTTATGATGATATTGGGAAATCGGCTCATGAGGCGCCAGTCTCTCCAACCAGTTATGACAGTCCTTCCACAAGCCTCTTTCGTGGTCATTAATAAAGACACTGGCCGTTATGTGCATAGCGTTGACCAGACACAGGCCTTCTTTAATCCCGCTCTCCTCCAGCGCCTCTGCTACGTCGTCTGTAATATTGATGAGTTCCACCCGGTTCTTAGTATTAAAGATCAATTCTTTACGGAATGACTTCAGTTGACATCCCCCTAATCACTCGCTTAATGCCACTTAGAAGGCTTCTCCGCCTATATTCCCCGCAAACTTGCCATCTGTAATGGTAAGCCAATGGGTAGCTCCGTCTATAAAGCAATCTTCATCGGGAACAAGACCAAAGATGGAGTCCGGCTCGGCATCCACCAGGTCAAATCTTGCATAGGAACCGTTGGAACGTTCAAACATGAGTCTATAGGTGCAGAATCCCACTATAGGCGTGAACGAATTCTTCTCATACCCCGTAATCTTCTCATAGTGGTATTGAGCCGCATACCCTCCCACTGTTCTGATGTATTCAAACAAGAAATCAAGGACACCGTCTTTATACCCTTCAACCCGCAGCGAATCGGCATCCCCATCATACATGGCTCTCACCTGGATTGCGCTGCCGGAATCGTCAGTATGTGCCACCACATAACCGGTATCCGGATTGTACGTAACCTCTACATCATCGCCCCACCCGGTTTTAAACATAATCATCTCAAAGCCTGCATCATACTTTCCAAGAGACTTAATGGACTCGCCCATGAATCTCAGTGGAAGAAGGTAACCAAGATTTTTCAGGTCAGTAGGTTCGACTGTGCTAAACTTGACCGACACTACCTCGTGGTCTTCGCTCTCCGCCAGCGCATACTTACTAAACTTGTCTTCCGCATCACCATAGGCCTCATAACTCACACAAATAATGTTCTTCGTGTCACCTGGCCGGCCAGGGAGCTCAGCGATCTCTGTCGGTTTTAGGGGTTCGGCTTCAGTCTTCCCCGTTTTGGCTGCCTCATTGCCGGGGGTGTTTTTGTTACTGCCGCAGGCGCCAAGGGAGAATACCAGTAAAAGGACTAAGACAACCGCAGATAACCTTTTCATCATTATCCTCCTATCATTGTCGTCTGACCCATTTAGGTTCGACTATAATATGACACTTCCTCTATATTTTTCATAATTTTCTATTTCCCTTTAGACTAGCAAAATAACTCCATTTGCCTGCCCCCTGAGCTAGTCCTAACCCTAGTTTCGATTGCCACACGACACATAGCGAAATGTTAAATCCGGCAAGTCGGACCCGGAGGTATCGACTTCGATCTTCTAAGCGGATGAATACTGGAGATAAGGAACATGAAGGAAGCATTGGCCTCAATGTGGAACCTTAGCAATAATGCCTTTACGCAGGCAGGCAAACACTAGTTCTAACAGGTGAATCAAATGATAACAATAACACTGAAGCAAGACAAACTCGGACTATGGAGTATACCAGGCTTGATCGCTCTTGACTCAACTTCCGGCAGATTAGTTGTGGATCGTGCCGTTCTTGCTGAAGCTTCTGAGCGCACAGTCTTTGAGCGTGGATTGGGCGCAAAACATTCGGTACATGCACTGGAAGAGCTGCCTACACTGGAAAATTTGCCTGAACCGGAAGGACTGCCCAGAGGAGTCCTCGCTGTAGTTGGTGCGTCAAGCTCCAAATCCAAAAGCATACAAGAAGTGCTCAAGACCATCATCCGGACCATGTCAAATACCTACATATTCCAGGTACACGGCCGTGCAGACCACGAGGCGATTCTCGGAGGGATTGAAGCCCTACACAGAATTCAGGCTAGTCATGTGATAGCCATAGGCGGCGGCACAACTCTCGATGTAGGTAAGGCCATAGCAGGCCTGGCATATCAAGAAGACGGGCAGGATATCGCTGCATTCCAAACAGGAAAGAGGACTATAGACCCGAAAAAGGCTCTTCCTTGGATTGCGGTGCCTACCACATCCGGCACAGGATCCGAAAGCACGAATAATGCAGTGGTAGAGCTCGGTGATGAGAAGCGAAGCATCAGACACATACCGCCTCCGCGCATGATAATAGCTGACCCCGCCTTTACCGATTCCCTACCTCTCTCATATACAACAGTATCTCTAGTGGATGCCGTGGCTCAGTCCCTTGAAGTCATCACACATGCAAAGGCGTCTCCTGAGGTACAGGCTGTGGCGCTTGCTGCTTTCTTGAATCTCACAGAAGGTATGAAAGCACTGATGCCATCTGAACACAGCGTGCCGGGAAGAAGAACGCCCCTAGGAAGCGCCGGCCGTTCAGGGGATAACGCTACTTCACCGGTAGCCTCCGGGATTGAGATAACCCAACACACCCGAGACGTGCTAAGCTGGGGCAGTCTCTTGATGGGGATTGCTTTTGCCCATTCCGGCCTGGGCCTTCCCCATGCATTGGTACATTTCTGCAAGAAGTTCGGAATGTCCCACGGCCATATGGTGGGAATATTGCTTGTACCGGGACTCCGGATCCAAGCACGGCACAATGCGGCCACTGCAGCCAGGCTGGGAAAAGTTGAAGAAGCGTTTGAGAGATCAGGCAAAGAACACACCTTGAGCCTAGATTTTGAGGAAGAAGCGACTGATGCTTCAGGATTCGAATCTGACATACTGCTTGAATGGCTGGAAGAGTGCATTAGCAAGCTGTTCGGGCAGGTCGGTTTGCCTACTTCTCTGGGGCAAGCAGGGCTTAACCTCGCTGACCTTGATTGGATCGCCTCACAAGAGCATACTCTTGGAGCATCGTTTGGCGTCCCCAGGCGCCCGGCGACCCTAGATGAACTTGTGGATGTACTAAAGAAAGCCTTCTAAGGCACGGATTCTTCCAGACACCGCAGGAATCTAAGAGGCCCGGGACTTGCGCCGAGAGATCGGCGCATGGGCTATCAGCAGACGGGATGGGGATTATTGAAGCTTAACTCCGCAGTACCGGCAAAACGAATCTCTTTGCCCGGCTTTGCGATTACATTTATGACAAACGCGATTAGCCTTCTTGGGCTTTGACGGCGTTACCTCTTCTACGTCGTAGATTCCTGTCCCTGGAATACCGACAGTACGCCTTACTTTACCCTTCGGACTGATGCCAATTCGAAAGCCCGGCACGCCGAAGGAGAACCCCACCCCTGATTTGCTAAGGTTTATCCTTCCGTACTTGCCTAGTTTCTTTGATTTCCGAAACCTCAGCGCCATTTTGTCACCTCCTATCGACTTGCCATATGACTTCTGAACCCTTGTTGCTACGATAGGCTGCTCATCAACGCCTTCACCGCTGACGTAAATATGTCAAAACACTCCTCATCAATGAGCGAGTTTGTCCATATACGACGCCATCGCCCTTCTGTCGTTGTCACCTCTTCAGGTAGATCGACTCCGGGAAGCCTGTTAAGTTCCTTCCTGAATGCATCTAGTATTTCATGACTGACAACTCCTTTCATATTACCAAACGCGATATCCAGCGCTCCAAAATCAGTTACAGTGAAAATCGCAAGGTCTCTTTTGTCTATTCTCGCCGCAAAATTGAAAGTGCCAATGACTTTACCAGTACCCCACCTGAATTTGGGAGCATGTTTCTTGCTGAATTCATACAGTTGTCTCATTGTCTCAATGGTTTCCCGATTCGAGTTGGAAATCACGTTAAAGAATTTCTCCTCATCCCAGTAACCGCGTTCTGTTGCTAGCCCCGCACCCGACTTTCTGGCAAAACCAAAGAGCGCCGGCGCATACATTTGAAGGTTACCTTTTTTAAATGACTGGACCTGGAGCACATAAATGTCAAAGTTGCTGAAGCTATTAACAATAGGTTACTGTATCCTTAAGAGTCTCAGGAATCATGTCAGACGCAATAACAATCTTCACCCTACCCTTGCGTAAGTTGTTATCAATTCTATCGTATAATTCATCCGGAAGAAGCTCTCCTTCAGGTTCGGCATCTCCTCTCAATACATCGAAGAGAGAACGGTTTCTCATCTCAATAGGAGCACTTTCTGACTGAAAGTATCTACTCGCAACCTGAATTACATCTTGAGCTCTCCATTTACTTACC
>DGZL01000051.1 GCA_002398515.1 Firmicutes bacterium UBA4981
TAGTGCTTTATTTGAAAGTAAGGCTCCATTTGATACTCCTAAGCCTGTGTCATTAATTCGACAAATGCTACTCATCGGAACTAATCCTGATGACATTGTCCTCGATTTCTTCTCTGGCTCTGCCACCACTGCCCATGCAGTTATGCAGCTTAACGCCGAAGACGGTGGCAAGCGCAAATTCATTATGGTCCAGCTTCAGGAGCCAACCCCAGAAGGTAGCGAGGCCGCTAAGGCAGGTTACGCTAATATCTGCGAGATTGGCAAGGAGCGGATTCGGCGGGCTGGGGATAAAATAGTTTGCGAAGCGGGAATGCTGGGACAAGACCTGGATATCGGCTTCCGGGTTTTAAAACTGGATTCCACCAACATGAAAGATGTTTACTACGCTGCAGGCGAATTAACCCAGGACATGGTTGAATCCTTGGAGGGCAACATTAAGGAAGACAGGACCGATATGGACCTGCTCTATGCCTGCTTGCTGGAATGGGGACTGCCGCTGTCCATGCCTCATACACAGGAAGAAATTGAGGGATTTACTGTCCACACATATAATGGTGGCGACCTTATCGCCTGCTTCGACGAGAACATTAGTGAAAGTGTCGTCAAAGAAATCGCCCGGCGGTGCGGAAGCCCAGAGCGGACAGGCCTAGCTACCCGCGCTGTGTTCCGGGATTTGAGTTTTGCTACCAGCCCGGCAAAAATCAATGTCGAGGAGATCTTCAAGCTTTTGGCGCCACGGACCACTGTGCGGGTGATATAACATGGGTAAAGAAAGCAAAGTTGTTTTCAACAAACATCATTGCAAAACCTATGCTGATGGGGAACATAGCATGCAATCAACTTGTGCATATTCTGCACAGGTTCAAATTGGTGTTGACCGGGGGACACTCATGTATTTAGAAGTGGGGGAGGGGAGGAGAAACTGTGAGGCTGCAGTTTAAACAGCAAAAATTCCAGTCCGATGCGGCGTTAGCTGTTTGTGATGTCTTTGCTGGACAACCTTATCTGACCCCGAGCTATCTCATGGACAGGGGCTTTGCTCAGGTTGAGCAACTATCTGCTCCTGAAACGTCGCGCTATACCGGCTTTAGCAATTCGCCCTTGGTTCCGGAATTGACCGACGAAGTTGCTTTGCGGAATATCAACAAAGTCCAGCGTAGTTTCCAGCTGGAACCCTCCAAGCAGCTAGAGGGTAGGTACAACCTGACAGTGGAGATGGAGACCGGGGTAGGTAAGACCTATACGTATATCAAGACGATGTACGAGCTTAACAAGCGCTACGGCTGGGGCAAATTTATCGTGGTGGTGCCGAGCGTGGCCATAAGGGAAGGGGTCTACAAATCCTTTCAGATAACCGAGGACCACTTCGCCGAGGAGTATGGCAAAAAGATCCGCTACTTCATTTACAACTCGGCCCAACTGACGGAGATTGACCGCTTTGCCTCTGATAGCGCCATCAATGTCATGATCATCAACTCCCAAGCTTTTAACGCTCGGGGTAAGGCCGCGAGGCGCATTTACATGAAGCTGGACGAATTCCGAAGCCGACGGCCCATAGATATCATTGCCCGGACCAACCCCATACTAATCATTGATGAGCCCCAGTCGGTTGAAGGAACGGTTACCAAGGAGCGGTTAAAAGAATTCAACCCGTTGTTTACTTTGCGCTATTCGGCCACCCATAGGAAAGACAGCCTGTACAATATGATTTACCGCCTGGATGCCATGGAAGCCTATAACAAAAAGCTAGTGAAAAAGATTGCCGTCAAGGGCATCTCGATCAGCGGTAGCACCGCTACCGAGGGCTATGTATACCTTGAAAGCATTAATGTATCCAGCGACAATCCTACCGCCACCATTGAGTTTGATAAAAAGGGAACAAAGAACATACGTAAGGTCCGGCACATCGTAAAGGAAGGGCATAACTTATTCGACCGTTCCGAAGAGCTAGAAGCATACCGGGATGGCTATACTGTCCTAAAAATAGACGGTCGGGACAGCTCCATTGAATTCATTAACGGTATAAAACTATACGTCGGCGATGTTATCGGCGCCGTCAGCGAGGACCATCTACGGCGAATACAGATCCGGGAGACCATCCTCTCTCATTTGGAGCAAGAGCGGCGGTTATTCGCGAAGGGGATAAAAGTACTGTCCCTGTTCTTTATTGATGAAGTTGCAAAGTACAAGCAATACGATGCCAAGGGACAGGCGCAAAACGGTCCCTATGCCGACATGTTCGAAGAAGAATATAAAGAGATATTTGGCCGGATGCAGCTGGAGTTTTCCGATGCTCCTGCCTACCTTAGCTATCTGGAAGGGATATCTCCCGGGGCTACCCATGCCGGTTACTTCTCCATTGATAAAAGAAGCCGCCGCTTGGTAGACAGTAAGCTGGGTGACAGGCGGGAGCGCACTTCCGACGATGTGGACGCTTACGACCTGATCATGCGGGATAAAGAAAGACTGTTGGGCCGCGCAGAGCCGGTACGCTTTATTTTCTCCCATTCGGCTCTGCGCGAGGGTTGGGATAACCCCAACGTCTTTCAGATCTGCACTCTGAAACAAAGCGGCAGTGAGGTGCGCAAACGGCAGGAAGTGGGCCGGGGCCTTAGGCTTGCGGTGGATCAGAACGGCCAGCGCATGGATAGTAATCTGTTAGGGGAAGACTTCCATAGCGTCAATGTACTAACCGTCGTCGCCAACGAAAGCTATGAAAGCTTTGCCCAGGGGCTGCAAAGGGAGCTGGTGGAAGCTATAGCCCACCGGCCCCAGCGGATAACGGTGGAGCTATTTGTTGATAAAGTAATTAAGGACAAGAGCGGCACCGAGCGAGTGGTAGATTTAGATCTGGCCCAGGTTATCTATGAAGGCCTGATTACCGAGGGCTATGTCCGTAAAGGCGTGCTCAGCGATAAATACTATGAGGACAAGAAAAGCGGCCGGATTGCTCTTGCCGAAGAGGTTGCCGACTGCCAAGACTCTGTAGCAGCCATCCTGGATTCCATCTATGACAGCCGCCTGCTGCAGCCGGAAAACGCCCGCAAAAATAACGTAGATCTTAGGTTGGATAAAGCAAAGCTAGGGATGAAGGAATTCCAGAAGCTCTGGGGCCAGATAAACGCCAAATCCGTCTATACTGTCCACTTCGACGAAGAGGAGCTCATCGCCAAAGCCATAGCCGCCCTTAATCAGCGGCTGCAAGTAGCCAAAATCCATATCACGGTGGTGGCCGGGGAGCTAAAGCAAATTGAGTCCCGGGAGCAGCTAGAACGGGGGGAAGCCTTCACCCGGGAAAAGAGCGCCGTGTATACAGCCCAGGCTGCCGCCAGTGCTGGGGTAAAGTTCGACCTGATTGGCAAAATCGTCAATGAGACAGGGCTGACCAGGAAGGCCATCGCTTCAATCCTCAGCGGTATTAAGCAATGCGTCTTTGACCAGTTTGCCGATAACCCAGAGGAGTTTATTCTCAAGGCTAGTCAGCTTATCAATGAAGAGAAGGCCACCACCATCATCGAGCATATCGCCTACAATAAGCTGGAAGAAGTCTACACCACCGATATCTTTACCGAACCTGACCTTAAGGGACAATTAGGCGTCAATGTCATGGCGGCCAATAAACACCTGTATGACCACATCTTATACGACTCGGAAGTGGAACGGAATTTCGCCCAGAGCATTGATACCAGTGATGAAGTGGCAGTCTATGTGAAACTGCCTCGGGGGTTTTATATCAGCACGCCGGTGGGCAAGTATACTCCTGACTGGGCCATAGCCTTTTATGAAGGCACGGTCAAACACATTTATTTTATCGCCGAAACCAAGGGTACTATGTCAACTTTGGAGCTTAGGGGACTTGCTAATGCTAAGGCCCACTGCGCCCGGGAGCATTTTAAGTCCATCAGCACCGGGACGGTTGTCTATGATGTGGTGGACAGCTATGAGGCATTACTAGCCAAGGTAATGGCGTAATTACACATACTAGGGATTACGGGCAATTTGTCATTACCGGGAATAATCTTTTGGGTTGACGGCGGATTCACATATACTGTGTATCGGGAGACGCACTAGCATAGATGATGAGCTTCTTGGGCAGGCCATGAGTGCGGGAAAGTATTTCCAGTAGGAGGTGGGGGAGATGCGGGTAAACACGACGGACTTGCAGAAAGCCTTTGGCAAGTACCTGGCTTTAGCGCAAAAAGAGGATATCATAGTCGTCAAAAACGGTAAAAGTGTCGCCAAAATTACCAAGCATTCCGACCCGGATCATCTTCTCATCCATGAGGGGGCAAAAAAATATAATTCTTGCCAACGAGCCAGCCTAAAGGAATATGAAGAGTTAATCTCTACTTCCGATGAGCGGTATGAACTTATCGAGGGTGAGATTTACCTTTTGGCTTCCCCGAGCTACCAGCACCAGGTAGTTGTCAATGATATCTCCTGGCATCTAAATAATTTTTTCAGGGATAAGCCATGTCAACTCTTGGCTTCGCCCGTGGACATCAGGCTCTCGGGATATGCCGCCAAGTTTGAAGAAGACCCCAATATTGTCCAACCTGACCTGGCAGTTATCTGTGACCCGGAACAGGTCCGGGACGGCAAGTATTTTGGTGTCCCTTCCCTGATGGTGGAAGTCCTCTCGCCCTCTACCCAGGGCAAGGACCGGGCCACTAAGTTACAACTATACATGAAAAGCGGGATTCGGGAGTATTGGATTGTAGACATGGAAAACAAGGAAGTTCTTTTCTATACCTTTTTCCAGGAACGGGATATTGAAAATGCTAAGACCTTTGGCGCAGATGAGACAGTCTGTTCGGGGGTGTTCCCAGGTTTAGAATTAAAGGTAGAGGACATCCTGGCCAGAGTCCAGTAGCTTTGCGCTAAATGTCGAGGAAATGCGGTTCTTGAACTATTAAACATTTCTTAACAGTTCAAGTTCAACTGTTTTCAGAATGGAAATAGTTACATGAGTCCATGCCGGAGGGGGGGAGAGGTATGCACTTTGT
>DGZL01000162.1:0-19129 GCA_002398515.1 Firmicutes bacterium UBA4981
GCGCGAGAAATGTGGAATACATCAGGCCTCCCCCCTTTCTTCACCTTGTAAGTGTTCATTTGATGGCGGCATTCCAATGTCTGCGCCACAAAGTCAAGGTAGTCCAGGATATTCTTAACAAGGGCCATGTTACCTCTGTTAATCAGGGCAAGCCTTTCAAGTGTAGGCGCCAAAGTCCTGGCGATTCCTTCGTATCTTTCCTGAAGCTCCTGTCCTCCGCTGTCTACAACATATTTGAAGCTTGCAGTTCCCCGAGGGAGTCCTAAGCCGACTTCCAGTTCAGCCAGGATGTTCAGCCTTGCATTCACACTCTGCCTTATTTCGTCGACCACAGATTCCACATCAGACAGCGCCTTAGAAAGATCTTTCGCGTCCATTATAATAAGAGCCCCTTGTTTCCTTTTGGCAAAGGAGAGGAGGTCATTGTATAGGTCAACTTCCCTCTCGAGAAGGTCGAGAAGTAGGCTGCATTGTTCTTTTAAACCTGCGTTGGTTTTTTTCATACACGTACACTCCATGCAGTGTCAAAATCAGCTAAAATCAACTGTGTTCAGGTTCTCAAGGTTCTCAGGGCTCAAGCAGTTTTTCTACCACCATCGCCCCTGTCACGTCATACCTGCCTGATTCCAAATCCTTACGAATGCTTTCCACCTTCTCAAGATGCGCCTTAGCTGAATCTTCAAGTTCGTAAAGAGCACGTCTTATGTGGAGAGCCTTATCCGATAAGGTGACTTTGTCAGAAGGAGTGTCGTGCTCCGGATCCTTAGCGCAGCTCTTGTCGCATCCTGTATTTTTCACACGTGCTGTTTGACTTTGCTGCTGTATGTATCCACTAAGAACCCTTCGCATGCGCTCGTCTGTAATTCTCACGATATGCACCTCTCTTAGGGTATGACTTATCCTCCTTATCCCTATCGGCAATTAGGACTCTGCAATTTAGCCCTGTGAATACGCTTTTTTCGCATTCAACTGATTGTACAGGGTATCCGCAATACCGAACCCGCCACAACGGGCCATTTGACATGCGATCTCTTGGTCGAACAGTTCCTGAAATACTTCCTCCCCAAAGCCACCGCTAAACAGCCCGTCTTTTGGCACAGTCTTGCGCATAGCCTTTATTACTGATTCGATGAAGATGGTCTCAAATTCAGAGCATGCCTTCTTCACCGCAGCTTCATCATGAGAACCGGCATCAAGTTTATCCAACGTGTGCATACGGGCAATGTATGTTCCCGGCGTGTTCTTACTGCATTGCAGAAAGATATTCACGTTCTTAAAGCACCTCGATTTCAGCAAGCAAAGCCCCACATGCCTTAAGTGCTTGCAGAATTGCAATAACGTCATGGGGGGTAGCCCCTATGGAATTTAGGGCAGCCACTAAATCGTCCACTGTGTCTCGGGCTGAAACGGGAACCACAGTCTCACCGGGAGCAACTGTTACACTTTCCGGTGACCCTTCCGCGACCTGGACTCTGAGGCTGCCATGGGACACCACAGCCGGAAGCACTCTGGCGTTTCCGCCGATAACCACCGTCCCGGTCCTTTCATTGAAAACCACCTTAGCAGGAGAATCTGCAGTTACAGGGATCTCTTCTACCTGGGCAAGGAACCCCACGACATTATCGGAATAATCAGGCGGAATCCTTACACTCACAGCCCCTGCGTCCTCCGCTTTGGCAGACTCTTTCCCGAAACGCTCACATATGGCTTTTGCTACCCTGTCAGCAGTTGCGAAGTCGGGTTCTCTCAATGTAAGAATAAGCCTGTCCCCGGGCAAGCCAAAATCGGAATTACCAAGTGTGTGTTCCACAGTAGCACCTCCGGGGATTCTGGCAGTTGTAGGATGAACTTTTCCTCGCCTGTCAGCGCTGCTCCCTCCAAGAGATATGTGGCCCTGCGCAGCAGCATATAACTGACTGTCTGCGCCGTAAAGCGGGGTCATAAGCAAAGTTCCCCCTTCAAGGCTTCTGGCATCTCCCACAGAAGACACAGCCACATCCAGGCGATCACCGACACGTGCGAACGCAGGTAGCTTTGATGTAACTATGACTGCTGCTACATTCCGCACACGAAACTGTTCCGGAGAGACTGTAACCCCAAAGCGCATAAGCATATTAGCTACAGATTGGACTGTGAACATAGCGCTTTGAGAGTCCCCTGTGCCTTTCAGCCCTACCACCAAGCCGTACCCGATAAGGTCGTTTTCTCTTACCCCTTCGACCCCTGCTATGTCCTTTATCCTCGACTGAGCCAGGACACCCAGGGTAGCGGTCAGGGCCAAGCTGCAAATGATAAAGGCTGCAAAGGCTGCTCTCGCAAATCTCATGCGCCACCCCTCCTTAGACTGACCTTCAGCACTCAACTGGCATTTTGTCAAAAGAGAAAATTAACCACGCCGGTAAAGAATCTCTGTAAGAAACCGAGCAGCCCTGTCTTTTCATCTGTATTCAGCACGCCTTCATAACGTATTTCAGCGCACCCTACATGGGTAGACAGGACTGTGTTATTAGCCTTTATGTCTTCCGGCCTGACCAGGCCTGATATGATAATATTCTGCTTTTCATTGTTAATTACAAGGCCTTGCGCGCCTTCTATCCTCAGCGTACCGCAAGGCAGCACCTCAACCACCCTTGCAGTCATATTGGCTACCAGATCACCTGAGCGGGATGTAGAACCCTGTCCTTTGAAAGTCGTATTCGCGTTAATGCCGACTGCAGGTATAAACGACAACACCCCTGAACCTTCAGCTAAAGTCACTCCTGTCCCTTTACCCGCTCCGGTCTGGGCTCTGTGGCTGGCGTACGCCCGTTCTACAATGAGGACAGTTATCAGATCCCCTTCCTTCGCAGCCTTGTGGTCGGCAAAGAGTGATTTTGAATCAGGTCGCCAGAGGGAGTCTCCTACTCCTTCCGCCTGAGACCCAGCCACCCAAATACCGGCTACCACGGCCGCAATACATATAACCCAACTAAAACATACCTTACGAGGCACTGTACCACCTCCGATAACAGCAAGTAAACATAATCTCAAATCCCTTGCATACACTCAAATCCCTTGTACACGTTGAGAATCAATTACTCTCGCCCTGACAATTGCACCGGAGGATGTGTTCTTAACTCGGATCAAATCACCCACAGCTCCGGCTTCAAGGGCTTCGCCGGGAATTGCCACAATCACACCGCCTGCCATTGCTTCCAGAGTCACCAGGTCGCCTCGGGCAATCACAGGCGGACATTGAATACTGCTGAACGCGACAGGTCTTCCCGCCTGAATTGTGTGTTTTGCCCTCATTCCGACTACAAGCAAAGGATCAAATGCTACGTCGGAAGGGACATTACAAAGATCATAAACCTCAAGAGAGAGGTCACCCTCAGATATGATTTCATGCCTTTGGATAGTCTCTGCGGCAACAACTACCTCTTTCGCCACATCTACCCGCACTCTCACATGGAAAGTCTTAGCAACCTCACCATCTACCAGGATTTGTGCTTTAACAGCGGTAGTCCCCAGAAATTTCGTGGTGGACAAGGTTTCCACTTTGACTTGGATGTCACCGTCAGGAACCAATATCCTGTCCCCCACCGAAGTCACGCTGATCCTTGTCTCCCCCGGGTTCCACGGCATATTCGCTTTGACGTACTCCTCCACAGCCTCGGTGACATCTTCACTAGTCACTACAGCAGGTCGTGTGCTTACCATAATAGTAACCGGTCCGGAAATAGCAATTTTATTAGGGTCATAGCCTGCTTGCCTTAGCCTGACCTTCACTATTGCAAGGCTTAAAGTCCTGGCATGTCCCGGCGAAGGCGCCTTTCCAACTTCAATGCCGGACAGGCTCGCGACCATATCTTCGGACATCCCGCTGAAAGTTGCCATATCTCCAAGGCTTATGACCGGTCTTCTAATCTCCAGAGGACTGTTAATTGATATGCGCGCCGAGGCTCCAAGACCTCCGGTGTCATCTTGTGTCCCCTCTGCTGCCGCATTAGGTATCGGCATGATGAGGATAAGGATTACAAGAATGATCTTGGGCCATTCCCGGCTTTCCCACCTAAATCCTGTAGATTGTTTCAAGATGCTACTCTCTGACATTCCGGCTCACTCACGCCTATCTCTTGAGGTTGTTTGCAATTGCCAACATGTCATCAGAAGTCTGGATGGCTTTAGAATTTACTTCATACGCACGCTGCGCGATAATCATGTTCACCATCTCTTCCACTACTTTGACGTTGGACATCTCTAAGAAGCCTTGAGATATGGTTCCGAAACCCTCAAGGCCGGGTGTTCCGATCATGGGTTGTCCTGAAGCCGCGGTAGCAGCGTACAAGTTTCTACCTATCGCAGACAGACCTGCAGGATTCACGAATTTCGCAAGTTCTATTTTACCTATCTCCTGAGGATCGCTGTCCCCTGCAAGAAGCACTGACACCGTTCCGTCTGTGCCGATGGAAAGATCCACAGCCTCAGCAGGAATGAGGATTTCAGGTTCCATAGGAAAACCGTCAGAAGTAACCATCCTTCCTTCACTGTCCCTCTTGAACGAGCCATCCCTCGTAAATGCGACAGTACCGTCAGGCATCAATACTTCGAAGAATCCGTCTCCTTCAATCACCAGGTCAAGAGTGCCTTCGGTCTGAATGAAGTCTCCCTGGGAAAATATCCTCTGGGTTGATGCAGGCCTTGTGCCGAGTCCCACCTCGATGCCGGCAGGCACCCGAGCGCCTTCGGCTACAGTAGACCCTGTCATACGAAGGTTTTGATACATGAGGTCTTGAAAATCAACTCTGCTTCTTTTAAAACCATATGTGTTGAGGTTAGCCAGGTTATTGGCGATAACATCCATGTTCAGTTGTTTCGCCAGCATACCTGTGGCTGCGCTCCATAACGCCCTCATCATTTCCTATCACCGTCCGTTTGCAATGATATCGCAATGAAATAAGGATGACTCAGACTCCGGCAGGCACAAAACAGCCTTGCCCTTCACGGAGAGTCATCCCAAAATGTTGCCTCAATCGTTCAGCAACTTACGGCCTCCGCCTTAGCGGTCCGGCCCCTTACTTACTGAAATCAAACGACTCTCCCTACATCATTTACGGTTTTGTCTAGTGTCTGGTCTATCGCCCAAATCATCTTCTGGCAGGCCTCATACGTTCGCATGCCTGCTATCATTCGTACCATTTCCGAGATGGAATCCACGTTAGACATTTCGAGAAACCCTTGACGAATAGCAAATGAACCTGTCCCGGCATGTCTTGAGCTCCCCGGCGGAATCCTAAAGAGTCCGTCCCCTGCCTTTCTCGCAAGTGACATGTTGTCAAGGGATACAATCCTCAATCTGTCATAGGCTGCACCGTCTACAAGCACAGTGCCGTCCGCGAGGACTTCGATTTTGCCGGCCTCAGGCGGAATACTTATAGGCCCCGACATGCCCAAAACAGGCATATCGCTCATGGTTGTGACCATACCTGAAGGTGACAGCCGAAAAGCTCCGGAGCGTGTATACAACTCCCCTGAAGGACCGCTTACGACAAAGTAGCCGTCCCCGTCAATTGCCAGATCCAACACCCCTTGGGTTTCAATAAGAGGCCCCTGACTATGGTCTGAGGCTATACTATGGACATACGACCCGTATCCCAGGAAACCTATCCCGGTAGCTGAGACTTGACTTTCACGCCGGGACCCGGCAAGGCTTCTTACCATTTCTTTCTGAAAAGAGCCTGTAATCGCCATGTCTCTCTTGTAGCCCGACGTGTCCGCGTTAGCCAGATTCCCGGCAATTACGTCATGCCCTTTGAGTCCGGCAACCATCCCTGAAGTTGCGGTATATAGACTGTGAACCAATGTTTCACCTCCTTCTGCCTCTTGCTCTTGCACTTTCTTGCTACCTGACTGTCATAGTCCCTGGATTAGTAGGATTTGCGCTACAAATTGCGGAAACTACTCACACTGATGCCACTAATCCACTCTATAAATCAAGCAATTACCATGCCAGTTCAGGAAGATTTATGCCTCTTCATGCTTAAGAAAAGCTAAACGGCAGCTCAACGAGCTGCCGCAACAGGCTTTGGCGAGGTTAGCGCTTCTTCTTGAAGGCTGACATCATGTGCTCAAATATCACTTCCGATAAGCACATGCGCAAAAATTGCCGAGTTAGATATTATCCTATGACTTACAGGAACATCCGCATCCTCCCTTGCCCACTGCCCTCCATGCTGCGTCCATAGTGCTGCGCATGAGCATAGCAATGGTCATAGGCCCTACACCGCCGGGCACAGGTGTGATATGGCTTGCGATTTCTTTTGCCTCATCGAATTTTACGTCCCCTACCAATATGCGTTTGCCTTCTTCAGTCCTGCCGATTTCATTTACACCGACGTCTATTACTACTGCACCGGGCTTTATGTAACTCCCGTCCAGCATTTCAGGCTTACCGATTGCAGCAACGAGTATGTCTGCCTCTCTGCACACGCCGGGCAAATCCACTGTGCGAGAGTGACAAATGGTTACAGTCGCATGCTGGGCAAGGAGCAACATCGCTACAGGCTTGCCTACTATGTTACTGCGACCTACTACCACTGCGCGCTTGCCTTTAATCTCTATTCCTGTCTTCTTGATGAGGCGCATGATCCCCATAGGTGTGCACGGCACGAAGGCTTCTTTACCGACAACGAAATTCCCGACGCTTATCGGATGGAACCCATCTACGTCCTTACGGGGATCTATCGTCTCCAGCACCTCGCCTTCGTCAAGGTGCTTCGGTAGAGGCAATTGCACAAGGACACCGTGAATTCTCTTGTCTTTGTTTAGATTCCGGATTGTGGCAATGAGTTCTTCCTGGCCGGTTGATGCAGGCATAGCATATTCCTCTGAGTGTATGCCCAGGTTCTCACACATCTTCTTCTTGCTAGACACATAAACACGGGATGCCGGATCATCGCCGACAATGATCACGGCAAGCCCGGGAGGATAACCATGAGCCTTCTTAAACTCCTCTACCTCTCCGACTACCTCCGCTCGGACTTCCTTCGCGACAGCTCTCCCATCAATGATCGATGCAGCCATGTCTTGCAGTCCTCCTTGAATTTGTCATATTGCCACTCTATCCCATACCCTTCACAAGCTCTTTGAATCGTTCCCCTCTGGCCTTGTAGTTGCTGAAGAAATCAAAGCTGGCGCATGCAGGCGACAGTAAGACTACGTCACCCGGGGACGCTTCCAAAAATGCCGTATGCACGGCTTCGTCAAAATCTCCGGCCATCACGGTTCTTGTCTTTCGCCCAAATTTCTTCTCTGCTTTTTCTATAGCAGACTGAATTTCGCAAGCAGTATGACCTACGAGCACTGTGGATTTGACCCTCTCTGCAATGACTTCCCCAAGGCTCTCAAAAGACAACTTCTTACTGGAGCCTCCGGCGATAAGCACCACCGGAGCACCAAACGACTTAATTCCCGCTATAGACCTACTAGGCGTCGTCGCGCTGGAATCATCGTAGAACCTAACGCCCCGCCTTTCCGCGACGAATTGAATCCTGTGTTCCACCCCGACAAACTCCTTTGCTACACTGCGAAGGCATGTGAAGTCACATCCGGCGAGAGTCGTAACTGCTGATACAGCCAGAAGGTTTTCCACACTATGCTCACCCGGCAATCGAATATCGTCAAGGCGGAGAGCTACCCCTTTCCGGCCCTCCATGTCAACGATAATCTCGTCTCCCTTGACATACACTCCACCTGGGACTTCTTCATTCTTCGAGAAGAATACATGCCGCCCCGGACACCGGCTACCCATGGAACGCGTCCACGGATTGTCCAGATTCAGAACCGCATAATCTCCGGGTCCTTGGTGTCTGAAAATGCTCTCTTTCGCTTCAGCGTATTCCTCCATGGATCTGTGGTGATCCAGATGGTTAGGGGAAAGGTTCAGAATAACACCTACATGAGGGCTTTTTCTAAGGGGCTGTAATTGGAAACTGGAAAGTTCCAGGACAACCACGGAATCAGCTGCTACTTCAAACACTTCGGAAAGAAGGGGGTTTCCGATGTTTCCGCCGACAAAGACTTCTTTTCCTCCTGCTTTGAGAACTTCACCTACCAGTGTAGTCGTGGTGGTTTTCCCATCGCTTCCGGTTATGCCGATAACAGGCGCCTCACAGAGATCAAGGAATAGCCCGATTTCATTTGACTGCCAAACCCCTTTTCCCCTCGCTTGAACCAGTTCAGGCAGGTCAAGCGGCATCCCGGGAGTAGGAAAAACCATATCGAACTCATCAAGTCTCTGAAGATAACCTTTACCGAGCCTGAACTCAACAGGTAGATTGGCTATGTCACGATATGCAGCACCAAGCTGTTTTTCTTCCTTCACATCGCACGCCACAACTGATGCCCCGACTTCCACAAGGAATCGGATTACCGGAGCATTGCTCATACCAATTCCTAATACAGCAGCTTTCTTGCCTTTGAACTTCCGAGTATACTCTCTTTGTCTCTCAGTCACCACAATTCTCACCCTCCGCTGAATTCCCCGATCCTTGAATCTACGGAGTTCAGCTTCTACATTAAGTTTACCAGTAATACTACTTACTGCAAGTTGTATCTAACAATTTGCCATATTCTATAGTGTGACTTACATCTCCTGCCTGAAAAGTTGCGCATTTTCCAGAGGGACGGTATACTTTGGGTAAGAGTCATTAGGAACTTTTTTGCTCTCAATGCGTTTCCTTAATATGACTGGAATCTCCGGGTTTACCCGGGGATAAGGCGGAATGGGGTGGTAGAGACATGCTGAACACACAAGCCTTGGCCGGCGCCCGGTATAGAGAGAGCAACATAGACGCCTTTGAAGAGCTGGTACGCACCTATGATCACAAACTCTACCGTGTCGCCTTGAGGTTAACCGGAAACACTGATGAAGCCAAGGACTTAGCCCAGGAAGCATTGTTGCGGGCTTACCGTGCCTTTGATAGATTCAAAATGGGCACGTCCTTTGAGAAGTGGCTTTTTCGTATAGCATCTAACCTATATATCGATAAACTGAGAAAGTACGGCAAATACAGATTCGAATCTCTTGATGAGCCTATTGCCACCAAGGACGGCTATGTAGAGAAGACTCTGCCTGACTGGACCGGCAACCCTGAAGAGATTGCCCAACAGAACGAACTTGCGGATAAGATCCAAGCTGCCCTTCAGTCTCTACCTGTGAACTACCGTATGGCAGTGGTCCTCTATGACCTCGAGGGATTTTCATATGAGGAAATCAGCGGTATCCTCGAATGCTCTATTGGCACAGTGAGATCTCGTATACATAGAGGACGTAGACTCCTCCGAAAGAAACTAGCGCCATACGTTTACCAAGGAACTGAGGTTGAAGTCGGGTGATAAGAAATATGAATTGTGAAAAGGTAAGAAGCCTTCTTTCTGCTTATCTCGACAGAGAATTGGCTTACCATGAACTACGTCAAGTCGAGCTTCATCTTATGGACTGCGAAAGTTGTCAAGAAGAATGCCGGTCACTCAGAGCAACAAAGGATCTCCTTGGAATGCTGGACACACCTGAGCTGCCTCGAGAGTTCTGGCCGGAGCTGAAAGAACGGATCAACTCGCGCTCAATGCCTCGAGCTTACTCAGGACTCCTGGTGAGGGTGCTTGTCCCTGCTGCCGCCTTGCTGGCCTTGGCAATTCTACCTCTTACCTTGGCTACACATACCGGAGCCTCAAAGGGCATGACTCAGGCTAAGACAGACCTAGTTGAGCCCTACATCAGGGAATATATTATTTCAGAACTGGATAGACCATTTTCAGATGAGACTTCTCTTGGATTCGTCGCCACTGGGCAAGCAGTCAGTATGTATTCATCTGACCTCCTCGAATTCTATGATCCACCCACACCCAGCAAGGCAGTCACCGCATCGAACCGGACCGGACGAAGAACACAAGCAGAGGCCTTTCAGCGCGTAATGTTTCTTTCACCTAGATAATGACACTTATGGTCAGAGGGTGAGTTCATGTCATGCTTAAGAAACTAGCTGCTGTTGCAATATTATGTTTATTTATGGCATCATTCAAATCTGCATTACAAGGACACAAAACTGCGTTCGCCTCAACGCCTCGGCTGCCTGAAATTTGCGACGTCAATTTTGATGACTCGCAGAGCGCCATAAGTATAATCGAAAAGGTGGCTGAGGACAGTGGAAATGTGAGTTTTAAGGCGACAAAGACTGTGATAATGTGGCACCCGTCAGGAACAAGTGCTTGCATATCTAACATAGTGCACAAGGCGCCGAATCTCACCAGAACTGAATACCTGCCTTCCTCAGCATCAACCCGCGGATTCAGAACGGTAGTCTCAGACGGCAAGTCAACCTGGCATTATGAACCATCCCTTAAGGTGGTATTCCACATGCCGGATGTATCTTCCCATCTGCACAAAGACAATGATATAGCAGATGGCGAAGGGTTCAACTGCACAAGGGATTTGAGTCTAATAAAATCCAATTATCAAGTCTCGCTGGTTGCCATTGAGACTATGGCCGGGAGGCAAGCCTACGTAATCCAATTGGAACCCTGTCACCCCGGTAATCCTTCCCGAAGAATATGGGTGGACAGGGAGTATCCCTTCATTCTCAAGACAGAAAAGTACGGCCCTGACGGGGTTATGTCATCAGTGTCGTTCTACAATCAGATTGAATTCTTCCCCCTGTTAAGTGACGCTCTCTTCCGTCTGGACATTGCGCCTGATGTTGCCAAAGTGGAATTACCTGCATCCGGTGACCCTATGCCCTTGGATGAACTGGAGACGGAAGCGAACTTCCTCATTCCTGTGCCGGAATTTGTGCCTCCCGGTTACGTAATCGAGGGAGGCCTGCTCAGTGTATACGAAGCGTTTCCTGCAGCGCACATCCGCTTAACTGACGGCTTGAACACAATATCCTACTTTGTCTTGCCCGGAATCGCAAGAGACAGTAAAGGACAAGATAATGTAATAAACATCTCAGACACATCAGGCGCAAAGGTGCTCAGGTGGCAAGAGCAAGGATACGAATTCACTCTTGTGGGCGAGGTGGACGAATCCCTGCTGGTAGAGATGGCTCGAACCGTAAGTGTAGCGCCGCATATATCGGGAGAGCCTCCTCAGCAGTCGCTTTCACAGTATTTTGCCAGGTTTCTTTATCAGCTCTTTTGGTTTGAGAGATAGATAGAATATGAGGAGTGGTATCTATGAGCCTTGACAATTCGAGTTGGAGAAAAACATTTGTCTCATACGTTCTGGTCGCGGTAGTGAGTGTCCTCATTACAGGGCTGGTATTTCTGCATTTTGCAGGAGATAACCATACATTTGCAGCAACGGGTGCAGTGACTCATGAGCCTGCTTCTTCTGCTGTCGACATACAGATTGCGCCGTCAGGCCAGGTAGCAGCCCAGCCCAGCGGATACATGTTGAAGAGCAGTATTGCGGATATAGCGGAACGTGTGGGCAAGGCAGTAGTCAACATAGACACAAAACGCACAGTGAAAGTTTCGCCCCTGCCGTTTGGAGACTTGTTCTATGAGTTCTTTGGCATTAGGCAACAAGAAATCTCCCGTGAGGTGGAAGTGCCCGCAATAGCCAGTGGATTCATTGTCAGAACCGACGGATATGTGCTTACCAACAATCACGTTGTTGAAGGAGCAAAGGAAATTGTCGTAACTCTGGCAGACGGAAGGAAATTCGATGGCAAGATCATGGGCAGAGACTCCAGAAATGACCTTGCGATAGTCAAAATTGAGGCAAAAAACCTCCCCGCAGTGCAGCTTGGAGATTCAGATGCAATCCGTCCGGGAGACTTCGCAATTGCCATCGGCAATCCGTACGGACTGCAGCATACAGTGACAGCCGGCATAATCAGCGGGCTCGCACGATCCTTGGATGGCGATCCTTCAGAGACCGGTATATACATCCAGACCGATGCTGCAATTAACCGTGGTAATAGCGGCGGGCCTCTCATTAATATTGACGGAAGAGTCGTAGGGATTAATACCGCAATAATCGCACAAGCTCAGGGACTGGGATTTGCGGTGCCTGTGAATGTGGCAAAAAATGTAATGGATGACTTGATAAGCGGAAAGAAACTAACTTACCCTTGGATAGGAGTCCAACTCCAGGATCTCACCTCTGAACTGGCTGAGCACTTCGAATTACGTGAGAAGCACGGGGCAGTAGTAGCTTATGTATACCCTGACTCTCCTGCTGAAAAAGCCGGACTGGAGGGAGGAGACATAATCATCAGGTTCGGTAACACCGAAATCAAGAACATAACAATGCTCCAGGAAGAGGTCCGTAAGAGAAAGGCAGGAGACAAAGTAGTGATCCAGGTATGGCGTAATAAGAGTTACATGCTTATAACCGTTACCCTGGGAGAAATGCCTAATGAATAAAGAGACATGGTAAGCCTCAGGCCGGGGATTATCTCTGATGAAAGACTGCCTGCTCAGCGATGGCGCAGGCAGTCAATCTTTCTGTGACTTTCCCGGTCAGAATTCAAATATCATAGTATAATGACAGTATGATCAAGACATGTGGGTGGCGAAAAGGAGGGAATTACCGCTATGTCAAATGTCAAACGCCTCTATAGAAGCAGATACGAAAAGAAGATAGGCGGCGTGTGCGCCGGGTTAGCTGATTTCTTTCAGATCGATGTGACTGTTGTGCGGCTCATCTGGGTTCTTCTTGCAGTATTCGCCGGCACTGGAATTCTTGCCTATATTATTGCTTGGATTATCATTCCCGAAGAACCTTAAGATCCCCCTTATCCCCTTCGCCAGAAGTCCGGGATAAAGAGCACCAGAACTGTGAAAAGCTCCAACCTGCCTAACAACATGCAAGTACTGAGGACCCATTTTCCAAGGGCAGGAATAGGTTGATAAGTAAGGGTCGGACCCACGATCATGAGGCCTGGGCCTACATTGCCCAAGGTTGCTGCTACAGCGGAGAAAGCACTGACAAGATCGAGCCCGAATCCGGTCATAATCAGTGAGCTACCAACAAATGTAGACATGTACAAAAAGAAGAAAGCGGTAGCAGTATCCAGCATACTATGGGAAATCGGAGACCCATTTAGCTTTGGCAAAGTAACAGCCCGTGGATAGATGAACTGAAAGATCTCCTTGTATCCGTGTTTTATGAGGATGAGAATCCTTCCTACCTTGATTGCGCCGGCTGTAGATCCGGCACATCCGCCTATAAACATCAGAGTCATGAGGACTGCTTTGGAAAACGAAGGCCACATATCAAAATCCACAGTGGCAAAACCTGTTGTAGTAATTATTGAGACCACCTGAAAAGCAGAATGCCGAAAAGCCTCTGTTAGGCTTTGGAAATTGCCTGCTCCTAAAAGGTTCACTGTTATCAAAGCAGTCGCAGCCATGATAACAGACACATAGAACTTGAACTCAGCATCGTGGAAGAACACTTTGAGACTCCGGCCGCTCAAGGCACGGAAGTACAGGGTAAAGTTGACACCTGCAAGGAGCATGAATGTCGCAATAATCCAATGAATCCCAGGGCTCGTCCATGCGCCTACACTTGCTGCCTTAGTAGAAAAGCCCCCTGTAGCCATGGTAGCGAATGCATGATTCACTGAATCTGAAAGACTCATTCCTGCCAGATAAAGCAGGATTATCTCAACCACTGTGAACCCCACGTAAATCAGCCAGAGAGTTTTCGCGGTCTCTTTGATCCTGGGAACAATCCTTTCAGGAAGCGGTCCCGGCACTTCTGCCCTGAATAACCGGCTTCCTCCAACACCTGCACCGGGCAGGACAGCAATAAAGAGGACAATAATACCCATTCCGCCCAGCCAGTGCAGAAAACTCCTCCAAAACAGGATCCCGTTGGGTTGGACTTCTATGTTTCCTATCACTGTAGCGCCTGTAGTAGTAAGTCCGGACATAGCCTCAAAGAAGGCATCTGAATATGTGGGACATGCGCCGTAGAATACAAACGGCAAAGCCCCTATTGCCGCTGCAATTACCCATCCCAGAGTGACTATGGCAAATGATTCCTTAATTCGCGGCTCTTTGTTTGTAGTGGAACTTCTCTTTATCAAAACGCCTAATCCTACCGCAATAGCCGCACTAACAAGGAACGACCACGCGTCCCCTTGATGGGAGCAAACCGATATGGACATAGGAATAAGCATAAGCAGTCCCAACAGGATAGCTAAAGTCCCCACCATATTAAGTACAGGTTTGATATCCAAGATGAAGTCGCCTCACAGAATTCATCATTATGCTACTTTATATACGCCTCGAGTTGCGGCGCTACAGAGGGCATGGCAAAAACGACAATACTATCCCCTGGCAGAAGAACGGTATTCCCTCTGGGAATAAGGACTGAATCTCCTCGAATCACTGACCCGACTATAGCGCCTTTAGGAAAGTCCAAGTGCCGAAGGGGCTTATTACATATGCTTGCAGTACGCGGAAGGCTTATTTCCATAACTTCCAGATTGCCTTCGCCCAGCAGCGTAAGGGACACAACATTCACCTTATGGACGAGACGCAGTATAGTGCCGGCAACAATCATCCTGGGAATAACAGTGGCATCTATACCCATCTGTGATGCTATCGGCAGATAATCGTCCCTCTCAAGCTTGATAATGACGCTTTGGACTCCTGCATGCTTCGCCATAAAGCCTGCAAGTAGATTCGTCTGATCCTGACCTGTCAACGCTACGAAAGCGTCTAAGGATTTTATGCTCTCGTCATGGAAAAGATCCGGCTTTGCGCCATCACCGCGGATAACCAAAGCATGCCGCAACTCCCTGGCCAGATGATGACATACTTCTTCATCATGTTCGATTACCCTTACAACCGGAATGTACTTCCTGTGTTGTTCCAGGTACTGGGCTAACAGAAGACCCGTTCTTCCCCCACCGAGAATAGCTACACTTCTTATGGCATGATCTCTTGTCCCCACAAGCCAACCCATCTCTGTCGGAACACCGGTCTTCCCAATGATGAAAATATCGTCTCCTGTCAAAATCCTGGTACCCCCATGGGGCACCAAGACCTCACCGTCGCGGAGAATCGCTCCGATGGTGCATGACGTGATGGCTGCCTCTGCTACAGTCATACCGGCAATCGGAGAGTTGTCCTGAACCCTGAACCCGAGCATTTGAGCTTTTCCGTCAGCAAAGTACTCGACTTCTGTGGCAGCCGGAGCTCTGAGAAACTTAAACACCTCATACGCCACGGCTTCCTCAGGACTGATAATTACGTCAATACCCAATTGCTTTGTAGAGAGGTCACTGCCGGACAGCCCTTGATATTCAGGGTTTCTGATGCGTGCAACTGTTTTCTTAACTCCAAGGCGCTTGGCAGTCATGCATGCTACCATGTTTACCTCATCACTGTCGGTTACTGCAACAAACAGATCCGAGTTTCGGAGTGCAGCGTCCTCCAGGACTTTCCCGCTGGCACCGTTCCCGTGTATGGTCATTACATCCAGGTTTTCGTTTACTTCTCTCAACGCTTCTTCCCTGGAATCTATCACTACCACGTTGTGTCTGGCTTCTGCCAGCATCTTCGCGATTTGAAACCCGGTTTTCCCGGCCCCGACGATTACGACCGTCAAATCGCCACCTCTTTTCACTCTGGGTTTATTCTTCACATACAGCCGTTTCCCTGCTACCTGTCATTTTCATTGTGTGTCTCTAGACGAGTCTCCGTAACATAACATAAGTGTGCTTACTTTCCGGTGAGTTGTCAAGGCCGCATTTCAGGAGCCACAACGCAACTTGACGGACTACTTTAGTGCTACATAAACATGGGCAAATCCCGACCGCTTCTCGGAGTGTAAGTCCAGTGTGGAATTGCAGGCCACTGTCAAGATAACCGACTTACTTACCCCGAAGGAAAACTCTACACACTGACGAATCTATCATTATTCATACGTACCGTCATACCGGTCGCCGTAAGCCCGAACCCTTTCATATACTATGACTCAAGGAGGCTTCTTACGATGATATACTGCGCACGCTGCGGCAGCCGGTATCCGGCTGATGCAAAGATGTGGCGCTGCTCATGCAAAGGAGAACTGGAATATCAAGCTCAAGAGAAGGATAGCATCCTGCCTCCGGAATCTCTCGCTTTGCGAGTGCGTTCGATTTGGAGATATCGTGAAGCCTTACCACCTCTGGAGAACAGGGACATTGTGAGCCTCGGTGAAGGATTAACGCCTATTATCAGTGCCCGGTGCCACGGTTTCCCGGTATGGTTCAAACTGGACTTCCTTTGCCCCACCGGATCCTACAAGGATCGCGGTTCTTCAGTAATGATCTCTTGCCTGAAGCAAATGGGCATAACATCCGTAGTGGAAGACTCATCGGGAAACGCAGGGGCATCAGTCGCAGCATACGCAGGAAGAGCAGGTATGGAATGTACCATATTTGTGCCGTCTGGCACATCGCCGGCGAAGCTGACACAGATCAGGGCATACGGCGCAAGGATTAAAGCCATCAGCGGCACAAGGCAAGATGTAGCTGAAGCATGTCAAAGAGCTGTTGAAGAGGACTACAACGGGCAGGTCTTCTACGCAAGTCATAACTGGAATCCCTACTTTTTGGAAGGCATGAAAACCTTGGCTTATGAAATCTTTGAGCAATGCGAAATGAGCAAGCTAATGCCGGATTGGGTGATTGTGCCTGCAGGCTACGGAAGTGTCGCTCTCGGTGCATATGGGGGATTCGTAAACCTTATGAGCTGGGGCAGACTCAGCAAACTCCCCAGGCTCATCGTTGTACAAGCTGAAAACTGCGCCCCGGTATACCAGGCGTACGTCCGTGGTGAAATGGAAGTTTCACCTATCGGGGGGACGAAGACGGCAGCCGAAGGGATCGCATGCAGCAACCCTATTCGAGGCGCCCAAATCCTTAGCGCAGCAAGAGACTCAGGCGGATTCGTAATGGCAGTCAGTGAGGAAGAGATAAACTTAGCTGCTATGGAATTAGCAAAAGACGGGATCTTCGTGGAACCGACGTCAGCAGTAGTGGCGGCTGCCTTAAGACGCTTGATCAGCGGGGGAATAATCGGGGGAAATGATGTGGCCCTTGGAATTCTTACAGGAATAGGCCTCAAAGCAGGTTATTATTATGACAGTGTCCATCTAAGGTAATGCCGCGTCTATGCGGGTTCTCTTAGAACCGTTTATATTCACCGAAGCTGACACCAGGCGGATAAGTGCTAATAACATCAATGAGAACCTCAACTACTTCCGGATCAAATTGAGTGCCTGAGCAACGCCTTAATTCAGTTATGACGTCATCATTCGTCAGTGCTTTGCGATAAGGCCTATCAGAACTCATTGCGTCGAAAGCGTCTACCACAGCAATAATGCGAGCCTCAATAAGAATCTCGTCTCCTTTTAGACCGAAGGGATAACCTGTACCATCACACCGTTCATGATGTTGCTCGATAATCGGACCCGCATCCCTAAGAAATGTCTTCTCAATAATAGCCCTGCCTGCTGAAGGGTGCTTTTCTATCTCCTGCCATTCCTCAGGAGTCAAAGGCCCGCTTTTCTTCAGTATATAATTAGGTATCCCTATCTTCCCAATATCATGCAAAAGCGCGGCATATATCAGCAATTCCAGCCTATCAGGAGGAAGCTTCATCCTCTCTCCAACCAACATCGATAGACTCTGGATACGCTCACAGTGTTCTTGCGTATGGCTGTCTTTTCTTTCAACTTCCCTGGCAAGAGCGACGAGTCCTTGGATCTCGTCGCTCAGCGCATGAAACACGGGTTGCGAGGACATGTAAAGCAGTGTCACGCCTGTTTCAGTTCGAAAATACACATCCTTCATAAGATGCGTGACAGCAATGTAATCCCCTGAACGCAGGCGAGTTGCCCTCCCCTTTTCATCTTTGCATACCAGCGCCCCGTCAAGAATGAAGTAGAATTCAAAGCCGTTCCAGTCCGGCTCGCACGTTAAAGTTATGTGAGAATTTGGGGCGATGTATTGCTTCATCACCTCAATCCCGTTTCCTTTTGCCAGAAGCCTGATTTCCGTCGATTTCTTCCTTGCCTGTTTGATAAAATCAGACTCCCGGCCGATATGAACCCCCTTCATGTAACCCCCCTACCGAGCATGCCTAGTTTGCACGTATAGAGCCTTAGAGACCTGCAACCTTCATAGGATCGACAAGAACTTCCTGACCACCGATGTATCTTGTCTCAGGTTCACACTCTACAGTTGCGTCGTGCCTTTCTGCAAAGTCTATAGTCCTGTCGGCGATGTCTTCAATCTTGCCTTCAAGCCATGTGATTATTTCGCCAATTTCAGCCTCGTCAGCACCTTCTGCTTTTTTCTCAGCTTGATAAAACGTCTCCCAGATCTTTGCATTCGCCTCTTGTACTTTCCACTCAATAAAGTCAGCTGAAGCAGGATCCAACGGGGGTTCATACACAATTACCTCTTCGGCTTCACACAGCGCGATACCGACAAACAACACCATCATTAACACAGTGGTCAGGGCAATAATTCTCCGTGACCTTCTCATGACGTCTTACCTCCCTTAGCACACGTCGTATTTTCCCAGCCCTTTAGGCTCAATCACCTGCCTCCCGGTTGCAAGCAGGTGATTGATACAACGAATGAAACTGGAAGTTTCAAACGACGTCTGAACCCGCCGGCAACCTGGCAGTCATAGGTGCATTCCACCCTTAGACCCATGGCTTTGCGTCGCTTTCTTTGGAAAGCTTTGCCTTTATCGGCTAAGACTTCATTCACTTGTCCCGACACAGTAGCAAATACTGCTAACACTAAATTTCGCCATGTCTTTGGATTTTCCTGCTTAGATCGACCAATGTTGGGAAATTTGCTTTTGATTACCACTTTGTCACGGAACTTGCATGGCAACGTCTGTGGAAGATTAAGGAGGCAAATGCCGGATAGCTGCTATTTTACGCAATAGCGCCGGAGGGACAAAGCTGGAGCCGGCGGTGGGAATCGAACCCACAACCTGCGCATTACGAGTGCGCCGCTCTACCATTGAGCTACGCCGGCCGAAGAAGTCTGAACCGAGTTCGGCATTAACATACATCGTCAGTATAACACGATGAAACCGCTATGTAAATGAGCCTGTTGCCAAC
>DGZL01000162.1:19439-19577 GCA_002398515.1 Firmicutes bacterium UBA4981
CTTACCCATCTATGAGAGAGCATATAGAACCCCCTTTCCCCCACATAAAACGTTTTTAGAGAGAGTCCCCTTATATGCTTTTGTCTTATCCCGGATCACCCCACCGACTTTTGGGAGGGCCTATCCTGCCCTTGACAT
>DGZL01000009.1:0-4592 GCA_002398515.1 Firmicutes bacterium UBA4981
CACATTGAGATTTGAGGAATTCCAGGAAAGAGCCGTCCATGTTCCACTTAAGAATCTTATTACCAAAGGCTTCCTTGGACAGCTTGTGGACGGAGTAAAATACCGGAGTCGAATCTGCTGTTCTGATCCGCTTGATACAGATTATCGGCGCAGATTCAGCGATCTGTAATTTCTCGGCAAGCTCACTATCAGCCACATCCTCATGCATTCTTGCGCATGTTGTTCCCGGAGTCCACCCGCGCTGCTTTATTGCCCAGGTGATGCTCCTGAGCGCGCCGAGATCGCTCCTTACATAAACCGGACTTCCGGCAACAAATGTGCCAAGTCCGTGTCTGACTATTACCTCGCCTTCCTGTGCCATCACTCGAATTGCTTCTCTTACTGTGGATCTACTTACCCCAAACATCTTTGCAAGGTCCGGCTCGGAGGGGAGTTTCTCGCCGAATCGTAATTCTTTCGTCTCTATCATATTTAGTAATCTATCTTTTACTTGAACGTACAGGGGTTTGTAGTTTAGGGATATATTCTTGTCTGCGTGCATTCGGTTATCGCCTTCCTTGCTTCTTCCGGACATTATGATGTCTGATGACTTATGTTTACCTTATCCATTCGACTTGACTTGCATAATTCCTCCTTGTAATTATTGTGTCTCTGTCTCCGTAATGCCTGCTAAGGCACGAACGGTAGGTGAGTTTAGATATTCGGTGAAGGAGGGAATTCGTGTTTCACGGCCAAGACATAGTGTAAAAAAGTAGAGCCTGTATAGAAACCGGCATCAATAGCATAGCATGCATGCTTGCTAATTAGAAAAGGCGGAGGCGAAAAATGAAGACACAATATGATATTGCCTTAATAGGCCATTATACAAAAGACACTATTGTTTCTTCTTCCGGAACCAGGCTTGTAAACGGAGGCGCTTTCAACTATGGTGCTCATGTCACAGCCCGGATGGGCCTTAGGGTCGCGGCTGTCACTCGATTAGCGCAGGAAGACCGTGCCACTGTTGATGAATTGGAAGAGTTGGGTGTTGACGTATATGTTACTTATACGCCGGAATCGACTTGTCTGCGCTTAGTGTATCCGACGGCAAATCCGGATGAACGTGTGATATACGTTACCGGTACGGCAGGGCCTTTTACGCCGGCAGAGGTTAAGGACATCTATGCCAAGGCGGCGGTAATCGGACCTTCAATGTGCGGTGAGGTCACGGAAGAGGTTATTGACACGCTCAAGGCCAACAATGACCGAATTTCCGTGGATGTTCAGGGGTATCTCAGGATACTCAACGACGGCAAGCTGGTTTGTGCCAACTGGCCTGAAAAGGAGCGCATCCTGGCAAAGGTGGATGTCTTGAAAAGTGATGCTGTTGAGGCTGAAGCTCTCACCGGGCAAAAGGAAGGAATTCACAATGGGACAGGGAAGTAACAACTTATACAAGCGCATTGCCTACATTCTCTAGAGGTTCAGGAGATAGAGCCTGCAAATTGGATCAGGAGGCTTAGGACATGAAACTTTCTATTGTCATTAATGCAACCCCGAAGGCAACGCCCCTTGCTGCTGACATTCCTCTTCAAGATGCTGTCGCGCTTGCCGGAGATGTGGGGTTTGACGGAGTCGAGCTTGCGATAGCGGATCCTCGGGATGTTGATGTAGCTAATCTTACGCGAATGCTGGAGCCATACGGGTTGGAAGTGCCGGCCCTCGGAACGGGAGCTGCTTACAAAGAAGGGCTTAGTCTGGCTCATCCCGACGCCCGGAACAGAAAAGGAGCGATAGAGAGGCTGAAGGCCCATGTAGACTTGGGAGCGGTTCTAGGCGCTGATGTAATAGTCGGGCTAATACGGGGTAAGATGTCAGACGGCCTTCCATATGATGAAGCCATTAAGCGTATCAGGGACGGACTTTCTGAACTATCAGCCTATGCCAAGCCAAAGAATGTCAGGATACTTCTGGAGCCTATTAACCGCTATGAGATTGATCTGCTCAACACGATAGAGGACGCATACGCCGTCGCGTCCGGACTGGACGATAATGTCGGCCTCTTGATAGACACTTTTCATATGAACATTGAGGAGTCCAGTCTTACTGAACCGCTTCGTAAGGCTCAAGATCGGGTCTGGCATGTTCACATAGCAGACAATATCCGATGGGCGCCCGGGTTCGGATGCTTCGATTTCCAAGGAGTTGTCAGTGCGCTATGGGATATCGGATATAAAGGATACCTTTCAGCAGAAATGATGCACATGCCTGACTATGAAAGAGCGTTTAAGCAAACCCTTAAGTATATGTCGCCTCTTATCAAAGCGGGGCAATAGAACAAGAGGGACATAATAGTTTAGCTGGCCGATATGGCGATACTGCCAAATACACGGCAAAAATGGCGCTCGGGGATTCGCCTGATTAACCGGTATGTCTTGATCAACCGGTATGTAAAGCGCTTACCGAAAACGGCAAGAGCCTAACTCCACCGGCCGACCTCTTGTTGCTGATTCATATGCTGCAAGGGCAACCTCCAGCGCCTTCAGTCCGTCCACTCCGTTTGCTTTGGGTTCCTTTCCTTCGCGAACGGCGTGGATGAAATCATTAACGAGCAGTAGATCCATATTGTCTCCCCAATTCCTGTAGAGGACCTGTTGGTCAGAGTCGTTGGCTTCCACCAGCACCTGCGCGAATACATCTAAGGATATCACACCTTTAGTGCCTACAATTTCCATGGTGACATCTCCCCATGTTGGGTAAGCCTTCGGCCTGGACCAACTGGGGTCGAGGGTCGCGAAAACCCCGCTGTGAAACTCCATTAGCAGCATCCCGCAATCATCAATGTCAATATCGTGCATCCTTGTATCGACTTCCGCGTATACGGTTTTGACCTCATCTCTCAAGAACCACCTGAGAAGATCCGCCACATGGACAGTATGATCAAGCACCGCGCCACCGCCTGACAGCTCCCGGTCAATGAACCATCCGCCCGGCATCCTACCGTGATTAGTGGCATTTACCGCTAGTACCTGTCCTATCTCACCTCTGTCAATGACTTCCTTGGCCCGTGCGACAGGGGGCGCATGCCTAACAGGAAATGCAGTGGCAAGAATGACGCCTTTATTTTCGCACACATCGAGCATGGCCGTAGCGTCTTCAGAGGTGGTCGCCAGAGGTTTTTCGCACAGGACATGCTTGCCGGCTTGAGCTGCCCTGATACATTCATCTTTGTGCCTTACATTCTCAGAACATACAATAACCCCATGGACATCAGTATCCAGAAGGTCACTGAGAGAATGATAGTAATCAGTGTGATACATGGCTGCTGCGGCAAGACCGCGCTCCCTGTCGTTGTCATAGATGCCTACTAATTCCGCGTCAGGGATTTGGCTGAGCGCAAAAACGTAACTCGCTGCGTGCATATGCGCAAAGCTTATTATGCCGATGCGTATCCTATCTTCTCGGACGTGTCCTGTTTCGGTCATACAGGCACCACCTCTCCTGTTCTTGCTGACTTAATTGCTGCAAGGCTTATTCGCAGCGCTTTCACTGCATCTTCCGGTGCCACTCTGGGCGTTATCTTGCCGTCAACAAAGGCCAGAAATTCCCGGAGCTGTCTGAGATATGGATGCTTATCCTTAAGAGGGCTTTCAGGGACTGCTACCCCCGGCTTGCCGGTTTGCACGCTTTCTGCAAGGACTGTAAGAGGCTGTGTTTTACAGCTGTCGAACTCTATCATCCCAAGGCTGCCACACACCTCGAACTCATAGGAAAACTGAGCCGGATGAGCCCAGCTCCCTTCAACATGGGCTATTACACCTGATTTCATGCGGACAACAGCCAACGCATATTCAAGAGGCCTATCATGTCGTGCGCAACGCGCGAATACGCGCTCTACATCGCCGAAGCACCAAGCGAGAAAGTCGAAGTCATGTATGGAGAGATCCAGGAGGAGACTGCCAGAGCGATTGCTGTCTGAGTGCCAGTTTTTCCAGCCTCTGGGGAAAGGCCCTGTACGCGACATTCGAACTACGCCGATCTTGCCGAGCCTCCCTGAGATTATCATGTCATGGGCCATCTCATACTCTGGGAAATAACGGAGCACATGACCGATGCCAAACTTCACGTTGTTTGATTTACATGTCTCTGTCATTGCCATAGCGTCATCGCAACTAAGGGCAATGGGTTTTTCGCAAAAAACATGTTTACCTGCGTACGCAGCCTTTTCCACACACTCTCTATGGAGGTATGTAGGGAGACAGATGTCAACGATGTCGACTTCCGGGTCTTTGAGGGCTGCCTCGGGATGGGCCTGGGGTATGGCTCCGCACAAAGCCGCGATATCATGCGCTATTTCGGTGTCGCTGTCAATTACATACTTTACGTGAGTTTCATCGCATTGCTTGTAGCAGTTAGCATGAGTCCTTCCCATCGAACCCGCGCCCCAAATAGCTACTGTGTGCACATTGCGAACCTCCTCTGATTAGCATTGTGTTAGCGGTGATGTCCTATTTGCGTTACGCTGATGTAATGCCCGGGTTTACCAATATTATAACTTCGACGCAGAGGGTCTCGAGACCTTTCTCTGCCAGCCGATGGGAAGTGGTCTCCCG
>DGZL01000009.1:4888-6560 GCA_002398515.1 Firmicutes bacterium UBA4981
TGATCTCTCCTGAGGGGGACAGCTATTGACACGGAAGACATTGGAACTCTCTGTCGCGCTTTTCATGCTCATAACGGGTGTGATCCTGACCAGTGCAGTACCGGGTATAAGGTTTGGTAGCCGGGGTTCTGTTCCCGTGTATTCGTCTTACGTACGTGGACATGACCAAATGAATAATAATGGCATGGCAAGTCATAGCGCGAAAGTAGGGGATGACAGAGTTAAACTCGAGGAACAGCCGGGGGTAAACTGCAAAGTTCCGCACGCGCCAGGCGCGACTTACGTAATATACATAAATTGGGACGGGTTTGCTTACCGGTATTATGAATGGGCGAACAGTCCAAGCGGGCCTGGGACTCCTGTCCTAAACTACCTTGCCTCAAGGGGTGCCCTATTTACCGACGCACACAACGGATTTCCCGGGACAACAGTTCCCATGCAAACCAGTATCGTCACGGGTGCTTGGCCCGCAGTGCACGGCAATACCCACCTCTATTACGATCCTCTTGAAAACGTCGTGAAGCAGATGAATCGGGAAAACCCATCTGAGACAATCGCGGAGGTAGTAGCCAAAAGCGGCCTTTCATCTGCTTCTGTCCAGCAGTTTGCGCTTGAAGGCCGTGGTACATGGGTTGATGATCCTCGTCATCTATACGTGCAGCCTTCCGGGTCATGGCATAACAGAGTCGCTGAAGCCATAAAGATCCTCAAGCAAGAGGGAGTTAAGACAGGCGATGGGCAAAGAGTAATCGTCCCTGAGATTCCCAGGTTTTTGGCTATATACGCTGACGACTTGGATGCAACCGGCCACAATCCGGGGATCAGCTACGGTTTCTCCCTTGCCCTTAACTACGAAGCATGGAAGGCGAACCTCATCAGGAAACTCGTATATATGGATTCAGGGCTGGGGCTTCTTGTAGATGCGCTTAGCGACTTAGGGATCCTGGACCAAACTGCAATAATCCTTACGAGTGATCATGGGATGTCCCATTTCAAAGGGGAGACAAGCCTGCCTGACGTCCTAGAGACTCTGGGCGCGTTGGGTTACACTGCGGAGATTCTTTCTGCGGGTGAAAAGGCGTCTCCGCGTACAGACATAGTCCTGGTGGGAGGGGATCTCTCTCTGCAGTTCTATTTCAGGTGGGATGTTACTGTACGTGAGTATAACGAGATTGTTGAAGCATTACAGGGGAAGCCGTACTTTGGGGGATATATGTCCCTACACGAGCTGGCCAAGGCAGGCGCTCATCCGAACTTAGGCTCTCTGGTTATATGGGCTGAACCTCCTTACCACTTCGGCCCGAGTGATCTTCTCTTAAGGGTAGGAGGACAGCATAACTCCGGTGACAGGTCGTCACGTCAAGTTTTCATGCTCCTATCCGGGGCAGGTATCAGGCAGGGTATTGTTGTGGATAAGCCTGCAGCTATCATTGATGTAGCGCCAACCATATCCCACTTATTAGGTGTAAGGCAGCCCTCTGACTCAATGGGCAGAGTCCTTGAAGAAGCAATCGCTGCCCACTAAGTATGAGTTCATTAGTTTTAGCTCGTTTTCCGATTGTCCTGGGTGGCCCCGCACGGTACGTACGTTTTCTGAGGTCGGTGATTGCAACGAGGGGTGTCAAAATGCGGCCACTAGCCTACGGGCCGGATTTTGTCAAGGCAACCCGCG
>DGZL01000012.1:0-2714 GCA_002398515.1 Firmicutes bacterium UBA4981
AGATCTGATTCCATCATCGGTAGGATCGCCTGCGTCTCCGGGTCACCGAACCTGGCGTTAAACTCCAGCGCCATCGGCCCCTGGGACGTCAGCATCAACCCTGCGTAAAGGACTCCGACGTAACGACGTCCCTCAGCAGAAAGGCCTCTTATCGCAGGCATTATAATCTCCTCCAGAATCTCCGCCTCAAGAGAGGCATCAAACCCAGGAGCAGGAACGATCGCACCCATGCCACCGGTATTCGGTCCTTTGTCCCCGTCTTTGGCGCGCTTATGATCTTTTGCGCTGATAAGCGGAAGAACAGATATGCCGTCAGTGATCACTAAGAAACTCGCCTCACGGCCAATAAGGCAGTCCTCAACAATAATCTCAGCGTCCTCAGCAAAGTGCGAGATGGTATCCACTGCCTGCTCAGCCTCGTCCGGAGTGTGGGCAACCACTACCCCTTTCCCTGCTGCAAGTCCGTCCGCCTTTACCACCACAGGGCTTCCGTGTGCCCGGACATAACGTTTAGCTGCATCTACGTCTCTGAAGATACTGTAGTCGGCAGTGGGGATTCGGTGCCTGCTCATGAATTGCTTTGCCCAAACCTTGCTGGTTTCAATAGATGCTGCAGCCCTAGTCGGACCGAATACAGGCATGCCGAGACGCGCAAATTCATCGGACACACCGAGAGCAAGCGGCGCTTCAGGACCGACAACAGCAAGATCCACATGGTTTTGCAGGGCGAAACAGGCCAGCTGATGCACGTCATTTACAGAAATAGAAACACATTCAGCAAGGCCGTGCATACCGGGATTCCCCGGCGCTGCATACACCCGGGACACCCGGGGGCTGGCCTTCAGCTTCCAAACCAGGGCGTGTTCCCTCCCGCCCCCGCCAATCACTAGTATGCGAAGATTATCTCGTTTCACTGGTCTCCCTCCTAAGGTCAGCGCCTGAGTCAAGCACCTGTTTCGTAGTTCAAATAGGTTGCCATACATCCTAGCCTACCATGCATCTCCGCCAATTCTTACTGCATTAGTTCTGCCCACAGCCATCCACATACCTTCAGGAGACTTGGCGCGGGCAACAAACAGAATCGTCATTAGTGCCTAAAATGGCGAATACCTGCAAATACCATGGCCATCCCATGTTCATTGGCAGCGTCTATGCTTTCCTTGTCTCGAATTGATCCACCGGGTTGTATGATAGCGGTTACGCCTGCTTTTCGAGCAGCGTCTATACCATCTCTGAACGGGAAGAAGGCATCTGACGCCATAACCGCACCCTGAGCCTTGACACCTGCGTGCTCCGCTGCTATCTTCACTGACCCTACACGGTTCATCTGGCCTGCTCCAACGCCGATAGTAGCATCATCCTTCCAGAACACGATTGCGTTGGACTTGACATGCTTCACTACTTTGAACGCTGACAGGAGCGACCTGGCTTCTTGTTCTGTAGGACGCCGCTCAGTCACGACCTTAAGAGACGCAATATCAAGGTCTTGTGGGATATCCGGGCTCTGCGCAATGAACCCGCCGTCCACCCACCTGACATCAATCTTGGGGAGATCGTCTTCGAAATTCCGAGGAAGGATAAGAACTCGAAGGTTAGGCTTCTTGGCGAGCACACTTAGGGCTTCGTCTGTGATACCTTTTGCCAGAACCGCTTCAACAAAGGTTTCCACGATTCTTGTGGCTGTATCACGGCAAACAATCCCGTTCAAACCGACTATGCTTCCGAATGCGGATACAGGATCAGCCTCACGAGCCTTGACGTAAGCGTCTTCCAGATTACTTCTCACTGCGACACCACAGGGGTTCGTATGCTTAATAACGATTGCAACAGGCTCTTCTCTGAATTCCCGCATGATCCTGAGGGCTGCATCAGCGTCGAGCAGGTTGTTAAACGACAGGGGCTTGCCTTGGAGCAACTCGGCGCCGGCAATACCTGAGTACGGAGGATCGCCGATTGCATAGAACGCCCCCATCTGGTGAGGGTTCTCACCGTATCTCAGGTCAAAAGCCTTCGTCCCACTGACACATACTGTAGGACCGAAGGGGCTCTTGGGCTCGTCCACGGCTTCGACACGATGCTCCACATCGGCGGTGTCCGGCAGATGCTTGCTAAGGTAGACCGTAATCGCAGCATCATATTGAGAAGTATGCCGGAAGGCCAGAGCAGCCAGCCTTGCCCGTGTCGCCTTTGACACTTCGCCTTTTGACCTAAGCTCCGAAATAATCTCACTGTATCTACCGGGATCTGTCACCACTGTGACACGCTCATGGTTCTTCGCAGCCGCCCGCACCATAGTCGGCCCGCCAATGTCGATGTTCTCGACCGCCTCTTCCAAGGTGACACCGGGTTTCTCTATGGTTTTCTCAAATGGGTATAGGTTCACTGCCACAAGTTGGATAGGGTCGATCCCATGGCGCTCCAGCTCTTCTTGATGCTCGCGGGTTGCGCGAGCAAGTATCCCTGCATGTATCACCGGGTGCAGGGTCTTTACTCTACCCCCTAGAATCTCGGCGAACCCTGTAACCTCGGACACCGAAGTCACAGGAATTCCTGCCTTAGAGAGTTCTGCTGCAGTTCCCCCTGTAGACAGGATCTCAAAGCCCAGGTCTGCTAGAGCCTGCGCGAATTCCACCACGCCGGACTTATCGTAAACACTTATGATTGCCTTTGGTTTTGCCATTTCATCAGCCTCCGTACATGATGACCTTTCTTCC
>DGZL01000012.1:2969-3936 GCA_002398515.1 Firmicutes bacterium UBA4981
GTGTTCTTCAACTAGGATCCTGGCTGCAAGGGTATCCTCTGTATCGTCAGGCATCACAGGAACCACCCTCTGACCGATTATAGGGCCTGTATCAGTCCCTTCATCCACGAAATGCACTGTGCAACCTGTATATCTGACCCCGTACTCCAAAGCCTGTTTCTGGGCGTCCAGGCCTTGAAAAGAAGGAAGGAGTGAAGGGTGGATATTAATGACTTTTCCCGGAAACTCGTCAAGGAAATCTCTCCCTAAGAGCCTCATGAACCCTGCAAGGACTATAAGGTCAGGCGCGAACTGCCTTACCGCCTCTGCAAGTTTGCGGTCAAAGTCTCTCTTGGAAGGGTATGATCTGCGCTCCACCACAACTTCGGGTATTCCATGGCGCCGGGCTCGCTTAAGTGCAGCGGCATTAGGATTATCAGAGATAAGTCCCACAACTTCTCCGGACAGCCTCCCTGACTCACTTGCATCAATTATGGCCTGAAGGTTCGTCCCTCTCCCTGAAGCCAAAGCGACAATCCGGGATTCCCGTCGTAGAGCGCTATTCATTAACGAATAACACCTCCCCGTTGCCGGGGATCACCTGGCCTACCACGCAGCATCGTTCGCCTAAAGCAATAAGGGTCTCTAAGGCCAAGTCCACATCATGCGGCCTCACCGCCACAATAAAGCCAAGTCCCATGTTGAAAGTGCGTCTCATTTCATGGTCCTCTACATTGCCAAGTTGTTGCAGAAAATTGAAGATTGGAGGAACATGCCATGATCCCAGATCCACCCGGATGGCCAAACCAGGGGGCAGCATCCTCGGGGGATTGTCAATGAGCCCGCCTCCTGTGATATGAGCAAGACCCCTGATTTTCACAGCCTCAGCCAAGTTGAGGATGGATTTTACATAGATCACGGTAGGTTCGAGGAGCTCTTCCACAAGAGGACGTCCCAGTTCTCTCGGCTCATCTGAAAGACTGAGACA
>DGZL01000012.1:4161-4316 GCA_002398515.1 Firmicutes bacterium UBA4981
TGGCGAGCCAAGGAAAACCCGTTGCTGTGAAGGCCTGATGACGCTAAACCTATGAGAATATCCCCTGACTGAATTGTGCTGCCGTCAATAACCTTTGACCTTTTGACTGCGCCTACTGCGAACCCTGCTATGTCGTAGTCATCGCCACCGTAAAA
>DGZL01000014.1:0-5235 GCA_002398515.1 Firmicutes bacterium UBA4981
GCCAGGGGTCCCGAAAACAGTATCAGTACGATAACACCTACGACGCCGCCCACAACGGATGCCACGAGCGACACCCCGAGCGCTTCCCCGGCTCTGCCCTTCTTGGCCATGGGGTATCCATCAAACGCAGTCACCACTGCCGATGGTGTCCCCGGCGTATTTATGGTAACCGCTGTTATCGAACCACCGTAGTTGGCTGCCAAGTACATGGCCGATAGGAATACCAGGGCCATCGACGGGTTCATTGCGTAGGTGAATGGAACCATCAATGCAACACCCATCGACGGGGACACCCCCGGCATCGCGCCTGCCAATATGCCCAAGCCGGTGCCCATGGTTATCACAAAAAGCGGTTGCAGACTCATAAGTGACCCCGCTGCTCTCAACAATCCGATCAAGTCCTGCACGATATCTCGTCCTCCCGCGTCATCATCTGAATATAGCCGTCAACAGTAGGCCCGTGGGTAGCGGAACAGCCAGCAGCCTGTAGAATATGAAGTACGAGAAAGCCACCCAGCCCCCTGCAACCAGCGCCAGGCTTGAAAGACTCTTATAGCCTAGCAGTAACCCACAGATGAACACGAACAGCCCAGCCGAAATGAAGTATCCTACCCACGTAATACCGATGAACTTCAAGGTAAGCAAGGCCATGAGCAAAAACACCTTATCCAGCCTGCCGGTTGCAGGATCAGGCGAGTCCTTCCCTGTAAGTCCGCAAACAAGCCTGGCCACGGCCAGCGCCACCAACAGGCTCGCCCACACCCTGGGCACCAGTGCGGCATCTACGCCTTTGAAACTCATGCTGGGAAAGCCATAGGTCAGGACAAATGCCAAGAAACCTGTAGCCGCCAGACCGGTATCCAGCGTGATCCTTCCCGCGAATTGTTTCATGGGGCCTCTAAGGACAAAGATCCACACAACTGCCACAATATATGCTGCGGCAAGGGGCAGGATAGTCTGCCCCGGTCCCGCAACCCATGAGGAAAACGACTCCACAGCCATTCCTCCGATCCGTCGGAACTACTTGATTATCCCGAACTGCTTGAAGTATTTCTCAGCGTCTTCCACGTTCTTCTTCACGATCCTGGTAAACTCGTCCGTCCTGTATGCCACTACTTCAATAGCCTGCTCTTCAAAGAAAGTCTTCCACTCAGGATCATTTGCCACCTTCTCCACTAAGTCCTGCAGCCAGGCGACGGCCTCAGGCGGCGTACCTTTCTTGACCGAAAATCCTCTCCACATAATCTCGTCGTCGAGGTCGGGCACCCCAAGTTCCTTGAATATAGGAGCATCAGGATACTGTGGGAGCCTCTCGTCTGAAGACACTGCACACACTATCAGGTCAGGCCTGCCCGTGGTGTCTGCCGGGTTCCCTACATAAGCGACACCTTGCCCGCCCATGAGTGCAGCCATGGCTTTGGGGCCGCTCTCAAACGGGATCCACATCGCAGAGATCCCAGCCTTGTCCCATACCTTCATAGCCATCAGGTGATCATTTCCGCCGGTTGAGGGGCCTACCCAGATCTGGTCACCGCCCTTGGCCTTTGCATCCTTGACAATATCGGCCCAGTCGTGGATGGGCAGCTTGACGTTGGAGATAATGCACTCCGGATCCTTCATGAGCATAGACACCCAATCAAAGCCCCATATGTACTTATCAACATCGCTTCCGGTAGCCACTACCTGGACCACCACTGATGTTGTAGGTGCAAAGATGGTGTAGCCATCAGCCGGCTGCCCCAGCACGTATTCAGCGCCGATCAGACCGCCTGCTCCGGTACGGTTCTCAACTACGAACACTGCATCAGTGTACTTGGACGCCACATCAGTGAACTTCCTCGTAGTGACGTCCATGAGCCCGCCAGGCGCAACATAATTGATAATTCTAATGGGCTTACTGGGGAATGGGTTTTTGGCAGCCGCGCCTGCCGCGAACGACAAAATGAGCACAGCAGCCAGTGTCACGAACAGCATACGCACACGGTTGTTGTTCATCTAACTAACCTCCCAAGTTAATTTCTCTGGCTCACACAGGTTGAGAGCCGGATACTACCGCTGAAACAGCCGAAACATGAGGCCATGCCTCAGGCCTCGATCGCTCATAGTAAGCTCAGCCACACCTAAACACTCCATGATGCCCCTGACTATGCAGGCGCCACCGATGATCACTTCGGCGCGCTTGGGTTGGAGTCCTACGATCTTCCGCCGGTCATCCAGCTGGATCGAGCGGAACAGTGTAATCAGCCCGTCCACATCATCCCGGGTAAGGGCAGCACCCTGTATCAGGTCGGGGTCGTACCGCTCCATCTTGAGCTTGACTGAACCCATGGACGTTACGGTTCCGCCGATGCCGATCAGCCTGTCAATCGGCAGTTCAGCATCAACGCGGTTCGCTGTAAGCGCGTCAAGCACAAACGAGGTTGCAGCCTTCACCTGCTCAGAGCCGGGTGGGTCTGATGAAAGGTACTCATCGGAGACCTTGACTGCTCCGAGGTTGAGACTGAACCTGCGATCGATGCCTGCTTCTCCTCCAAAAATGAACTCCGTGCTCCCGCCCCCAACGTCGCAAACGACCAGTCGCCCCACTGAAGCGCCAATGCCTGATAGAACTGCAAGATATGCAAGCTCGGCCTCTTCCTCACCTGGGATCACCTGCACCCCAATGCCTGACAGGCTCTGTACCGCGGAGACAAAGTCTGCTGCGTTCTTCGCAGTCCTGAGAGCCATGGTGCCAACAGCCACAATCTCCCCCGCCCCATTCGCCCGTGCAAGGTCAACAAAGCCGGCCACTGCCCGCGCGTTGCGCTCGATTGCCTCCGCCTTGAGAATGCCTGAGTCGTCCATGCCTTCACCCAGCCGGGCTATGTTGTTCCTGTCGATGATGCTACCGAGGCTCCCATCGGGCGCGCGTTCGGCGACATATAGCTTAATGGAGTTCGTTCCTATGTCGATTACTGCTCTTCTGTCCATCTAATCCATCCCCACAGCGCGTTTCATCGCCGCTATATAGTTGATGTTGGCGAAGGAATCCAGCCCAAGCTGCCGCACGGTTTCCGTCACAAGGGTAGGATCCGCATGTTCCACGCAAATAGTCTGTAAAGGAATAGAGTTGAACTCCGTCATAGCAAACTCGGTAATGCATTCATTGATAATCAGCCCTTGTCTCCGTTTGCTGACGTCTACCGCCACAAGATCCGGATGAGAATTCACGATATCTTCAAGGAACTCATCATAGGTATACACTGACCTTAGATCCGTCGGGGCGGAAACCTGCAAGACACCCAGCAATCTTATAAGGGTCTCCACAGTAAGGGGGAACTCCTCCTTCATGATAGGACGCCACTGCTCCAGCCCATCGTCGTTTACAGCTTGCAGCGACTTGACGTCCATGAGCCCGTCACGTATCTTGGTATTCTCGTTGCTTCTACGCGATAGGATGTACACTTCTTTGCTTTCTTTCAACCTGGCCTCGCCATGAGTCAATACTCTGGCACCCTCGGCCTCCAAATCCTCTGCGAAGGTGCGCCATTCCCATCTGGGAATTATCACGCCGTCCAAGAATCATCCCTCCGTCCACACGATGGATTAGCTTCTGTGGTTCACGGCCGTTGAACCGTTGCTACATACCACTGGTGTCTATTCACCATAGTATACATGCACGAAACGTGCCAAACGCGCGACCCGAGATAGAGCCGGTTTTCAAAGACGTCAGGTAAAAAAAGGCGTTTGATAATTCACAATGAACCGTTCACGGGTTCAATATGATACTATGGACGAAGAGGGTGTCTGTTTCGGTTCGATAAAGCGTACCACATCGACTTGACTACGGGAGGGAGTAGACATGTTGTCATCGAACGCGATCCTGTTTGTGGCTACTAACGATGAACTCGCCAACATCGCCAGGGAAGTCGCGTCCGGCAATGAGGACACGATGAAGGTCGAAATTGTGATGGGCAACCCCATGAACGCTCTGGAGATGACTCATGACGCCGACAGGCAGGGTTTCGGCGCAATAGTCAGTCGAGGGACAACGTCGCGCATCATGTCCGGCGCCGGCATGTCCATTCCTGTCATACAAGTGAAGGTAACCGGCTACGACGCAGTGCGGGCGCTGCTTGCCGCCAAGCGTCACGCCAACCACGTGGGAATTGTGGGATCTGATGACATGATACGGTGGATGGACGGGCTCGGCGGTTTGCTTGGGATGGAAGTGTCCACTCGTTTTGCCGAATCGTGGGAAGAGATCGGCTTAGCCATCAGATCCTTGAGAGAGAAAGGTGTTGGCGCCATCGTAGGGTGGAACCTGGTCCAGCGCAGAGCGGCAGAGATGGGACTCCCGTTCGTACCGCTGAGCTCGGGCAGAGAGGCGGTTCACGATGCGCTTGCCGAAGCTCGATCAGTCCTGAATGCCAGATGGCGCGAGACAGAACGCGCCGAGCGGCTCAAAGCGATACTTTCTTCGGTGACCAACGCAGTCGTGGCAGTGGATTCCGACGGTGCCATAACCCACTTCAACCAGACTGCAGAAGGCATGGTGGGAATCAGTTCTGAGCAGGCCATAGGACGGCACATTTCCACAATCCTCAAATCGGAACAGATCGACGGGTTGCGTGTGGACAGTGAATCCAAAGGAGAATGGGTGGAAAAATTGGGATCCCTCACAGTGCTGGCCAGGAGCGAGCCCATAGTGGTGGATAATCGCGTAGTAGGGGCGGTGTTCAGCTTGGACGATGTGACCCAAATACGCGAGCTTGAACGCATCGTACGGGAAGAGGTGCGCGACACCGGCCACATGTCAAAGCATAGGCTAAGCGATATTGTGGGCGCGAGCTCCGCAATGGCGGAAGCGGTTGAACTGGCTGAGCGTTTCGCTAAGGTAGACTCTACCGTGCTGATTGAAGGTGAAACTGGCACAGGCAAGGAACTCTTCGCCCATGGAATTCACTCGGCCAGCGCACGCAGAAGTGGGCCGTTCGTAGCCGTAAATTGCGCAGCAATACCTGAAACCCTTCTTGAAAGTGAACTCTTCGGCTATGCACCGGGCGCTTTCACCGGCGCACGCCGGTCAGGCAAGCCAGGACTGTTCGAAGTGGCCCACCGGGGCACCATGTTCCTCGATGAGATCGGCGAGATGTCAGGGCCCCTGCAAGCGAGGCTTCTCCGCGTGTTGCAGGAAAGGGAGACTATGCGTGTGGGCGGCGTTAAGGTGATTCCAATCGATGTACGGGTTATTGC
>DGZL01000014.1:5451-8356 GCA_002398515.1 Firmicutes bacterium UBA4981
CCGTGACGACTTGTTCTACAGGCTGAGCGTGCTGAACCTGCAGATACCGCCGTTGCGAGAACGGCCGGAAGACATCCCCTTGCTGGCAGGACACTTGATGCGCTCAGTCGCGGCGCGATCGCAGCGACAACCCAGGCGTTTTTCCTCCGGAGCCCTGACTGTCCTGGAGGACTATTCCTGGCCGGGAAATGTGCGTCAACTGGAAAACACCATCGAACAGCTCGTAGCAGTAGGTGAAGAACGCCGACCAGTGATGCGAACCGAGGTGGACAGGATCCTCGCGCGATACGCTGCCTCAAGGGAACGCAGTCCACAGGGGGGAAGTAAGCCCGCAGTCACAAACGCGGCGGTGGCACGAACCTCAGCAAGAGCCGCTGACGGGGCGCTTGGGGACTCCAACCTAAGGCAGGTTGAAACCGAAACCATCCTCCGAACCTTGGAAGAAGCGGAGGGCAACAAGGCTGAAACCGCGCGTCGCCTCGGCATCAGCAAGACTACTCTATGGCGCAGGTTGAAGCAGATAGACGCGGAAGGCTGACACCCTGAAGGACCATCATCTCCGAACTCGGTGTGGCTTGGGCATCACAGCAGTGTGGACGGACTCCATACTGCTACCCGTTGCAATACATTGCGGAACAGCCGACGGAAAACAGTCTGCCCTTTTGGGCTCATAGTCGCCTCGTCCCCAACTGATAAGCCCTCCTTACTAAGCACCCTGCCGTTCTTTTGCATTGCTTCGTTAGGGCGCATGCTGTCAGTACGCTTTACGGATTAGCACAGGTAAGCTATAATCACTACAAAAGAAGGGATAGGGGTGGAATGAATCAATGCGCCCCGAGTTATTCTTAGTCTCTATGAACCCATGCCATCGGCTCGGCCTTTGCGCCTGTCCGATAGGATGCACAAGTTAGGAGAATGATACGTGGCACGAAAGAAAAGGGTCCACCAGCAAACAGAACATAATATCCAAAACGCTTTTTCCCTGATTGCCGGAGGTCAACTAGAACGCGCTAAGTCTGTATTTGAGACCCAACTTGGATCCCAAAAAACGCCGGATCCCAGAACCTTGCTTGGTCTCGCTTCCACACTCTATTTCAGCGGAGATACAGAATGTGCCATTGATACACTCCACCTGCTGTTAGCGCAGATTACCGAGGATGACGTTGAGCTACTGCAAACAGGCTTGTTTTATGCTATGTCAGGAAGGCGTGAACCCGCCGGTATCGCGCTCAGGCGTGCCCGGGCGATGGTTTCCGATCATTCGGAGATTTTGACGAGCATAGCCGGCGGGTTCTCGATGATAGGAGACTGTGAAGAGGCTGCCAATACTGCCAAAATGGCGATAAAGGCGGACGATAGCGACGAAATGGCACATCGCATCTTAGGTTTGGCCCTCTTCGGGATGGAGGATTATCCCGCTGCCATTGATAGACTCAAGAAAGTCACAGACCTTAACCCCCAGGATTACATGGCGCATGTGTATATCGGTAGGTGTCTTGCTCGCATGGAGGAGTGGGAAGAGTCTCTTTCCGCTTTCCAGAAGGCTTGGTTCATTGAAAAGAAACACCCAGCCGTAAATGTAGGCCGCGCGATCTCCCTTTTCCAGCTCGGGCGTGTCAAAGATGCAGTCAAGGCTGCCGATTCCGCCTTGAAGCATATTTCGGAATCCCCTGAGGACGCATATAGCCTTGGAACGCTGTACCTTCATTACCTCGACAATCCTGATAAAGCGATTTCCGCGTTGGTCATCGCTGTGTTAGATGACCCGACAAACGATGGCTGTATGAACGATCTTATAGAGGCTGTGTTTGCAAGCGACGACCCCGACAGCCTACAACATGCGTTAGACGCCCTGAAAGAGGTGGATCCGGATATTGGGCAAATGTTTCTCCGGACTTTGGATCAAATCGCACCTTTTGAAGACGACACGTCCCCCCGGGAAAACCCGTTTCGAGGCATTGCGCCTGCCACTCCCGATGGTCCTGTGTATCAGTTGAGAATAGACTTGGAGGGCGCCCGTCCGCCCATATGGCGTAGAGTCCTTGTGCCGGGCCACTTTACCCTTGCCCACCTTCATGGGATTATCCAGGCGGTGATGGGCTGGGAAGGCTACCACATGCATGAGTTCAGTGTCAGTGATGTGGCGATAGGCCCTATATTGGATTCAGATGGTACATGGGGCCATCGAAGCCTCGTTGATGAATTTGATGTGACCATTGCCGAGGCTAATGCAGCCTCAAACGGCAAGTTTTGGTACGTCTATGATTTCGGGGATAATTGGGTCCATAAGATTGCCGTAGAAAAAACCCTTCCCCGCAACGAAAAAATGCGCTATCCGGTATGCACAGGAGGCAGACAAGCAGCCCCGTTCGAGGATAGCGGTGGAATTCACGGGTACTACGCCCATCTTGAGGCACTTGCTGATCCTGATTCCCAAATGCACGCTGAAACTGTTGAATGGTTAGGCAAAGACTTTGAACCAAAAGCCTTTGATATCGATACCATAAACAAGAAGCTGGGGAGAATCGGTTCTTCTCCCGCTTGATGGTAGCCCGCTTTAGGCGATATCCACCGGAAAATCCATTGAGAAGAAGGACACTCGAGCGGTACTGGTCATTCGTGATCGAGTGGGTTAATGATCATGTCCGTAGCCCCGCCGAGTGCCTTTACGAGCACGCGATCACACGTATAGAGCCTTGTAATGATCCTCCGGTCACCAACCCTCAGTGAACAGAATAGCGCGATCCCAGATCAGCTCGAAGAGAGACGGCCCTACTTGGGTGTTCACATCGATGTATGCTCTGAAAGCAATGAAAGCGTCCTTATTGTTATCAACTCCGAAAGCCTTCCCCGAGGGATTGCCTGTGCTGTATGGCACCACGACGCACGGTTCACCGTCTTGGGC
>DGZL01000014.1:8565-10264 GCA_002398515.1 Firmicutes bacterium UBA4981
ATCTTGTACACGTAGTAGTACTTTGCGTTCTCGTAACCCGGAGGGAAGTAGTCGGCAGCAGAGTTCGCATATTCTCGACTGCTGGTTCCGGCTACGCCGTTGAGCAGATCCACGCCGTAGAAGCTGAAGTTGCTGTATATCGCTTTCCCGGTTTGCTCGTGGTTTATGCCGTATACAACCACGAAGTCATCATCACCGGCCAGTTGGAAGAACTCAGTGCGCAGATATGTGGTGTCTCTGTCTTCTGCGAGAAGGTCGACATCGCGGAATATGCCTATGTACCCCTCAGGGAGCCAGATGTTCGTGTCGAGGTGCACCTGCCTGAGTCCTTGGCTGCCGTGTCTTCGGATTATCTCTTGCCTCAGGTGTTCCAGGTCTGCCGCAGCGTTCGGGATGATCTTATACTCGGAAACCCCGGTCTCCCTCACTTTGAGGGCAGGCACTGGCCAAGGCTCCTCTGTGTCCATGGGCGTGTTCGGCGTTATGCGGAACACCCGCAGGTAGCCCCCGGGGTTATCAATGTAATCCCGGCCTTTGTCAGGTTCATCCCATAGCGCAGCCCTTACGACCATCAGAAACGTGTCTTTCCCCTTTTCGAGCCCCATGTCGACGAGGGCCGGGGGGATATTGTCATCGTTGATGATATCCGGACTGTATCCGGCTGCGATGAGCGCATCTCGCATCATCCGGTTTACGCCCTTGTCAGCAGTGGTAATGAGGACAGTAGCGCTGTTGAAAGCATTTCCGGCCGCACCTCCGGGCGTATTGCTCGTCCACATATTCAGGTGATTCAGCGGATCACCCAAGCTACAGTATATCCTGTGATACCATCCGATTTCATCATCGCCGAAAGTCGGCGTGCCTGCATAGTCTTTCCCTGGTTTATTTTGGACAAACCCGAGATAGCTCCGGAAGCTGAAGTAGCGGGCCTCAGGAGGTGTGGTTCCGATGAGGACAATCGCCTCGTCCGGCCGTAGCTTGTACGTCATTCCTGCTGGGATGGTGCCCAGGTTGGCAGGGTAGTTATCGGGCGAGTCAGGGTCATATCCTGTAGGAGGGGCCTGAAGCGGTGACGGGTCTTGTCCGGGAGACGGGGGGACTATGTAGACAGCGTATGGGAATCCTGCGTTGTTGCCGAAGCAGTAGTTGACATAGCCTGCGCTGCATAACTCCAGAACATTGAGCTTGCTCACTCTGCCTTCCTGAACTGTGAAACCCTTCTCCTCCAGAACTGAGATGAACTCGCTGACGTTCTCCGTGGACGCGGCACAATGAGTCGTATGAAGCACCAGACAGATCGCTAGGGCAATCCAGGTCAGACCACGGGACATAATCGATACCCCCTCAACATCAACCCACCGTTCTGGCACCATTATGTACCTCAGAAGGAAGAAATTCCGTAATGACCTCACACCAGTACTGATCTGTTTGCCTCCTTCTGGATGCTTCCAATTATGTAGCCGTCATGCACGAAAAAAGAGCTACAACGCAAATGACTCCTTCTAATAACAACTTGTTTTCTTCGATGGCTTATNNGTCAGACCACGGGACATAATCGACACCCCCTCAATATGAACTCAGCGTTCTGGCACCATTATGCGCCTCAATGGACACGCATTCCACAATACTCTAAATTTACTAATATTTTGTTGGATATTTTGGAATGCTGTTGCCGGTTCGGCCATGTACGTGAATCTCT
>DGZL01000105.1:0-1639 GCA_002398515.1 Firmicutes bacterium UBA4981
GAAGGCACAAAAGTCATGCTTGATATCTTGACCCGTATCACTGAAGGGAACGGTCAGGCAGGGGATATCGAGACTCTTGAGTCTCTTGGCAAGACAATAAAGAATACTGCTCTGTGCGGGCTGGGACAGACTGCGCCAAATCCTGTCCTTAGCTCCATAAGGTACTTTAGAAACGAGTATGAAGCTCATATTGACGAAAAGCGGTGTCCGGGAGGAGTCTGCAAAGACCTGGTAGGATATGAGATAGATGCAACGAAGTGCAGGGGTTGCAGCCTCTGCGCAAAGGCCTGTCCGACTCAGGCTATTCACCCGGTGGCCGCAGAGGCGACACTGGCCGAGGCTGCCGGAGGCGAAGGCGGTCATAAGCCGAAACGGAGAACGTATGAAATCGATAACAGTAAATGTCAAAAATGCGGCGAGTGCATGAGCGTTTGCCGTTTTGATGCCGTGTCCAGGAGGTGAGCATGATGACAGATGAAAAAAAGAAGATTAACTTGACAATCGACGGAATTCAGGTTGAAGCATATGAGGGAGACATGGTGCTCGATGCGGCACGGCGGGCCGGGATCGATATCCCCACTCTCTGCTACCATCCGGCGATAGGCCCGATAGGATCCTGCAGAGTGTGTGTAGTGGAAATCGAGAATGGCAGAGGCCTTCCTGCATCGTGCGTGACTCCTGTCAGAGAAGGCATGGTTGTGCGTACTAACACCGAGGCGGTTCGCGAAGCCCGTCGTACCGTGGTTGAACTGATATTGGCGTCTCATCCTCAAGATTGTCTCCAGTGTGAAAGGAACGGTAGATGTGAACTCCAGGCACTGGCAATGCGTCTTGGGATTAGGGAAACCAGATTTCACAGGGAGAAAGAGCATAAGGAATGTGATACATCCAGTCCTGCGTTGGTACGCGATGCTGATAAATGCATACTTTGCGGCCGCTGCGTAAACATGTGCGCTGATGTACAGAATGTGGCTGCACTCGGTTTTGCGTACCGTGGTACAGATGCCCTTGTAACCCCCATGTTCGAGCGGGGACTGGCCGAGTCTAAGTGTGTATCATGCGGACAATGCGCTAAGATATGCCCTGTCGGCGCTATCCACGAGAAAGAGGAGTGGCAGAAGGTCGCTGATTTGATAAGCGATCCCAACCTGCATGTGGTGGTGCAGGTAGCGCCTGCAGTTCGAGCTGCCATAGGTGAGGAATTCGGGATTCCCGCAGGCACGTCTGTAACCGGCAAGCTTGCGACAGCCTTGAAGATGCTTGGATTTGACGCCGTATTTGATACGCAGTTTACGGCTGACCTGACGATAATGGAGGAAGGGACGGAACTTATCGAAAGGCTGAAGACGAAAGGGCCTTTACCTCTAATAACGTCGTGTAGCCCGGGATGGATAAAATACGCTGAAACGTTCCACCCGGAATTTATCCCTAACCTGTCGTCATGTAAGTCACCGCAGCAGATGATGGGCGCCATTATCAAGACGTATTACGCCAAGAAGGCCGGCATTGATCCTGACAAGATCGTGTCTGTTTCGGTAATGCCGTGCACAGCTAAGAAGTCTGAATGTGCCAGGCCTGAAATGAACGCGTCAGGGCAAAGGGATGTAGATATCGTTCTGACCACCAGGGAACTGGCTTG
>DGZL01000105.1:1964-7982 GCA_002398515.1 Firmicutes bacterium UBA4981
GCGCTTCGTACGGTATACGAGATCGTAACCAAGAAACCCCTTGGCAAGGTGGAATTCTCTGAAGTCAGGGGCATGAATGGAATAAAGGAAGCCTCAGTTGACTTGGGCGGAAGAAAAGTTCAAGTAGCCGTGGCCCATGGTCTGAGCAATGCAAGCAAGCTCTTGAGGCACATTAAGGAAACCGGGGAAAGCTACGATTTCATTGAGGTTATGGCATGTCCCGGCGGCTGTATCATGGGCGGAGGCCAGCCAAGGTCAGTTGAGCCTGATATAGCTGAGAAGAGGGCTGCTGCTCTTTATACTGAGGATAGAAGTATGAAGATGCGTAAATCTCATGAAAATCCTGCAGTTGCGCGTCTTTATGAGGAATTTCTGAAGAAACCCGGCAGCGATATAGCCCATAAGTTGCTGCACACAACCTATGAAGGCGCCGATAAGGCTGCCGAGGTCAGTCGGAAGGAGGCTATGTAAGATGGCATCCGAGGTCGTAGCAAAGCGTTCGAAACGGGATTCTGTAGGCGGAGAATGTAAGTGTCATGGAAAGCTCCCTGACGATAGGTTTACCAAGCTCCATGATGTAATAGATGAATATAAGGACAAGCCGGGCTCCCTTATTCCTGTGCTCCACGAAGCCCAGCAGCTCTTTGGGTGTCTGCCTGAAGATGTTCAGGAATTCGTGGCCAAAGGCCTGGGTGTACCGGAGAGTGAGGTTTATGGGGTGGCAACTTTCTATTCGTTGTTTTCCCTCAAACCAAAGGGTAAGTGGACAATTAGCGTTTGCCTCGGAACAGCGTGTTATGTGAAAGGGGCAGCTGATTGCCTCGAGGCGCTGAAAAAGGAGCTGGGTATCGACATCGGTGGGACAAGCGAAGACGGTCTCTTCACTTTAGAGGGAGTGCGCTGTGTAGGAGCGTGCGCCCTTGCTCCTGTCGTGGTAATCGATGATACTGTCTACGCCAAGGTTAAGCCTGAGGATATCAAGAAAATCCTCGTTGAACATGTGGAGGCTCACTCTACGGAAGCTCATGCTTCGTAGTTTGGCATAAGTTCGCTCAAGTGACCCGGCGACCTTAAGTCCCATAACTTCCCACAACTCATGGATCCCATATCCAAAGAAGAGCGCTCGCGCCGTAGGGCAGGGGCGCTCTTCTTTTGCGGTATGCTGACTAATCAGGTTGTCATGAAATGCCCACTATGTTTTTGCGATGAGACGACTGATGTCTATGGAACTTGAATCCGGAAAAATCCGGGCTTTGAGGAAACGAAAGGAGGATTCCGGGGACATTTGACGAATAATGCAACCGGTTGCACTAATTAGCTGTGATAATGATAGAAATGGCTGTTACAAGCGATATTATAGCAAATGCAAACGTTTGATTCGCTAGGAGAGATTGCAATGAGGCCGACACTTCAGGACATGGCAAGTATTTTGAATTTATCCAAGTCTACAGTATCACGGGCTTTGGCAGGAGATCCTCGTGTCGCAGAAGCTACCCGCAGTCGGGTCGTGGCTTTGGCTGAACGGATTGGCTATCGGCCTAACCCTATTGCGCAAGGCCTTGCTACCCGGAGGACGAATATTATCGGTCTTGCGGTGCCGTGCGCTCCCAGGTCGCTTTCTGATCCGTTTTACTTGGAGTTTCTGGGTGCAGCAGGCGATACCGCCATGAGATGTGGTTACAGTCTTTTGCTGTCTGCAGCTGACGGTGACGGGGCAGACGGGTATCATCCACATATGGAGCTTGCTCACTCAGCGCGTATTGACGGAATGATTCTAACTGAACCGAAAATCGCAGATGAGCGCATAGAGATACTCCGAAAAATGGATTTGCCTTTCGTGTTTCTGGGGATGGCTGAAGATCCGGATGTGTCGTGGGTGAGCGGAGAGAACACAGGTGGCGCTGCTGAAGCTGTGGCTCACCTTATTGATCTCGGACATAAGAAGATAGCCTGTGTTACAGGGCCTGCTGACCAGACTGCCTCAGAAACCAGGTTCAAAGGGTATAGAGAAGCTTTGGCTGAAGCCGGCATACCCCTTGATCTTAATATAGTAGCTTCCGGGGATTTTACGCAGATCGGCGGATATCAAGCTATGAAGTCCATTCTCCGACATGACAGTAACATCTCTGCCGTATTCGCGTCCAATGATGTCATGGCTTTCGGTGTGATGCGAGCCTTGCGCGAAGCGGGGCTTGTAATACCTGACGATGTCTCAGTCCTGGGTTTTGACGGTATACCTCTTACTCAGTATGTTGACCCGCCTCTTGCTACTGTGAGGCAGCCCATTTCACAACTGGGAAGCACCATCGTAGAAGTGTTGGTTGAGCAAATGAACGGGAAGAGCTTATGTCCAATTCATAGAGTGTTGAATGTTGAGTATCGACCTGCCGGGTCTGTTGCGCCGCCTTGCCGGGAATCGGGGGAAGCTTCCTCCCGTGCGCACGGTGGCATCTGATATAGTTTGCGTCACGTATTGGTAATGCGTATTAGTAATGCCTATGTCTCATACTACTCAAGCAAGGAGGTGACTGCCGGAGAGTATTACTGCAACATGCTGTCCGGAGTGGACAGGACTTTGTCAGCGTGCCAATGAACTTAAGGAAACTGCTGAAACGGAGGGATTCTTGTGAGGCGAAAGATACTTATCGTGTTCCTTGTTGCCTTGGTTGCCATCTGCAGTCTGCCTGGAGTAGCCGCTGAGAAGAGACTTACCGTGATAAGCGGCTGGTCAGGACCGGAGATGGATGCGTTTATGCCGGTCCTTGAGGCGTTTGAGAAGGAAACAGGTATTGATGTTGAGTATCAGATCTACCGAGCAGAAGATCTGGCGGTTTTACTTCCTGCTCAATTTGATGCAAAAACAGCGCCTGCCGATGTTATTTTCATGTGGGCATGGTTTATTGCAAAACATGCTGGGGACGGGCACGTCCTTGACATGACCGGATATTTGAACGAAGCTGACTTCATCCCAGGCGCCCTGGATCCTGTTAAGAGCGGCGACAAACTATATGGCGGAGTGTATACAGGTAAAGTGAAACCCGGGTTCTGGTATCGCAAGTCCTTCTTTGAGAAGCATGGACTGTCAGTACCGAAAACTTGGATCGAATTTACGGCGTTATGCAGCAAAATACAGAGGATTTCCGGAATCAAAGCCGCAATTGCCAGCGGAAACGGAGTCGGCTGGCCTCTTTCAGACATAACTGAGCACTTTATTGCCAGTTACGCCGGGCCTGATGTGACCCATGCGTTAATCGACAAGCAGATATCGTGGCAAGATCCGGTTGTTGCTTCCGTGTTCAAGGATAAGCTTGTCCCCCTTCTCAAGGCAGGCTACTTCAGCGAGCCGATAGAGTGGACCATGGCTGCCGATCTTTGGTGGGGCGGAGAGTATGGCCTGTTCTTCATGGGCAGTTGGATTACAGGCATGGTGGAAGACCCGGATGACCTGGGTGTATTCTCGTTGCCCGAGTGCAAAGGTATCGTGTTCGCACCTGACTATGCATTTGCTCCTGCTTACACCAAGTATCCTGAAGAAGCCAAGCGTCTCCTGGCGTTCCTTTCCACGAAAGGACAGGAGATTCAGGTGACTGCAGGCGGTCACATCTCTACATATGCAAAGGTTCCCCTAAGCGCATACCCGGCTGTTGATCGGGAAGTTGCTGCACTCCTTGACGGTGTTGTCGCACTGCCTGACTTAGATGACACCATAGGCGGCGAGTGGCAGCCTGCTTTCTGGGATCAACTCAAACTGCTCTGGGTAAGCCCGGGAAGAGTAGACGAAGTCTTAGAGACACTCCAGCGTAAGGTCGATTAGAGACAGGCAAATACGCTCCGGGGCGATGCCCGAGGCATAACGGCGCCGCCCCGGAGGGCTCCAAGTGCCGGTTTTAGGAACCTGTCCGGGAGGTGATAGTGTGGGGCAGACTCGAGGCAGGATCTTTTTTTTCTTGCCTGCGCTGATTCTACTGGCAGCTTTTGTTGTTTATCCTGTGATAAACACAGTGTGGCTGAGTTTTCAGACCCCGGAGGGCGAGTTCTCGTTCTTCAAAAACTATGCTGAGATACTTTCCGAACCTGAAATAGTTGACTTGCGAGGGTTCAAGAGGGGGTTCCCATACGGCGCCCTGATTCACAACATTATGTGGATTGTCATTCACTTGCCGCTGACTGTCATGTTAGGCTTGATTCTTGCCGTGATACTCAGGGATGTCAAGGGAGGCGCAATAATCAAGTCCATCATTTTTCTAGGGATGGTCACTCCTATGGTTGTCGGCGGTATTATCTTGAGATTTCTGTTTGACGGAAGTGTCGGGATTCTCCCTTCATTCCTTAGTTTGTTCGGTGTCGCAAGGCGAACCTTGACCGCTCACCCTGACACCGCTTTGTTTGCGCTGATACTTGGGTCTCTTTGGTTGTGGACCCCGTTTAGTATGGTTTTATACTCAGCAGGGCTTGAAACCATTCCTGATTACGTTTATGAAGCTGCTGTAATCGACGGAGCCTCTCCTTTACGGATTCTTTTCCTGATTACCGTGCCTCTCTTAAGGCCTGTTACCGGTGTTGTCATAACTATGACTTTCCTTTGGGTCCTGAAGATTTTCGATATTGTTTATGTGGCGACAATGGGTGGGCCGGGCGGCGCGTCCAATGTATTAGCCTTGCAGATGTACATGTATGCGTTCCGTCAGTTCAACGCAAATGCAGCAGCGGTTGTGGCTACGTTCCTCATGATAGTCGCACTCGTCGTATCGATTCCTACATTCAGGGCCTTAAGGGGGGATGAGTCTTGAGAATGGCAGGGCAAAAGACATCCAGGACCTTTATGCTTCACGTAGTTGCGTGGCTCCTGGCCCTCATCTGGCTGGTTCCGTTCCTAGGCGTGTTTATGGCCTCCATTAGGCCGCTATCTGAAATCAGTCGCGGGTGGTGGAAGTTCGCAACTTTTACCCCTACTCTTGAGAACTATGTGGGCGCATGGAATCACCCGGCTGCGCCCATATCCCGTGGGATGATGAACTCCCTGAAGGTTGCGATTCCGGGTACGATATTTCCGGTTCTTGCTGCGTCAGTCGCAGCATACGGGTTCGCCAGGTTCTCATTCCGCGGCAGGGATTTCCTGTTCATTGTTATCGTGGCATTGATGACTCTTCCGCAGCAGATGATAGCTGTCCCTCTTTTCCGGATCATGAATAAACTGGGAGCAGTTGATTCTTATGCCGGGCTCATGGTGGTCCACTCCGCCTGGGGTATTCCGTGGATTCTCTACTTTATGAGGAACTACTTTAGTGCTTTGCCTATAGAAGTTGAGGAAGCGGCGAAAGTGGACGGTGCGTCCGACTGGAGGATTTTTCTCCAGATAGTTATGCCAATGGCTCTGCCTGCTGTTGCGTCATCATCAGTGCTGCAATTCATGTGGGTTTGGAGTGATTTCTTTCTCGCATTGATCCTGATATACTCGCCCGCAAAGCTCCTTGCCACCCAGCGCGTTCCTTTATTGCGTGGCGTGTACCACGTGGATTGGGGTATTCTCGCTGCAGGAAGTATCATTGTAATGACTGTGCCTATCATCGTGTTCGCTCTGATGCAGAGGTACTACATTCGGGGCATGGTTGGATGGGTGTCAAAGTGATGGTAAGAAGAATTCCTTGGGGAGGTACGGCCTATGTTTCGTGAAGTGGAATTACCCGAGAAGTTGCTAAAGGACCAGGTGCCATATGCAGGAGAAGAGGCAGTAAGAGAGATTAGACGGTTGGCCCAAGGTATGAAGAACCTAAGTGTGCTCCATGTCAACTCCACTTCCTATGGGGGCGGCGTCGCCGAGTTGCTATATACCATTGTTCCCCTGACGCGTGATGCAGGCCTGGATGCCAAGTGGTATTCCATGGACAATGTGCCGATGGAGTTTTTTGAAGTTACGAAGAAGATCCACAATTCACTGCAAGGCGCAGAGACTCCGTTGACTGATAATGAATGGAAACTGTATGAGGACGTCAATATGAAGCTCGCCGAAGGCTTCCC
>DGZL01000124.1 GCA_002398515.1 Firmicutes bacterium UBA4981
CCACAGATGAATACTTTGTCAAAAATACGGTGTTGACTAGGTCTATTCGGTCCCTCCTAACTCCGACACTACTTGTTAGATCAATCCCTGTCCCTTAAGAAAGTCTTCAGCGATCATGTCAAGTTCATCGCCATCCACATCTGCCCTGGCATTCAACGCCTGGATTGTATCCTGGTCAATCCTTCCGCTCAGTTCATCTAAAACCTCGAGAAGCTCCGGATACTCGTCAATCGTCTTGTTTCTTATGATTAGCATAGCATCATAAGGCGGAAAGAACTCTTTATCATCCTCAAGGATCTTGAGATCCATAGCAGCTATACGACCGTCAGATGAGTATGCGACTATAGCGTCTACATCACCCTTCTCCGCTGCTCGATAAAGCAGCCCGTAATTCATAGCCACTGCATCCCCGAACTCCATATCATATACCTTGGTCATGTTGGTGTAGCTCATGACCTCTTCCCTATGGAGGAAATCTGCATCTGTCCCCATCACCATGTTTGAAGCATACGGTTTCAGATCTGACACTTTATGAAGATCATGCTCCTCAGCGAAGTCTCTGCGCACAGCCACTGCATAGGTATTATCAAAGCCTAGCGGATCCATGAGCAACATATCATATTGCTCTTCCACTTCGCGCTCTACGTACTCCAGGACCTTCTTAGGATCAGTCCATTCCTCTGTCACTTCTTGTTGTAACACAGTAGTAAACTGAGTCCCGGAATAAGTGAGATACGTGTCTACCTCGTCTGTCTGAGTAGCTGCGACTGCTACACCAAATTCCATATTGGATAAGTGATTCACGTGGATATCGGTTTTCTCCTCAACAAGGCGCTTAACGATCTCGCCGAACAGCGCAGTTTCTGAGTAATTAAATGACGCAAACGTTATTCCCTTCTTAGGTTTTTGGGTTACACCCGCTATTATAAGGGCAACTATAAGAATGAGTCCGAGAATCAGCCAAATGGATCTAGACCTGGATCCGGACCCCATTAAATCATCTCCTTTATTGCTAATACCATAGGATTGCCTCTACATAATTGTGGTCTCCAAACACACGTCACTGACTGATCTTGATCCCTTCCGGAGTAAGGTCCTCCTCAAGTTTGCTCAGCAGAAAGTCTACTAAGAGTGCCAGCAATGCAGCAGGCACAGCGCCTGCCAGCACTATGTGGTTTCTGAGCATTCTGAGGCCTGTGACTATCAGTCCGCCGAGTCCGCCTCCGCCTACAAATGCAGCCTTTGCTGAGGAGCCTTCATGAATAACAGGTGTATCCCTCTGGACTATGTCAGCAATCTTACCGGGACGATTCTTGTGTCTCTGAATATCCCTGGCTGTTACGACTCCAACCAATGTTTCATCATCCTCAATAACTACCAAAGTGTCGACTCGCTTCTGACGCATGCGTCTGGTAGCCTGGGCTAACCCCATGTCGGGATACGCAGTAATCGGCGTTGTAACCGTCACTTCTTCCACAGTCAGAGTCTCGGCTTTCGTAGCAAGTTTGTCTCGTCCTATGAACTCTTCAACAAACTCGTCAGCAGGATTCCTCAATAGGTCCTCCGGGGAGTCAGCCTGGACTATTCTGCCTTGTCTCATTAACACGACTCTGTCTCCCAGTTTGAGTGCTTCATCCATATCGTGTGTAACAAAAACTATCGTCTTCTTCAGCCTGTCCTGCAGCTTCTTTAGTTCGTCTTGTAGGTTTTCCCGGGTGATAGGATCCAGCGCACCAAAAGGTTCATCCATGAGAATAATGTCCGGTTCTGCTGCCAGAGCACGCAAAACACCTATCCGTTGCTAGAGATGACATCTCCGCTCGTGAACCAGCTCGCTCCACGAGAACAGGAAAGCATGGAGGCATAAAAGCCGCTCTTAGACGGCGGCCTGAAGGAAACCCTTACAAACTTCTACACAGTCCCCAAAAAACGCTACTTTGCAAATCAAACAGAATAACGCCTTCCGGGCAACAAAGCCCGTCATGTCAACAGCATGCAAAACAGAAACACACTGAGAAACTCAATCTCGTAGAACTCGCTGATGCTTGCACAACCGCGGTAGTTTCCTTGGCTGTGGCCTCCATCAATGATTCTACCTGTATAACAATCCCCACAGAAAGTATTTTGAGTGTTCATTATACCATAAGCATTCAGATAGTCTCGGTTTACCCAAAATTCCTACCCGGCACTAAAGCTCCCCACGACTGCCATGGTTTCATAGTGATTACAGTTGTATACGCTCCTGATACTAGGTAGTCACTGCGTCCTGGCTCAGAGCCCCATCAATTCTCGTTAGTTCTATAGCAATAGCGGAATCCTCGCATTAAGTCTTCAGTATTAAGACGGATCACCTCTGCCTCGACGCCTCCTGTAGCCCACACGGTTCTGCGGCCACAGGCTTGATTGCCGCAGTCGGTTCCCAGGATAAGTAGGGACACATCACGTACAGCGCCGACAGTATTTGCTCTCACACATAATCCGTCCTCGTAAGGAGTGAAGACAATATTCGTACCGTCGTCGTCGGCGAATACCCACTCCTGCGTCGGCTTACCTGTAATGAGAAATGAAAGGTTCTTGTGTCCCATGCCACGTACTCCCGTTGAATCACCGAGGTACATATTATCGCCTAAGTTGATAGGGATGATTGCGCCTTCTCTGACGAACACCGGGATCATATGAATGTCGCTAGGGTAACTGGACATGGTACACGGACCGGCCGCGATCTCCTCCAAGGTCCAGAAGTTAAGCCATGTCCCTGGTGGAAAGTGCACCACCCTCTCGCGCGCATGTTCCTTGAGTATAGGTGCCACAAGCAAATCGCGTCCAAACATGTATTCATCGTCGATGACAAACGATGCCGGGTCACTGGGGAAGTCTATCATCAAAGCTCGCATAAGGGGTTCGCCCCGCTCGGCTGAGTTTATTGCTTCGTTATATATATAAGGTAGAAGGTTCATTCTGAGGTTCGCATAAGTTCTGTATATAGGTATGATACGTTCATCTTCTGTTCTTGCCGCCATGTTCCAGGGGCTTCGATCCCAATTCTCGGCACCCCGGCTTTCGGAATGAAACTGCATGACCGGTGAGAACGTGGCAGTCTGCAATCCTCGAATGTATAGCTCCGCGGTGGGGATATCGCCGGAGAAGCCGGCTATGTCAAATCCCCAGAACGGCACACCGGACAGCCCAATGCTGAGTCCGGCAGTAACCACTGCACGAAACTCCTTGAACGATGAAACCTGGTCTCCTGCCCAATACAACGGAGACGATTGCGCGCCAACAAATCCCGCTCTACTGAATGTAATCCGGTCAGGACCTACGAAATCGCGGTAAGCGTCAATATACATCATGGCGTATCTGTTCCGCATGGTAGCTCCGTCTTGCCCGTCCTGGAATGTTACCTTCTCATCCAGGATAAACTCACCGCCATCAGTCTTGAAGCCGTCCACTCCAATGTCATCCATGAGATACCTGCGCTTGCTAAACCACCAGCTCTTAGCCGCCGGGTTCGTGAAATCCAAAAGTAGGCTTCCGGCAAACCAACCCACCGGTATGCGATATGGTGTGCCATCAGCGTGTCGGACCACATACCCTTGAGAAATTGCATATTCTTCGTCACGTTCATGCTGTTTGCACCGGGGTTCGTGAGACATCAGCCTCTTTAGAACCGGAATCTGCCATAACACCAGCTTCATCCCGTTGGCATGTACACGATCAGCGAATGCCTTAGGATCGGGCCATTTGCCGTCTTTAGGAAACGTGAATTCATCAAGCACAAATGCATGTTCTCCAGGTTCAGGCAGATGTTGCGCATCGTTCCATATGTAAAATGTTGCTTCATCAGCCCAAGCCTCTATAACTATAACCGTCGCAGGCAGACCCAGTTCATCACAGCGCAGCAGTTGCTCTTCTACTTCCCGCTGCGTGTTCCACGCATTTCCCGATATCCACGGACCAAAAGCCCATTTAGGCGGAAGGACGGTCTCGCCGGTGCGTTTCGAATAGGTTCTGACTATGTCAGCCGGCTGTCCGAACAATACAACTGACTCCAAAACAGGCTGCTTGGGATCTACTTGAGCCTCAATGTGCATCGTCCCCGGCAATCTCGGAGAAAGGCCAAACCGAACGTATCTGTCAGTTGCAATGTGCATTCCGTACCCTGCCTCTGTAACAAAGAACGGCATAGGAATGTAAGTTCTTGCACCCTGCCTGAGGTACTGGTTTACCACACAAACATCAGGGTCTAGCCCGTTCTGGTCGAGGGAGTCAAATCGTTCTCCGAAACCATAGTAATGAGCTGCGGAACTTCCCAGGCACAGTGTAAACCGAAGTGGTTCATTATGAGACGCGGCACGGAACTTGAAATGGGGTTCATGGAGGGACGAGTCTATCAGTACCTTCCCATCAGCAGCAGTAAGGACAAACCGAAACGGACTACTTTCAATCTCCAGTCTTGCACAGGTGTCAGGATCCGTGATACTCACCCGCGCTTCAGATTCCTGAGTCTCCATGCACTCTCTTCCAAGTGAATGAACCATCCGCAAGCACCCACCATCGAAGGAAAACTCCACACGAGGCAGGTACTGTCCGATAGGCCCAAATTGCGCAACCAACCTGCCACCTATGAGGGACAGAGTCGCGTCATCACTGCATGCATAATCTTTGGCAACCGTGAATTCATACGGTCCACAGACGCCTTCTGAGCCAAAAGCGCGTATAGAATACTGAACCACGTCACCCGCAGCAAATCGCCCCAGCTCAAAAAGACAATACTCGGCTCGTTCAGGAACACTTCCCTCATGAGGCAGTAAGTCATCTCTCTCAACATGATAGTTCGTGATTTTTCTGCCCTTAACCGTACGCACGGTAGTACCATTTAATCTAACCTCAGCATATACGTCTCCTACCTCAAATCCATCGACCTCAGCCTTAACGATTACGAACTCTCCGGCTGCGGGGTTCCGAGGACTCATATCTATGCCGGATGGACCGAACGGATAGTATCCGGTTGGAATGTGCCTGATTACCGGTTGAGCATGATGTGGCATGCTTGTACACCTCACAGTCCCCCACTATTTAATAAGGATACTCGTATGGTTGTTGACTCAAGCTCCGCCTTCCGCCGTATAGAGTGGATAGGCGGAGCCTGCAATCTATATCGCAATACCTATGTAATCCACCAATATCGGGGTTCAGTCTTCATAGCTTGATTTTCTGCTCCAGTTCCCTCTGAGCGTCGTCCAAGGCCTGCTGCGGAGTTTTCTCTCCTTCGCGGGCCTTCTCCAGCTGGAGATCAACTATCGCAGCCATCTCATTGAATTGCTCAATCACAGGCGGTGTCACCAGGTATTTGAGGGAGTCAAATACTGCCTTACGGTTTTCCGGCGGCCTCTGCGCAACATATGCGTTGATGACACTCTCATCAGATACAGGCGGCGTTTCCCAGCCAGCCTCTACCCTGAGCATCGACGATTCTTGGCTGGAGGATAACCAAGTGATCCATCTTAAAGCCGCTTCTTGCTTTTTGCTGGATTCATTAATGACGTACCCATTCGAGAAGAAATGGCATCCTTTTTGCGTGTTTCCCGGCTCCACTGCAACGTCCCATCTGCACTTGGCCGCGTCCTTCATGAATGTAAACGCCCAGTTCCCTGTTACAATCATCCCAACTTTTCCCGCAGCAAAAATATCCCAGTCACCCTGACCGGATTTCTGCGCCTCAGTAGGCTGAATATTATGTTTGATGACTTTGTCCACCATATACTGCAATGCTTCAATGTTCTCAGGCGAGTTTACGGTGAATTTGGTCTGATCCCCATTGAACAGACTCCCGCCGTTTTGGGCTATCGTCTTATAAAACTCCCAGAATTGTACAGGCTGGTAAATCCCGAAGATATCGTCTCCCAGCGCCCGAATCTTCTTCCCTGCCTCAATTACGTCGTTCCACGTCCAATCATCATTTGGATATGGGATCTTTGCCTGATCAAAGAGGTCCTTGTTGTAAAACAGTAGCACCACGGAATAGCTTCCAGGCACGCCGAATTGCTTCCCGTTGTATTTGAAAGCATCAAGTGCATTCGCATCGTACCCGCTGAAGCTGACTCCGGTGGTCTTGGCGAGCGGACCGAGATCTACCAGCGCGTTCTTGGCCGCGAAGGCAACGAAGTTCTCATAATTCAGTTCGTAACAGTCAGGAGCTGTTCCTCCTGCAATCTGGGTTTGTAAAAGTCTGAAGTACTCACCGTACCCAGTGCTGTGAAGCTTTACTTCGATATCGGGGTTGGCTTTTTCGAACGCTGCCTTCATAGCAGCCAGGGTCGCCTCATTATCAGATCCCGCAGAGAAGTTACCAAAGGTTATGGTCACTTTCTGTGCACCAAGTGCAGGCACTGTGCACAGAACAACCAAAACAGCACACACTACCGCCAGTGAAAGTCTCCTCCTAGACACGCGTATCCCTCCTATTTCGTAAGTAGCTTTCAAAACACAGTCACGACACACGACATCATGATCGGTCCAACATTATCCGTCACATGCATAACCGCGTCAATCCCGTCTCAGCGTCCACCCCCCTGAACGGCGACCGTTCTAGCATTTAAGTCCCCCGACGGAAATTCCGGTTTCAAAGTACTTTTGGGCAAAAGCGTATACGATGATTATGGGAACCATCGATATGAGATTGCCTGCCATTAATAACTCCCATCTCTGTCCCCACCTTGAGTTGAGATTGCCTAATGCAAGAGTGAGTGTCATTTTGTCAGGATCAGATATCATGATTAGCGGCCATAGATAATCATTCCAGGTTCCCATAAATGTGAGCACCCCCAAAGAAGCCAGAATCGGCTTCACCAAAGGCAGAACTATGTGGCGATATATAGCGAACGGAGTCGCTCCGTCAATTATCGCTGCCTCAAAGTATGAATCCGGAACTGCTAGTATGTTTTGCCTCAACAAGAAAAGCGCCCAGGCATTGTATATCGAAGGCAAGACCAGCCCGATGAAGGTATTGGTAAGGCGTAAAGTACGCAACACCAAGTAATTCGGGATCATGGTCACAGCTCCCGGAACCATCATCGTAGCCAGAAAGGCAAAAAGAACTCTGTCGCGCGCCTCAAAATCGAACTTCGCTAAGGCGAACGCAGCCATTGATGCAGAAGCCAGGTTTAGGAATGTAGTAAGAATCGATACCACCAGCGAGTTGAATGCAGCTCGATGAAACGGCACCATCGTCGATATCGTGAACAAGTCCTTGTACGCTTTGAAGCTAATCTTCTCAGGTATCCACTTTATCGGCAGTACCATCACTGCCTCGCTCTCCTTCAATGAGGTGCTAATCATCCACAGAAACGGGAGTATCATGAAGAATGCAACAAGGCTGATGGTTATATAGAAAAGAACTGTACGGAGCAAGCATGTTCGCTTAACCATCATAGAACACCCACCTTTTCTGAAGATGCCATTGAACCAAGGTGATTACGAGTATTATGGCAAACAGCACCCATGACAGGGCAGATGCATATCCCATCTTGAAAAACTGGAAAGCATACTTATAGATTCTCTCCATTATGACTTGGGTCGCGCCTGCAGGTCCGCCATTAGTCATGATCTGCACCTGAGCGAAGACCTGAAAAGAATTGATGATAGAGGTTATGGTCACAAAGAACGTAGTAGGAGAGACGAGCGGAAGGGTGATGTACCTGAATTTTGCCCAACGGCTTGCGCCGTCGATTTCTGCCGCTTCGTAGTACTCAAGGTTAATTCCCTTGAGTGCTCCCAAGAATATCAGAGCGAAGAACCCCACGTCCTTCCACACACTGGCCAGAACAATTCCCGGCATTGCCCACAGCCTATGGTCGAGCCAAGGAGGCCCTTCTATGCCAATATACCCAAGTAAGATGTTCACAAGGCCGTATTTGTGGTTCAGAATCCAGCGCCAGATCAAAGAACCGGCCACCCAAGACGTGAGAACCGGGAGAAAGAACAGCACCTTGTATGCCCCGACACCGCGGAACTCCCTGTTCAGAAGGGATGCCAAACCCAACGACATTATCAGCATGAGCGGAACATACAGTACTATGTATTCAGCTGTGTTCCTCATCACTCGCCAAAACTCTTCGCTTCCCAAGAGGATCCTATAGTTTTCTAAGCCCACCCATTCTGCCGGCTGCAGAATATCCCAAGAAGTAAAGCTTAAGTAAAGTGAGCGAAGTATCGGGATAAAGCTGAAAACCAGAAATCCCAACACCGTCGGAGCCAGAAATGCCATAATTGTAGTCTGCCTCTGCCTCCCCTTGCCGATGTACATATGCCTACACCTCCCGACATCTGGCCTCAAGCGCCCGGTGAAGAATCAAGTACATTGCATGTGACCAGAGAAGTGGATTCGCAGATAGCCCCCAACACGCGACCCACGGCTCATAAAGAGTAGGGTCAATAAGATCTCGACTCACCTGCTCCGGCAAGCAGTAGTCCTCTGTGGCTTGGCCTTCCATCCAGGCTAAACACTCCAGGGCCTTCTCCAGGTCTGCGGTCTCGCAATAATACCAACCTAGCCAGGCCGTATGAATCAGCCACAACCCACCTCCATAGTAAGTATCGGTGGCGTAACGATGTACACCCTGTTCAGACACAAGACTCCGCTCGATGGCAGAAACCGTGCGCACTATGAGCGGATTGTTCACATCAAATAACCCGTAAGGAAGTGCAGCCCACAGCAGGCTCGCATCCACTGAATCTCCTATTGAAGGCCCAGCATGGGTGCACTCCTCCGGAGGCCATTGTTCTCCCTGACGCTCGTTGCTACAGAATTTCGCAAGACGACCGTTGAACACGCCGTGCCGCAGGACGTAGTCCTTGATTGTGTCGGCCAGCGCAAGGCCTTGCTCATCGCACATACGCCGGGCGATTTTCTCTACTCCGCCGCCTATGCATGCCAGCGTTGACGTGTGCACTTTCTCAGGGTTCTCCTCCCAGCAATCACTGCTGGGCATCAGCCAAACCTGCGAGATGCATGACACTACGTACTCAGCGATTTCCCGCGATTCCTCCCATAGATCGAGATCGCCTGTCCGCCTAATGTGCTCATCAAGCGCCCAAAGCCACGCCCCATATCCGTCCGGCTGGTAGTTTGGCCATTCGGAATTGTCTCGCTCACCATCTAGAGTCCATCGCGCCCGAAGCGAATGCCTCACGTGTTCAACTGACCGCTCGCGCCACTCGCGCTGTTCGTTCCCGATGTAGCCTGCATCGCTGGCATGACCTACGTGAGCTATGCGGTTCTTTGAAAGAGTGGCGTTTACCCAACGAAAAAAGGCCTTTGCGCTATCATGTTCACCGTATAAATCCATAGCGTGAGCAATGTAGGCTCCGTCTCTGAGCCAGCAATAGGAATAAGTCGGGAAACTAGGCGAGGCGATGTATGCCCCGGAAGAATGCTGATTCGACTTTATCAGTAAAATGCTTGCTTCTACCAGTCGTTC
>DGZL01000134.1:0-2285 GCA_002398515.1 Firmicutes bacterium UBA4981
AGAAGGTCTTTCTGCATTCCATAGAGAGCAGTTGCTTTGAGGTCTATGCCTTCGTATATAGCGTAGTTTGCTTTAGCGCCAACGTTGAATGTAGTGGTATGTGCGTCTTTCTTCTTATCCAGACCGACATGTGCGTCTGCAACAGTCTGCTTCGTCCAGTTGAAGTCGCCCCACAGATTTAAGTTCTCATTGAGATCGTAATCTGCCTCAGCGTTCACTTCGTCTCTGTTGTAGAACGTCCCGGCCGTACCGCCGTCGATCTTCGCACGAGCATAGGTATGGTAGTACGACGCTTCGATTGGAGCATACTCTGCTTTGGCTCCGGCCTTGACTGTCACGCGATTGCCGCCATCCTGCCAAGCCCCAGCCGTCTCATAGAAGTGTTTGCACTCTGCGGTTGCGCTGGGAGTGAGTTTCAGGTCACCAAATGCAAGCGCGTACTCTGCGCCTACGTCTGCGATACCTGCTTTCTCCACACCCCAGTCTTGCCACTGGGTGCCTATATCGCTGGCGTTACCGGTCATCTTGTAACCGCCGGTAAGCTTCAGAGCCTCAAGGACTGTCGCCTTAGCGCTGACTCCGATGGTCTTCACATTGGTCTCAAGCCCGTCATCAGGATCTACGAAGACAAACTCAGGAGCATAGCCATCCGGGACCCTGACAAACTCACCTTCGACCTCCACAGGCCCTATTACGCCGCTGAGGTTGAGCCTTGTGGCTAAGCCTTGTGTCCCTACGCCGTTATCGTCATGCCACCATTTGGCTATTTCTCCGTCAGCCTTCCAGCCTTCAGCGAATGCGTAGTCTGCCGACACGGAAACGACATGGTCGAAGTTCTCCCTCACTTCGTGAGGAGCAACTACGCCTGATAGGTAGTCGTCCCATGCTCTTACGTACGCAACTCCGAGGTTCAGGTTGTCAAGGAGAGCCACTTTGCCTTCGCCTGCGAAAGCGTACCTGGCATTTTGAGCAGGAACAGCTGGAGTGCCGGGGGTTATTGCGTACCTGTAATCAAAGTCGACAAGATAGTAGAAATCTCCCCAAGTGTCCTCATCAGTAATATCAAAGTCCTCTGGCAAGTCAAAGTCTTCCCAAGTGTCTTTGTCATCAGGATCAAAGCCCTCAGGCCATATTATGACCCACTCCTCGTCCTCAATCCACTCACCCTCAGGAACGGCGGCACTGGCTTCCTGCGTCCTCGTGAAGAGAAGGGTTCCGGAATACTTCTCATAACCCAACTCAGCTACGACACCCTTGTATATTGGGTCATCATCGTCGTCAAGGATCGTCTCGCCCCAGAAAGTATACGGCGTGAACGTTCCTTCAGGCAATGTGAGATCCCCGGCATACAGCCTCTCCAGGATTCCATCGGTAGTCACTTCCAGCGACAGGCTGCCTACTTCCAGATTTCCTGTAAGGGCACCGGTGAAGAGGTTTGTAACAGTCTTCAGGCCGGCCTTCACAGTCACTCCGTCAGCCGGATATGCGGTAAGAGTCAGACCAAGCGTATGCTTGAAATCTGTCTTTTTCGCATACTTTTTGGATCCATGGTTCTTGTCTTTAGGCAGTATATCCTTAAAGATCTCACTAGGATCCTTCCAAGCTTCGACGTCCGCATTCTCTGAGCGAATATCGATATCTTCGAACTTAACTTCGCTGGAACCTGTGATCTTGACCTTCTCATGGCCGTCAAGATGAGCGGCGAGTGAAGTGTCAATACCGTCAACCCTATCCTCGAGCACGTCAATTCTCTCCATGGCAAGCGTAAGCTCACCCTCGAGACAGTTGGTTCTTGCATTGAGGATATCGAGCTCAGTCACGAACTCAGCCCTTAGAGCATCGATAAGAACGATAGCCTCTGCTACCGCTGCATCGACGTCTGGCGTCTCAGGCACGACAGGAATCTCCAGCGCGGCTAACTCAGCCTTCAGTGCAGCGATGGCTGCAGCGTTATCCGCGTCGCCCTTAGCGATCTTAGCTTCGAGTTCTGCAATTCTCGCTTTGGCGTCAGCATCGATTCCGCCGACTTTGCCCTCGAGAGCAGCAACTTTGGCTGTGAGCGCATCGAGCTCTTCAGTCTTTAGTTTCTCAACTATTGTTGTTTCAATTACCTTTTCAATTACAGGCTGCTCAACAATGACTTCCTTCTCAGGCGCCTCTGCAGGCACTTCAGCAGGAATTGCTGTCTTTGCAGCTTCGACTTCGGCCTTAATCTGCGCGTCAAGGGATACCAGCATTCTGGCAATTACCATAGCCAGCTGGTACCTTGTCATAGGCTCGTTACC
>DGZL01000134.1:2408-6176 GCA_002398515.1 Firmicutes bacterium UBA4981
ATCACTGTCTTTGCGGCTTCGACTTCAGCCTTGATCTGCGCGTCAAGGGATACCAGCATTCTGGCAATTACCATAGCCAGCTGGTACCTTGTCATAGGCTCGTTACCCTTGTACTCGCCATCAGGGAAGCCGATAATTAACCCGTAAGCTGCAAGCTGCTTTACTGCCTCGTATGCCCAGTGATTCTCCGGGACATCAGTGAAAGGACCTGCAGCTGCCGGCACTGCCAGCGCTATTACCAGTAGAACAGACAGTATAACCGGTAGATACCTTTTCATCATTTTATTCCCCCTCGGTTATTTTCGTGGTGAGGGTGTGTGCCGTATTCTGTCTGCCTAAGGTGAGTAACCTTGTTTCCTCATCTCAAGCGTAACAGCTATGTGGTAAACACACCCGTTTGCTTATCCCCTCTCGGCCTACGCGGGAAACCGTAAGGTGCACCTCCTTTCACCCACTGCCGTGCAGGATAAACATGGATCAAGACCAAAAATTGGCCTCGCTTTCGTTTATTCGCCATATAGGCTAGAATTCCTCTAATTGCATATGTTTTTTTGTATAATTTTTTCTAACGGCGTTTGATAATGGTCGTTTATCTAGTATTCACCATCCACGCTTGAAATTCCTCCTTATCACCTCCATCGTATGTGCCTTTGCCGGATAGGTTGCGCTTTGCCATAAAAGCAAGCCCCCAAGGCTTATTGCCTTAGGGGCCCACTGAAGTATCCTCGGTATTCAGTTGTTCCTGTGCTCACCTTGATCCTCAGAGAATGATTCCCTGAGTCAAGGGCATTTCCTTAGAAGCTGACTGAAAGTGATGCTGTAGCTCTATTCACTTTGTAGTCTTGCTCAGGATTATCTTTGCCCTGGAACATACCGATTTCGTAACCCAACTCGAGACCGGCGTTGTCAGTGAAGCTATGAGCCAGTCCCACCTTCCCGGTGGTAAGACGTCCGTCCACTTCAGGGAGACGGACTGCGCCGGCTTCCATACCTACTTCGCCGAAGACCTTAGTAGCAGGAGTCAAGGTCATCTCGAGACCTGCCTTAGCGGTAGTCCTGACGCCCTCGATCTCAGCGCTGTCCTCTGTCCAAGGCGTTGCGTCACTATAGTCAACTCTGTTGTAGTCATAGGAACCGGTGACTTTGGTGACAGGGGTAAGATTGAACCCTGCGCCGATGCCGGCTCTCTTCACTGAGTAAGCCTCGCTTGCTGCTTCTGTTCTCTCATCCTCGTCCTTCAGATTGTAAGACTTATATCCTGCAGAAAGCGCTATGCTGGATGTAAGGTCGTACTCAAACCCAAGGTCAAGGACGCTCTCCCTTGAGACAGCAGCCTTGGTTTCGATATCTCTGATATCGGTGATCTCATACTCGGCTGTAATGGGCTCAAGCTTAGCCATGACTGACCCTTTTGCCTCGAGAGAGTCAGCTATAGCGTTTGCTGCAGTGTTATCGTTATGCACAAGCGCAAGCCCTGCACCTGCCACTACATCCGCACCCATGAGATTCCTTGCGTATGTAGCGCCAAGAGATGCTTTCGTGAGAAGATCCGCATCTTCGTAAGTCCAGTCAGCATTACCGGACCTCTTCAAGCCCGCGTTCATAGTCAAGTCGCCGCCGAGGATATTCCCTATGGGGAGCGTTGCGCCGACTGACGCGACTTTCACGTTATTGTCAATGCCGACTCCGGCGTCTTTATCATGAGGGACCTCAACGAAGTAGGGGGCGAATCCCGCTTCTACTTTGCTATAGGAAGCGTCAAGTCCCACCAGCCATATCCGGCCATCAAGGTTCAGTTTGTAGGCGAGACTTTTGCTGTCTCCGGCAGTATGCTGAGCAATCTCACCACTGGCTTCCCAGCCCGGGATAAGAGCCATCGTTGCATTTGCGCCGATGACGGTGTCTCGCATTACTGCCTCAGGACCGGCTTCCAGCGAACCTTGATCGTCAAACACAGTGACGAAGGTCGCGCCGGCTGTAATATTCCGAGTGAGAGCTAACTTTGAGTCGAGAGCAACTGCGTACCTTGCATACTTCTGCTCCTCGCCCTCGGCAACAGGCTCTTCAAGTCTGAAGAAGAGGCCTGTCCCTCCGACTCTGTTGTATGCGAACTCTCCAAGAGCGCCCTCATAAAGGGGATTCCCATCCTCGTCGCGGAGAAGATGACCTTGCAGAGTGAAGTCGGTGAAAGCACCGGCAGGCTCAGCTACATTACCTACGCGCACATGACGGACAATACCGGGTGTTGTGATGTCAAGGTAGAGCCCTCCGTCTTTTAACTGGAAGGTCCTTGTCTTCCAGCCGCCGCCAAGGATATTGGTCATTGTATCAAGACCCGCTACCACCACTATGCCGTCAGCCACGTTCGCCGTAAGCTTTAGGCCGAGATTGTGATTAAAAACGGAAGTAGGCATGTACTGATAATCAGAATCGCCTTCTTCATTGTCAGCATCGAATGGATCCTTCCACGGAATACCGGGCCCTGTCACGTCGATATCGTCAAACGAGACCTTGCTTGATCCTGAGAAGCGCACTTTCTCGTGCCCGGCTATGTACCCGTCCAGCTTTGCATTGGTTTCATCCAGCTTCGATGCTGTCTGAGTCAGTCTGACACTGAGCTCACGTGTTACTTCGTCTACGTTTTCGATTCTCTCAGTTGCAAGCGCAAGCTGTTCCTCAAGCGCGCTTACCCTGACTCCGAGGACTGCAAGCTCCATAGCGAACTCGGCTTTAACCGCATCGATTAAAGCGATGGACTCTGCTACTTTCGTGTCAAGAGTCGCCGGGTCGATTGAGCCTTCAGTCTCAATTATGTGTTTTTCGATGATCTTCTCGATAATGGGTGTCTCAGCGATTTGCCCGTCGCCGACAGGCTCTTCCTTGCCTTCACCTATGAGACCTGCTTCTTCCAGCCTGCCTATAGCTGCTTCCGCAGCAGCCTCTGCAGCCTCAGTTGCAGCCTTCTGGGCCAACTCTTCCGCTGTCTCAGTTGACATCTGGACAGCGTCATTCTTAGCCTGTTCAATAGCAGAATCAATGGCTTCTCTCTCTTCCGCCCTGGCTGTCTTTTCTGCCTCGAGACCTGAGTCTATTGCATCCCTTAGCTCGATAATCTCTGTGTCCAGATCAGACAGTAAACGAGCGACTACAATTGCCATTTGATACCTGGTCATAGGCTCCTGCCCTTTGTACGTCCCATCAGGGAATCCCTGGATTAGGCCATATGCAGCCAACTGTTTTACAGCTTCATATGCCCAGTGATTCTCGGGGACGTCGGCAAAGGGGCCGGCCATGACAGGTAGCATAAGCCCTAGAACCATAACTATGGCTAAAACTACTGCCAAGTACTTCTTCATTACTTAATACCCCCTTATTTCCATAAACAAAGCCGTTCCCCGTGATAAGGAGGCTCAGTCAAGGGAGTGTCCATGTTTCCTCCCTGCGTCATCCCCTAATTACGGGTGAGGCTATCCTGCAAAAAGACCCGGCCCCAAAACACACCTCCTCCGCGCCATATTGGCCTTCTTGGCAGGAAACTTAAGTGCAATCTGTCATAAGTACTGTGTTTTAGCTAATACCCTCTGGCATTTCCTGGCTATCCAAGCGCAAATTGGATGCCAAATAGCAGCTAGATTGGGTTTTGCTGAACTTGTACTTACTGTGCGGATCAGAATAATCCTGCCTACATAACAGCAGGTAGAAGCGTGGATTAATGGGAATCGAGGCATAATAGGGGATTGCAGTCATATATGGGATCCGAAGTAATAA
>DGZL01000134.1:6468-7656 GCA_002398515.1 Firmicutes bacterium UBA4981
CCCTGTCATTTTGTTTGGTTCTTTGAGTCCTCTATCTTGAAGGCTATCTTGAGAGGGGGTTTCGTATTCCAGGTGTCCTGAGCAGCTACGGCAAGGACACGTACCTTTCCTCCGGAATCTACAATCTGAGATTTAGCCGTATTGAACTCAGAAGCTGAAACCTGGCCGACTCGTCCTTCTATATCAGTTACCATCCCGAGACGAGTCGCTTCGTCGTTGGCTGTCATGAGAAGGTTCATGAGCTCATCCTGAACAACGCCTTGACCCAGTGAACCGTCAATAGTCCGCTCAGCCACTACTTGCCCCTCTTCGAAAAGGAGCTTGTTTTCGAAGATCTGAAGATATGCGTAAACAGGTTGGCTAACAAACGCGTTAGTGGCGGATACTAACCTTATCACCACCGTATCTTCGGCTCCTGCTATTTTTTCGACAATACTCTCGAGATTATCCACAAAGAAGATTATGGCCTCGTCTTCGCTGCCTTCAATACTTGCCTTGCGGGCCAGAGCCAGCTTATTAGCCTGCTGCAGGAACTTGGAAATCTCCTCTCGGATAGCCCCAGGCTGCCCTTTGCCGTCCATCACTGTAGCCAGGATAATCTCCTCAGAACGGTAGGTAATATCACTCAATTGCAGGCCTTCCAAAAACTCCCGCATAAGACCAATGAACTCATAGAGCTCATTGGCTTCCTTTGTCAAATCGCCTATCAAGGTCTCCAAAGCCTTACTCTCTTCTTCAAGGGTCTCTTTGTCTTCCTGCGCTTTTGCCCTCTCCTCCTGGACTTGCTCCAGCTCAGTGGTTAACCCGCCGATTTCCGACGTTAAGCTGTCTATCTCCCCTTGGAGTTCCTTGACACGCGCCTCGCCCTTCGCGAGCTCCTCTTCCTTAGTGGTAAGCTGAGCAAAAGCAGTGGATAACTGATCTTGTGTGGAAGCCAGTGTAGCTTGGATTTCGTGCATCCTAAACAAGGCAGTCCTGACATCCTGGGACACAATACTCATCACTAAGACTGACGTGCCGGCTACGACAATTCCTGTAATAACCGTAATCAGCATTGAGGTATGCTTCGGACGGAGCCCGAAAATACTCAGCCTTTTCCTGCCGATCTTCATGCCGATGCGATCACCGATAAATGCGATTATGCCACCGATGACTACCAACATGAGAACAAGTCCGAGTCCGTACACG
>DGZL01000089.1 GCA_002398515.1 Firmicutes bacterium UBA4981
TATGTCTGTAAGACGACGTCCCTTGCCCTCTCCAGGGAATTCTTGTCTAAGACATCAGTTTTCACTGCAATGGCTGTTCCGCCATGGGATGTAATTTCCTCAGCCACCGCCTTAGCTTGCTCCTCATTAAGGTCCAAAATAGCGATTTTTGACCCTCTCTTTCCGAGAGCCCTTGCCATTTCGCTGCACAGAATCCCTGCGCCTCCCGTAATCACTGACACTTTTCCTGTAATGTCAAAAAGCTCATCCATGTCATGAGTACCTCCTCTTAATTAAGAATCACCGTCATCGTCAATCCCCATCGTCATCGAGGCCTGCCTGCTGCCGTCATCATCGGGCAATCATGCGAGATGCAGCGCCTCATTGACATTACCGCGAAACAGACTGTCTACGTCTCGCTTGATCTCGTCTTCTGTCAAGATCCATCCTGTGTCCACAAGATCCTGATACTTCTTTACCAATACTTTAGTAATAGTCTCTTTGCTGTGTTTCCATTTGTAGATGAGTTGATCCAGCACCCTGGCGTCAGAGTGTTGAGGAATAAAGCTTGTGCCCAGCAACTCCAAGCGCATAGCAGTCATCTCCTCTACGAGGCTTGGATTATTCAAGAACCACCAGCATCCGAAGAGCTTAAGATTGGGGAACTTTCGCGCTGCTACGCACAGTTCATGTTGATTTTCCCTTGACAGCATTGAAACAAGGAACCGAATCTCAGGGTTACTCGCACATAGGCGCTCCACTGCGTCAACAGATGCTTTGCCTACACTGTCTCCTGCTACACCCAGCGCAGGGTTAGTCAGTTTCTTCACACCTATCATCAGAGCGAGCGGGAGGTCTGCTTCCCGGCAGAAGGGCAAGACTGCGTCTTTAAGGAGCTTCCCTCGGGGGGATATGTCAGGATAGGCGAAGTCAGGAGATAAAGACACAGCCAGATACAAAGGCGCCATCTTTTCATAACAATTCTCAAGAAAACGCAGGATCTCCGAGACAGTCGCCTCTCCGATGTCTTTGTCTACCCGATAGCCCCTACCCTGCAGAATGGGGACTATAGAAGCCCATGTATTGAGTAGAGGGTCAAGCCTAAGGGCTGCCAGGAAACGAGGATCTCCGCTAATGCCCGCCTCCCAGCGTTTGTATTCGTTTGGGTCGAAAGGATCATTCGTCATAACAATGGCTTCCAGATTCGCCTTGTTGAAAGTCATGTCTATGTGTTCTGTGATTGCAAGACTTGAGAAAAAGTCGCGATAGCAGGTGAGATCTCTCGATGCCGTGTCCAACCCGAATTCTTGCAGGGCAGTCAAAACACCGCGACATGCTTCACTTATAGGAGACCGTTCCAAAAAGAGGGTCTTCCAAATCAAATCCGCCTGCTCTCGCTTGCTCATGGCATAGAAGGCCTGAGGCTTAATGGGCATACAGCGTAGGGTTTCAGCAATCAAATAGTGATATGTCAGCAATTCATCGATACCGCGGAGCAGCAGATCTCCGAAGGGAGCAGAATACAAATGTGTGTGAACATCAATAATACCGGCCTCGGCAACGCTTTTCCCAACTATTTCAGGCAGGCGTTCACCTATGACTGCCATGGCTTTGCCTCCAATCATACTCGGATCATATGATGCTTTCATACTCAAACAGCATGATATTTCGGGCTGCAACGACGCCCAAGCCTAAAATCTCTTAGGCACTATGACTTCCCTGGTTAGTTTAATGTTGTTAATGGCCTTTTCCGGCTCACAGAGGCATACGCCTACAAAGAGCGCGTCAATAATTGTGAGTTGCGCTATGCGCGATGATGCGCTCTCAATTCTGTAACGAGTCTCGCTGGAATACACCCCGAGTTTTATGTCAAGAACCCTGTCAATGGGGGATCTGGCATAATGCGTTATCCCGATTGTGGTGGCGCCTCGGGATTTTGCCACTTCCAAAGCCTCAATAGTATCTCGGTTGCTACCGGAATGAGAAATCCCAACAACCACATCGCCGGGACCTAAGAGGATTGCGGCTACTGCCTGCATATGCGGGTCATTATATGCGATCACAGGCTTTCCTGTTTTTGTGAACTTATGAGCAGCATCCATAGCAATAGGGGCTGAACCGCCTACTCCGTAGAAATAGATGCGCTTCGCTTCGAAGAGGGTTCGTATTGCGCGCCTCAACTCATTCGTGGACAGCACATTAGTAGTAGTATCCAGGGCCTGTACATTAGCGCGCACGACTTTTTTCAGAATTGTGTCCGCGTCATCGCCTTCCTTAATCTCCTCATGAAGCGCCTGGAGAGGATTGACTATCTCCAAGGCTAAGTTGATCTTGAGTTCCTGGAAGCCTCGGAATCCGATTTGCTTACACATACGCACAATTGTGGCTTCACTGACTCCGATCCTTTCAGCCAGTTCAGTAATGGGGAGGTTTACTACTTCCCTGGGATGGGCAAGCACGTATTCAGCGACTTTCTGCTCTGATTCCCTAAATGTCAGTTTCCCGTCTCTAATCTTACCTAGTGTAGAACTCGCCACTATATACCTCCGCACTGCCAATCCATGGGGCTGAAAATTATTTTCTGCATAGTAATCGGTGATATATTGTAACTTCGTTGTACCCACGAGAAGTCCTGCACTGAGAACAGAAGATTATTTTCAGCACCCCTTTCTCTTTCGTAATCCTCCATTGGAACGATTATTGGAATGAGATTCCCAAATATGGTAGAAAGTGCAACACAAGCGAAGTAGAATCTAACCGGAGGGGCGCCAAAGTTACCTGGGATTATGGAAGGTCATCGCAACCTACGAAAGGTCGCGACGAACCCTGAAAGGAGGGAAGACATGATTAGGCGTGGTCTTGTATTATGTCTCATACTGCTGATATTGTGCCTAGGACCGGCAGGCTGCTTTGGAAGCAGGTCTCCGGCCGATCAGGAAGAAACCGGTTCCGTTAAGATCTCCATCTCAAACCCGGAAGCCGGCACGGCGGGATCGGCTAGGAGCTTAAGTGGCGTTCAGCCATACTCGGGAGGAATGTCTCTCACACAAGCTGAGGTCTCGCTCACCAACGGGACAACAGTTCTGTCACAGAGTGTTACACTGGAAAACGGCCAAGCGGAGATTACGTTCTCCGACGTGGTGGTAGGACCTTGGACTGTGATTGTCCGGCTAAAAGATACTGAGGGCAACGTCGCTTATGAGGGATCATGCAGAACTGCAATCACTGCAGGCCAAATGGCAGAGGCCAGTGTCGTTCTGCAGCCTGCCCTTGGGACACTTGAACTTAGCGTAGACCTTACAGGCATTCCGGATCATGAAAGGGTTCAAAGACTGAGGCTGTACAAGGATTCAAATAATCTTAGGAGCCAGACCAACATAAACCGCGAGCCGGGAGTCGATGTGCTCGTCGCCACAGTCTCAGGCTTACAGCCAAAGACTCATTACATGATGATCAAACTTTTCGACGAGAACGGAGATCTTGCATATGAAAGTCTATGGGAAGAAATCCAAATACTTCCTGGCACGACAACGACAGTTAGTTGGGATTTCTTACCTGGCGACGTGTCAATTATCGTAGACTTCAATGAACCACCGTCTCCCCCGACAAACCTTGCAGTGGCTCTCTCTGAGGATGAAGTTGTCCTTACGTGGAATGAATCGATAGACTCTGATCTTATAGGGTATAACGTTTACAGACGGCAACCGCCTTTTGAAGGATTCAAAGTCATAGCCGAAGTTCAGCATTCACAGGGCGCGGGACAACAGAGCTTCATAGATGCCGGCACAAAAACAGGTGTTACATACTCCTACATTGTGACTGCTGTTGACGGGTGTGGGAATGAAAGCTCAAGGAGCAACGAAGTCACTGTAAGTGTGCCGTAAGAGACAATCGCCAATTCAGCCATGGTACAGTAGCACACTTAGTACAGCGCCGTAGTACACTACCGGAAAAGTAGTCACCTGCAGCCGGCCTCGCCTGGAACGGCTCACCCGGAAAGGCGGAAGCCGGCTGCCAGTATCCGCAGCGTCTGATTCCTACTTGCGCGAGGTGTTGCGGGCAGGTTTGTCTGCCTTAAGCTGCTTTTCAAGAAGCCATACAATAGGCGGGATAAGCAGCAGTTGAATTACTATGCCCGGAAGACTCGCAACGAGTCCTGCTGTTATCGGATAGAAAACCGGAACCGGGCCGAATCCGAATAACGGCAGAATGTAGGCTGCAAGAATCCCGTACACAATCCGTCCACCGAACATAGCGATAATCAGTGACAAGATCACATGAAGCCTCCGGGTTCTGTAAGCAAATCCGGAAAGCAGGCCATACACGGCAAGTTCTGCCACCATCATCTGAGCCTTCGGAGGCATAAGAGGAGGCATCCCTGTTAAAAGAGAGCTCAAGATGGGAGTCACGGCCCCAACTAAACAGCCGATAACAGGCCCGGTTATGAATCCTGCAAGCAATACCGGGATGTGCATGGGAAGAAATATAGCCCCTGCGCCAATGGAATGAAATGCAATTGGCACAATAATTCCCAGTGCCACGAACAGTCCGCCTAGAATTAGATTCCTAATGTTACCGTCCCTCATAGTCGATACCCCTTTCCACATGAATACTTCTTATGCCCTTCTCGGGAAAACCTTGTCGCAGCTTCTTCCAGTCGGCAGCTTTTTCTTATCGCGAATGCCCTAAGACAAAGAAAAAGCCTGCGTACTATCTTTGTCTACTGACAAAGAACGCAGACCTTCTTGGTCATACACTATTTGCGTAATATCTTATGTTTGGCTATCCACCGGGCAGCGGTTGCTCACATTCAATCCAGCAGTTCAATAGTTTTCTCTACCAAGGCATCAATCTGGCGAGGCAACGGATCTATCTTGGCGCCTACGATCTCCACTCCGCAACGAGTCATGGGAATCAGGAACTTATGCGCTTTACATGAGGCTATAGCGCTTGCCATTTTAGGAGTCAGCTCACCAAGTATGGAGTTTGCAAGCACTATCCCTAGCGGTCCTAAGATAACGTCTACAGTTTCAACTGTCACGACAATGGCGTTCTCGCCTGTAGCTCCTTCATCCGCTCCGGCCTTAAGCATTGAGCCCGTTGCCAGTGCATTTGTCCCAAGGGCTATTATCGTCACCTTTGCGGCTTGTTCGGCACTGAGTTCCTTTCTCAGTTTTTCAATGATGCTCTTGCCAATTCCGCCGCCTTGTCCGTCCACAACAGCGATCTTCACACTCGGCCTCCTATGCGGCTTGGAAGTCGCCCCTTCATGGGGTCGTCATTGCTGCTGTTTACTCTAGTTCTCGCTTGGACCCTAGATCCCTTCTTCAAATGCTCAGCGTCTGTCATTCCTCAATCTCATGGGTCATCCGGGAAACGGATCCCCCGGTTCTGTCAATTGCCGCGAGGTCGCTTGCGATCTCAGCCTTCAGCAGGTGTAACCGGTCGGTGCTCACTCTTCTCATACAGCACCACCCCCTCAAGGTCTATCCGCTTTGCCAGAGACGGACTGGCATCCTCCTGCATGACCAGGTCAACAGGGATATCTGTGAGAGCGTCCACGGCAGACCAGAGACGCCAATACTCCGACCAGGAAATGCCTTCGACTGCGAGATCAATGTCGCTGTGAAAGTCGAATTCCCGTCCGCATCCGAGTGAACCGAATAGCACTACCTTCGTGGCGCCGGCATCAGCCAGCAGTGCGGAGGCGTCCTTCGCGGCCTTCAGCGCCCGTGCCCGCTGCTCTTCGCATGCCTGAAGCCGACGGCTTTCCCTGCGGACATACCCATCAACATATGAACGCACATCCATCCGATCCTGCCCCCCAGCCAGCCTTATCCATATAACACCCCTTCGGCAATGATATAAATCCCCCGCTGGGCCGGGAATTCCGCAAACGTTGTATTCCCTGGATATGCGTTCCAACTAGCACTCTGGTTATGGCCGTCAGATTAGATGGGAGCTTTGCCTGTCTATGAAAGAGCGTATAGGGCCCCTTTCAGGGTGTTAGTCGAACATGGCTCGTCTGGAGAGCCAGTCGGATCGACTTAAAGGCTGCCAGACGGTCGATTGGCTCACGTGGTGAGCCAGTCAAGCGGATC
>DGZL01000042.1 GCA_002398515.1 Firmicutes bacterium UBA4981
ACTGGAGAAGTTCAACGGTCTCATGGTGATCTACTTAGGCCTAAAACAACCTGACACTTCTCCCCTGCGGCAGGAGTTTGGCAGAAGTTATAGAAAAACTATGCCATGGAGTATTGCAAGGTTCAATCCAAACTCTGGCTCATAGTCTTCTTACTTGCCGTTATTGCACTCGTGTCTTGGTCGCTCAATCGAAACTCCGTGATATCAGAGTTGGAAAGCAAGCTTGTTTGTGTGCCTGCAAAACGAGGCGAGATAGAACAGGGAGTAGACTCGCAAGGCGTCATTATCAGAGATGAGACGGTCTACATAAGTCCTGCAGGTGGCACACTGAGACTGGTTGCACCGGAAAAGGACAGGGCAAGGACCGATACAGTAATAGCTCAAGTTATGCCAGGCGAAACCCAAAGAAGAACCGAGGACAACATAGGAGTCCGCTTGGTGCCTGAAAGACCGGGCGTTGTCAGCTTCACCGTGGACGGACTGGAAAGGATCCTCACTCCTTCTTCGTGGGTGGACTTTGACGCTAAGAAGGTGTCTCAACTTGCCTCGAATTCGGTGAGTGTAACGTCAGGTATGCAAGTCGAAACAGGCCAAGCTCTTTTTCGAGTAATCGATAACTACTGTATCTATGTCCTGGTATTTCCGGAGCCTGATATTACGCCTTCAGTCAGTGAAGCTTTGACTGAAGGGCGCAGGTGCACCCTGCGGTTCGATTCGGCACCCGGTAGCCTTTGCTCTGCTAAGGTTGCCTCCCGGGTGAATTCGACCCGGGATGATTCGAAACCAAGCGCTCTGTTATTAGAACTTACTGATTTTCCTCATGAGCTGTATTATCTCCGTCACGTTAAAACTAAGATCATTACCAAAATTCAAAGAGGAATCGTCATTCCTAAGCAGGCCCTTGTCAAAAAGAAAGACGGGTATCTGGTTTACATACCGGCTAACCTCGGAGTAGATTCTAAGCCTGTAACAGTCATTACCGGTGACGAAAGTCAGGTAATGTGCGAAGGATTGCGAGAGGGGCAAAGGGTTGTAGTGAATCCATATGTGGTACACGAGGCAGGCATAACCGTATGGAGGTAAATAGGAGGGAAGCGTATCTTTGACTGAAATTGCCAAGAGGCTCAAACTGGTTCGCAAGCAAGTCCACGCCGCAGCGGAAAGAGCCGGACGTGAGCCTGAAGATATTGCCATTGTTGCAGTGACGAAGAACGTTGATGACATAGACATTATAGAAGCAGTTCGCGGAGGTATCTCGATACTAGGTGAAAACAGAGTTCAAGAAGCCAGGGCGAAATTCGGGAAGCTTGGAAACGACATAGACGGAAATAAGGTAAGCTGGCATCTCGTCGGCCACTTGCAGCGTAACAAGGCGCGGCAGGCTCTTCCGATATTCGAGTTGATTCACTCACTTGACTCATGGAAGCTGGCGCAGGAAATGGAAAGAGTCGCTGAAAAGCTGGATATAACAGCAGAGTGTCTCCTTGAAATCAACGTTACGGGTAAGTCTACCAGAATCGGGATAGAACCTGAGAATGCCTTAGCCTTGGCCCGGGATATCTCGGCACTTAGTAGGGTCAGGCTTAGGGGGGTAATGTCCATTGCCCCTGCTGTAGAAGACCCTCCGCAGGCAAGACCGTATTTTCGAATGACAAGAGAGATATGTGAAAAGATCAGCGATGCCGGCCTATTCTGCCCCGGCAAGGTTCACCTTTCCATGGGTATGACCCATGATTTTGAGGTCGCTGTCGAAGAAGGGGCAACTATGATCCGCATTGGCACTGGGATATTCGGTCCACGTTTCAGGAAGGCGGTGCTGTAAACGTGAGAAGAGGTTTGATTGACAGGCTCCTTGACTTCATGGGATTCGGCGAAGTGGCTGATGACACATGTGAGTTTACGGAAGACTCCATACTCCGAAGTGACGGAGGTCCGTGGGCCGGAGCACGTCAACGAGGAAGGGGACTGGTTGCCCTTCCCCAATCACCCAGAGCAAGGCTGGTGGTTACAGAACCAGGATCATTTGACGATATCCCGGGCATCCTTGAGCATTTGAAGAAAAGGCGTCCTGTCATTGTACGAATATCAGACATAGACCGTGAACTAGCCAGGCGCGTGTTAGATTTTGCCGGAGGCGCCACGTACGCACTTAACGGCAGTATGCAAAAGGTCAGTGAAGGTGTGTTTCTATTCACTCCAAGCAATTTTGAGATCGGCTTGGATTTGCCGGAAGAGGAGGAGAAGAAAGATAGACCTTTGCCTTCCTTCTTTGACAAACGCTAGATAAGGAGGCTTTGAGACACATGGATTTGGAATCCAGAATTGCGGTTGTAGGTGTAGTTGTGGAAGACAGACCAAATGCTGCAAAGAAAGTCAACGAGATTTTAAGTCTTCACGCAGACATCATCGTCGGACGTCTTGGTGTTCCACATATGGACAAAGACGCAGGGGTTATAGCTCTGATCATTAATGGGACTACAGATGAAATCGGCAGTATTACAGGTAAGCTAGGCAATGTGACAGGCGTTAAGGTAAAATCAGCAATAACCACATAGAAACAATAGCAAGTATCTTTGTTGGTACGGATAGGAAAGCGAGGCCATGGGTACTTAAAGTACACAGTCAAGCCTCGCTTCTTAATTAGCAATACCATGACACGCATTTTACAGAGTACCGACGCGTACGATTATCAGACAGCTAAACAGATAGTGTCCTGGACAAACTAATGGGAGGACATGTAATCATGACAAAGAGATATCAGCCAATAGAGGCGAATATTGACAAAGAAACCGCAAACACGCTTATCCGCCGTATAGCTGAATTATCCCTTGCTATGGATAAGATGAACATTGCCGAGTATGTTGAGTTCCTCAGGAATCCGAAAAGGATAATCTTCGTAAATTTCCTGGGGGGACTTGCCCGTGGCTTTGGCATAGGTATTGGAGCCACAATACTCGCAGCTCTCTTCATCATAATCTTGTCCAGACTTGTCCAGCTGAACATCCCTGTAATCGGTGAATTCATCGCGGAAATCGTAAAAACAGTGAACAGCCACATGAGATTGAGATAGGAGGCCGAAGGCTGTGAATAGAGAAACTATGCAGAATTACCTGGAACGGTTGCTGTCTGAAAAAGCAAGGCTCACACAACGTATCGAAACACTGGAGGGGAAAGGAGAAGGGGGTACAAGGCAAGCTATGAAAGACTCCATAGGCGAGCTTTCCCTCTATGATAACCACCCGGCAGATGTCTCATCTGAGCTTTTTGAGCGCGGAAAAGACATCAAGTTGTGTGAAGACGCAAAGATCATCCTAAAGAGAGTAAATGAAGCCATAGACCTTTTAAACAGCGGTAAGTACGGCATCTGTGAGCGTTGCGGCAATGATATCGAAAAAAGCAGACTGGATCTGATTCCCTATACACGCCTCTGCAGCAAATGTCAAGGTGATGTTCATGTGACTGCTCCTCCTAAGAGGGACCGGCCTGTGGAAGAAGAGGTGCTTGGAACCCCATTCGGCAATAGCGTCCGTGACAGAAAGAGTCCTGGCATAGACGGAGAAGACGTGTGGCAAGATCTGGAGAGGTACGGGACAGCAAGCGGGCCTCAAGATCTAGTAGGCATCCTTGACAGCGAGGAAGTGTTCGAAGAAGGCGGGAATCAGACTA
>DGZL01000113.1:0-338 GCA_002398515.1 Firmicutes bacterium UBA4981
TCATTAAGTCATCCTCGGTGACCCGGCAGAAGCCGAGCGCTGCTGACCGACTGCCGTCTTCAGCAATATGGCGCTCCGCGTCGCTCTGGATCGCTGTCGCCATCCTATGCCTAGTATCCTTTGGTGAGATTACTCATCGTGCAAAAATTGGACCGCTTCCTCCGAGCATTCATCAGTCGGCTAAGATACAAACCACTTCCATATCTGCTAAAGAGATATCGGGGGAACTTCCAATAGCGACAATTCAGATGCCGGCAGCCTCCGGTGAGTCCCGAGATGGCTTCCTAATTGATTTCGGTTTCAGTTTTTCGGCAGGACCCTCCGATTTCACCTTGGCT
>DGZL01000113.1:652-3078 GCA_002398515.1 Firmicutes bacterium UBA4981
GTGGCGGATTATGATGATTGGTAGGGCCACCGACTTAACCTTCTCTGCCAAGTGGGACGTATCTTCGCCAAGAGACAATGAATGAGGCTTAGGGTAGAGATGTGGTACCAAATTCATCCCCGCAAAACAAAATTGATGAATATAGTATAATATGGTAAAATTACTCTAACATATGCCTTAAAGGTTGCCCGTGATTTCCTTCGGATCTACATCGAAACATCAACGCCAGCATAAACATGTTATAACGCTCGAGCATGGATAGAGCCTTTTAAGACCTATACGTTGTTTTGCAGTACTACTGGTGAAAGTAGAGAATCCGGATAATTAAATAGTATGTGTTTCTAGCCATCTTCAAGGCAGAAGAGAATTTGCTTCATGTCGTCCGCCGGGAATAGTCTTGAAGTCACATGTTCCGTAAGGGGAGAGTGTAATACTAGACCATAAGGTAATTGGTTTGACTGAGGGCTAGGTGCGTAGCCTAATTCATAAGAAAGGCTGATCCGGTGATGTTCAATGCGGGGCAGAGCCTGTTTGTCTCCATTCACAATGAAGAGGTCACGAAAGGGGTGCCGCTATCACTTCTTGCGGCTGTTTTTAGTGGTTTACAAGACACAGTTTATTTCATTGCAACGGCTGTGTCTGGATGTGAATTGAGACCGAGGATGCGTGTGCCTGTTAACATCCATGAGACGTATCGATTAATGCGGGTAGCTGAATATAACAGTGCGTATACTCTTGAAGTCGTCTTTGAAGAACCTATGCAAGCTCGTCTACCTTTGGAGCCAGACGAACGCAACATAGTGCTTGATAAGTATATGTCTCTTCTTGATGCTCTTTCAGACGCAGATAATCAGAGAGTATTCGCTCTATTCCCTGACGCCTCATGGCGGAAGAGGATTTTGTATTCAGTAGAGAATCATTGTCCTAAGAAGGAAGACCCGTGGTATTTGACATTTCGTCGTGAAGTTACAGGGTGTGAAGTGCAACTATCTGCTAAGAGCAGAGTGCATATAGGAGAGTTGCTTACCAGACGTTCCCTCGAGGACATAACTGTGAGTGGAGAGCTCTTGAGAATTCATTTGGACGAGCATAAGATTGGAATCTTTTATCAGCCTGCAAAGCGTCTTCTCGACTGTTATTATAACCCAGAACTGGAGGATTTCATTGTGAAAAACCTCAAAGGCATAGTTCACATAACAGGCAAGGTCGAGCTCGACTCGGACGGTTTGCCCCATAAGATTGTGGATGTCAGTGACATTCGTGCCCTTGATCTTAGCCCGCTCGTATTAAAATCCATTGAGGCACCGGAGGGGTCACTTATTCTAAAGGAACGTCAAGTAATAGAACCTTTATTTGAGGACGATCATGTGGTACTTGAAATTCCTGATCTGAATATCGTCGCTGGGGGAGAAACACGTGATGACGCTGTGGAAAAGCTTTATTCGGACTTTATTTGGCTATGGAATGAATATGCCTTAGCACCACCGGAGGGGTTGTCCCAAGATGCGAGAGATTTGGCAGAATACCTTCGTGCAATGGTTAAGGACTAAGGAGGTTTAGGCGATAAGTGGGTGATGAAAGCCGGAGAGTCGTGGAAAGTGCACTTTGCAGGAAGGGGTTTAAACGATTAGACGGGAAACATCGCAAGTTCGTATTCTATTTGCCGGACGGTAGGAAAACATCGATATGGACCGAGACAAGTCACGGTTCTAAGCATAGACGTATTTCAGAGACTAATCTTCGCTGGATGGCCAAGCAGTGCCGTATATCCTATCAGGAATTCAAAAGGCTCATTGATTGTCCTCTATCACGAGAGGACTATGAAGGTGTGCTTGCACAAAATGGATTTATTAGATACTGAAGAAACTGATTTCTTCTGTTTCACCTCATACTAGACTTCCTGTGGAATCTGACTTAGGACAAATTCCAGTATTACTCTACTTCTACCCAACGTGTGATGCCAATTCCAGACTCGTGTGGTAGACTGTTGTCTTAGTCGAGGCCACTGGCGTAAATCTGTTATGCTGGTAGGCGATTTGCAGTTATTAACGGAGGTCATCCATGAAGGTTCACTTGGATTGTGTTCAATGCAACTTGAGGCAGGCTTTGGAAGCTGCCAGACTTGTAACTACTGATTTGGATGTTCAAAAAACGATTGTCCTAAAAGCACTTGAGGTCCTTTCAGAGTTTGATTCCTATGCAACTTCGCCTGAGATGGGAAGCGCAGTTCACGAGTTGGTCAAGGAATATACGGGAAATCAGGATCCCTATAAGAAGGTAAAGAAAGATGCTATCAAGATAGCACATGATGTTTATCCTGCGATGAAAAGGTTTGTTGAGGCAGAGGATGATAGGCTGCTCGCCGCATTGGAGGTATCTGCAGTAGGCAATCTCCTGGATGCGGGGGTATACGGAGACATGCGCAC
>DGZL01000069.1 GCA_002398515.1 Firmicutes bacterium UBA4981
TTCACTGCAATGAAAGCAGAAATCAAACTTGTAGAAGGCTTAACCATGATGGCAAAAAGCGGGTCGGAGCAATGGATAGTAATGGATCCCGGAGCGTCATCAGGAGGGACCGGCGGTGCCCCTACCCCTATGGAATTCGTTCTTATGGCTTTTGGAAGCTGCATAGCCATGACCGCAACTGCACTCCTTCGCAAGAAGACCTCTGCACTTAAGGAACTGTCAGTCGAGCTGGATGCTGAGCGATCCGAGTCTTCACCCCGCGTATTCACTCATATCACAGCCAAATTCATAGTACGTGGCGAAGAGCTTAAAGAGAGCGATGTTGAATGGGCTATCAAGCAGGCACATGCAAGGTTCTGCCCTGTCGGCGCCATGCTGGGCAAGGCTGTAGAACTTGACTACGAATGGGAAGTCCGATAGACGTTATATGCCTCAGGAACTACTTTGAAAACCTAAATGTAATAATGTCACCGTCCTGAACAGTGTAGTCCTTACCTTCCAGCCGGTAAAGGCCTTTGGACCGGGCTGCACCTACGGAGCCGCTCTCCTTGAAGTCTTCAAATGAAATGACTTCAGCACGGATAAAGCCTTTCTCAATATCCGAGTGTATTGCCCCTGCCGCATTCTTTGCCGATGTTCCCTGTGGGATTGACCAGGCTTTTACCTCGTCCTCACCTACAGTGAAGAATGATATTAGGCCCAAGGCCCGGTAGAGCGTTCTCGAGAGCTGAGATATAGCAGGCTCTTCGATTCCGTATTCTTCAAGAAAGACACTTCTATCCTCACTGGGAAGCCCGAGTATCTCCCATTCAATCTTTGCGGACAACTCAACGACAGGAAGGTTGCTCTCCTTGCTATAATCACTGAACTCTTTCCTTCCCGGATAGTCATGAGCCAAGAACTGATCCTCGCTGAGGTTACCCACCAGGACTACGGGCTTCAGCGTAAGAAACGCATATCCTTTTAACATTTCTACCTGTTCCGGCGTAAGGCCAAGGAGGTCGAGTCTCATCCCATCTGCAAGATGTGGATATGCCTCTTCCAGGAGTCTAAGTTCTTCACGCTCAAAATCACTCATCTTCCTTGAATTCTTCAGTCGTTCTATCCGGTTCTCCACGACTTGCATGTCTGCAAGAACGAGACTGAGATTTAACGTCTCCACCTCGTCTACCGGGTCAAGCTTGTAATCCACAGGCAATGCGCCTTGTGCAGTCTGAAAAGTACGCACCAAATAAACAAATGCGTCAACAGTGCGAAGATAACTCAGGAAACGTGTCATCTCGCCCCCTGCCCCGTTCCCCGAAGGCGAAATACCGGGAACGTCACTTACCTCTATCTGGGCGTACGTGGTTTTCTTAGGCTTATAGAAATCAGAAAGGTACGAGATTCTCTTATCAGGCACCTTGCCCATGCGGAGTTCCATTTCAGTGGCATTGCCAGGCGAAAAACCACCGTTCCCGCCGGCATCGTCCCATGTTGAACCTGTAAGCAAGTTGAATAGGGTAGTTTTCCCTGACGCCGGCAATCCGACGACCGCTGCTCGCATGTTGCTACGTCTCCTTCATATCCAATCGTAAGTTATGTGGCTACGGATTTAGTTTCCACCGGTTAAGGCCGACAGGTCAAATTGTGACCCGTATAGTTTCGATCCTGATGATCCGTAAGCGAATTGCTCTATCCATTGCTGCATTTTACACCTGCTGTAGGCAGAACGCAACCTCAGCCACAGTGGATCCTCTTGCTCCAGGCAGTAAGGGCGCTGATCTGGGTAGCTCTTGCAATACCTGTTATTCGCATGATGAAAGGCCCTTGGTGGGAAGCGGGATTAGCTGTAGCCTTGCTTTTCTCTGTGTTGATGGGCGCTCTTCTCTTGATACCTCAAGACATTATGCCAGATGCAATAAGAATGGCACATTTTGCTGAAGTCACATCATCCAACTTCCTGTTCGGCTGGATTGTCGTATTTATCTTATACTATCAGCGCCCTCTCAAAGGGCGGATAGGCGCTAAGGCTTATTCCTAAACAGAACTTTGGCAATAAATAATAGGAGTACATTGCATGGATAAAGCAATTGAAGTTTCTCAGGCTCAAGTTAATTCTTTTAGGCTCGGCAGGCACTGTTTGTCACGCCGAGCCAACATGCCCGACCCGGCTTACATCGCATCTCGCATATGCGGAGCACAAGCCCAGGTAATGTCTGCGGCTGAGATGTCCATTGGGACAAGAGTTGAAGGCATGACCGCATCCCATGTCAAACATGCGCTTTTGAAAGAACGCAGACTCATAAAAACGTGGGCCATGCGAGGCGCCTTGCACTTACTGGCCGCAGAGGATCTACCCCTGTATATCTCAGCTCTCGGACACCACCTGAAGCAAAACGTAGTGAGTTGGTTGGGCAGGCGAGGCTTAGAGCATCGCGCCTCTGACAAGATATCCAAAGCAATTCTGGATGCTCTCGAAGCCGGGCCCCTCACCCGGAAGGAACTTGCGGGCCAGGTCTGTCGGGTGTTAGGAGAAAACGCTGCTAAATGGATAGAACATAGTTGGGGCGGAGTCGCAAAATGCCTAGCTCTAGAAGGCCATGTGTGCTTCGGTCCCAGTCTTGGAAATGAGACGACTTACGTTCGAGTCGATAAGTGGCTCAGAGATTCCCCGCAAAACAACAATCCTGACAGGATACCGCAAGATGAAGCATCTATGGAAGAGCAATCGCATTCAGATAACACTAGCGCCGTTTGAGCCCCTTGCATCCAATGCATGGAACATGGCTAAGGCCGAGGCTGAAAATTTGGGACGGTTCCTGAACACAGAGCTTGAGGTCTTGCATGCAGGAGAAGCCACATAAACCCAGAGGGCCTCAGGATGAATCAGCCTCCATGAGAAGTCGGCCAAACACATGGTGGACGCAGTAGTCGACATGGTCCAACAGGTCAACGGACTTGACCTTAAGAGCGTTACAGCAGCATTGCTAAGATCACGGAGAAGATAGCGTGCAGGGAGGGATTCTCGCGCTAAACGTCGAAGATTGTCGCCGGATACGCAGGATATGAGGAGGACCACTTATGAGATCAAGAAACGTTCGCGCGCTTTCGCTTGCATTGTTCCTAGTTTGCTGTCTCATACTGACTTGCCCGGTTCAAGGCGCAGCAGCCCCCGAAACCCGCCTGATCGTGGACCAGGCAGGAAGGGAAGTTGTCATCCCTGCCACTGTAAACCGGATAATCACCACATGGCAACCGGCCAC
>DGZL01000060.1:0-7428 GCA_002398515.1 Firmicutes bacterium UBA4981
CCCATGAACGCCATTGAAACATTGCCATTGATGAAAGCAGCGTCCGCGTCAGGTTGGTTGTACTCAGCGCACGACTTGGAGGCAAGGCCGTTTCGGACCAGGTCGACGTACCAATTCATGGCCTCAATTCCCTCTGGGCTGTTGAACGTAGCTTTCTTCAGATCAGGACTTGTAAGATCTCCACCCCAGGCCCAGAGCAGAATAGCCCAGTTGTGGAGAAGATCCCAAGCCTGGTTTCCTGCAATAGCGATAGCCGTACCTTTGCCGCGGACTCTTGCAAATCTATTTCCTACAGCCACAAGCTCGTCATAAGTCGTGGGAGGTTCCAGCTTAACTTCTGCGAAATGGTCTTTGTTGTAGAACAAGCAACGAGTCTCAGCAAACCAAGGCACTCCGTAGGATTCGCCTTTATATGTCGTGGACTCGTAGTTTGCCGGCATGAAGGCATCAATCCCGCCGAATTCGGAAGGATTGACCTTCTTAAGACCCTTCATAGCTGCAAACTGCGGATTCCATGTAGTTCCCACCTGAACCACATCCGCCCCTTCGCCTCCTGTAATCGCAGTAACCAGCCTGGTCCAGGCATCACCCCACCCTATCACTTCGTAGTGAACTGTGATACCTGTCTCCTTCTGGAATTCCGCTACTTTGGCATCCAACCAGACAGTGTGCTGATCATCCGGAGCGTTAGGCATCAGCCAGAAAGTAATCTCGCGAGGCGCTCCGAATGTCATCGATGTCAATAAACCGAATAAGAAAACAACCCCCACAATCATCAATGCAAACCGCTTCATTATTCTGTAACCCTCCTTCTTGGTTATTGGGTTCGAAACGGATTCTCCCACCATACTCTGCTTTGGCTCTATGCGCATCACCCCCCGGTCTTCGGACTCTTGAATCAATAGCTCAACCTTTGGTTGCCCCTGCAATCAAACCCTCGACTATGTAACGCTGCATGGATGTGAATAGCACAAGGACAGGTATGCTTATGACGATGCACGCAGCCATCATGCCTCCCCAGTTGGCCCCTGTGGCGGTTATGTAGTCCATGATACCTATTGCCACAGTCTTGGTGGACCTGCCTGTGAGCACAGACGCAAACAAGACTTCGTTCCAGGCCATGATGAATGCGTAGATCGCTACTGCTGCAATGCCAGGGGTCGCAAGGGGAACAATCACTGTCCAGAGAGCCCTCAGCTGTGTACATCCGTCTATCATGGCTTGTTCATCTATTTCGAGGGGAATACCGTTTAGGTAACTCCTTAGCATGACTATGGAAAAAGGCAGGGCGAAGGATGTATAAGTGAATATCATCCCTCCGTAGGTATCCCGCAATGGGATGCCGGTGTGCCGGGAAACCGTGGTGAATATCAGATAGTACGGTATCAGGAACAAGATCCCGGGTAACATCTGTGTCGCCAGCACTGAAACCGTGTATACCCCGCGTCCGCGGAAGTTGAATCTCGACAGAGCGTAAGCTGCAGGCAAAGCCAGCAATGTAGCTGCTACCATCGTACCGAGGCTGATGACGATTGAGTGCCTGAAGTATCTCAGCATAGGGACGGTAAGGTTGACTTCCCTATAGTTGCGGAGAGTCGGGCCCCTGGGAATCCAGGACGGCCTGAGTTGAGGCACGGTAACGTCAGAGGACTGTAGCTCCAAAGTCTCCTTGAACGAGCCTGATATCATCCACGCATATGGCACCAATACTACCAAGGCAACCAACAGCACAGCCAGGTAGGTCGCGACTCGCTTCAGTCTCTTGGATGAACGAACCCACATCTTGTGTGCCTTCATCGCCTATATCTCCTCCGCGCCTGCTGTGCCGCGCAGGGCATACAGGTAGACAGTGGTGATAACCAGCAAAATCAACATCAACACTATCGATAAGGCAGAACCTATCCCGTATTTCAGACTAGTGAACGCTTCCCTGAGTATGAGCGTGGACGGCACTTCAGCTGCAATACCCGGATCACGGCCGAGCATGATGAAGAATTGGTTGAATGCGTTGAAGTTCCACAGGATGGACATGAGTATCAACATTACTGATACGGTTCTAAGCTGCGGTATTGTGATCATGGCGAATTGCTGCCAGGCGGTTGCGCCGTCTACGCGAGCAGCCTCGTAGAGTTCAGGCGGGATCTTTTGCAGGGCTGCCAGAAGAATAAGCGCTGCGAAAGGCCAGCCTTTCCAGATGCTTGCTATAGTCACTGCCCAGAGCGCAGGAGGCCCTATCAGCCAAATAGGGGGTTCTGACACAAGATTCCACTGTACCAGATAACGATTGAGCAGGCCTATTCTGGACTGGAATATGAATTTCCAAACATTAAATGCGACGCAGTCTGGGGTGATGTAGGGAAGAAGGATTAAGCCTCTCATCAAGGTTCTGCCACAGAAGTCCTGATTAAGCAGGATCGCTACAGCAAGGCCTACCACGTAGCCTGCACTGATCGCTACCACAGAGTAGACTGTGATATTCGATAGAGCCTTGAGGGCACGAGCGCCGGTGGTTGTAGCAGGGTTGAAACCGTCTGTGAAGTTTTGGAATCCTACAAAAGGAGCGTTAATCCAGTCGACCATTGTAAACAGGTTTACGTCATGCATGCTGATGTAGAAGCCCCAAAGCATAGGCATGTAGTGCACCAGGAGCATAGCTGCTACAGCCGGCAGGATCATCCAGTAAGCTATGGCATGTCTCTGCCGCGACCATCCTGACACGCCTTTCATCAGACCAGCTCCCTTCCGGTCTAGTTTCTGGATCGCACTGACTGACGCACTATCAACTCGCCTTTAAGAAGCTTTCCTGGGATCTTCTTTCCTGATTGTATATAATCGACTATCATGGCTCCTGCATGGTATCCTTGCTCGTAGAGTGGTGTTCTGATTGACGTAAGACCTGGCCACATCGCTCTGCTGGCTGCAAAATCGTCACCTGACACGAAATCAATGTCAACACCGGGTGTCAATCCATGCTCTCTCAACGCCCTGAGTGCTCCCATGGCCATTGGATCGCTCATACAAAGGATACCGTCGATGCCAGGCACATCTTTTATGAATCGGCATGTTCGCTCATAACCTGATTCCACAGAGTATTCACCTGGAAGTATCAGGGACTCATCCGCCGAAAGGCCTGCTTCCCGGTATGCACGGCGGTACCCTTGCTCCGCTGTGGCTTTCGCCGGGTGGAAAAAGCCTTCCGGCTCGCGGATCAATCCTACACGCCTTGCCCCTTGATCAATCATGTACTTGGTAGCAAGATGGCAGACATACGACGAATCAGTGTCTACGAAGTTGTAATCTTGTCCCGAATAGCACATGGAAAGCGACACATACCGGATCTTGAGGCGGTCGAATTCCTTAATCAATGTATCCACGCCTTCCATAGCGTATAGGATTACCCCATCTACAGTGCGGTTCTTAGTGAGCCTGCTGAGCTCGTGTAATACCAGTTCCCTGGTTTGAGGCACAGCTAAAACCAAGTCGTAGCCCCGCTCAGAAAGCGCTCTGTGAGCTCCGTTTGTCTGAGCCCACATGCCCGGGTCTTGAAATACGAAGTCACTGCCATAGGGGATAACCAGGCCTACTGACTTCCTGCGCCGCTGGCGCAGCCCTTTAGCTGCAGAATCAGGGTGAAAATCAAGTTCAGCGACGGCTGCCAAGACCCTTCGCCTGGTGTCAGGCGCAACCAGGGATGAGTTGTTTATTACGCGCGAGACGGTCTTTGCAGACACTCCTGCCCGCTCAGCTACGTCGTATATAGTACTTCTGCTTCGCACCTGACAGCACCCCCGAAATTCTGAATCACACGCTACATTACATCTTTGGATTAGCCTGCCGGCAACTGCGGTATAGTTTCCTGCTAAACTTACAGGAGTTACATGAGTCAAGTTCACAACGTTCTTCGGCACATGACATCGATGTCATTATTATATATATGCCACTGGTTATCGAATTCCTTCTATCCGCTAAAGTTTTTCATCACAATGAGAGACCTTTTCGGACATCCTGCATTCGATTCCGAACATGTGAGAGTATGGCTTCAGTTGTCTTGACTGCTTTCTCTGCATCCCAAGCATCAAAAGCCTCTGAGAGCATCATCAGCGCTTTGCATCGTAAACGACCCTCCCCTCTTCCAGAGCCTGTTTATGAAAGCCCCGGTTAACACTTAAATAAGCCCATTCTTCAGGAGTATAAACCAAAAGATCAAAAGGGGTTCCAGGCGGAAACAATCTAATGAGTCATCTGCTCGATGCACAAATGGCTTCTCCGTGGGACGGACTATGATCAGATCGATATCACTTCTTGAGCGTAGTGAGCCGCGAGCATGGGATCCAAAATGAATTACCAGCTCTACATCTGTCTGTCATTGTATGATATTATGACCTTAGATATCATAGCTCCGTGCAAGGGTAAGCTAGACTTCTCTCGCCCTTTCAAGACATCATTCACAAGGAGTGGTGGCAATGGCGATATTCGACGACTTCTTGAAGCTGGATATCAGGATAGGCACAGTTGTTGAATCTGCGCTTTTCCCTGAGGCGCGCGTGCCGGCGCTTAAACTCATGATAGACTTTGGAGATCTAGGCCTGAAGCGCTCAAGCGCTCAGATCACAAGGCGCTACAGCCCCGATATCCTGGTGGGCAGACAAGTAGTCGCGGTTGTAAACATGCCGCCTCGCCGAATTGCGGGATTCTCATCAGAAGTGCTAGTTCTCGGTGGGCTGCCTGAGGAAGGCGACGTGGTACTTCTATCCCTTGACGCTCCGGTCGCCGACGGCACGCGTGTTGGGTAGCCCACCAAAGAAATATCCAATTGGATAGCTTTCAATCCCGTCAACATCAAAATACGATCCTTAAATAGCCTCTTTAACGCCATCAAGGGATTCCTCGTCTGTCCGCCTGGACATAGATAACATCTTCCTCAATACTCTTCGAGGCATTCCATGATCGAATAGCATCTACTCCGGCCGCCTCCACAGCGCTGCAAGATCCACCGAAAAACCGGGAAAGTCAGGATGTGTGAATTCCCCCACATCAAGGCCGGAGCTCCGCAGGACATAAAGATCATTCCGTAAAGCATATGCCTCAATTGTCTCATCGTAAGGATCGACTATCCAATAATGCGGTATGCCCATCCGTTCGTATATGCTCCTCTTTCTCAGGCGATCTTTAGATCGAGTCCACTTGGAAAGGATCTCTACAACCAAATACGGAATGCCGTTTATTCGCGCCTCCTCCACAATTTCACTGTCTTCGCCGGGGATATAAACCAAGTCAGGCTGTATTACGTTAGTATCCGACAAGGTTACGTCAATAGGCGCATTGAATACCTCCCCCGCCGGGTCTTTTGGGGTAAAGTAGTCCTCAAGAAGGCGCTGCAACCGCCTGGACACCCGCTGGTGATGGACATATGGTGCCGGCTCCTTAACCAGCATGCCATTGAGGATTTCATAATGGTATCCTTCCTTATCCGGCAGCCGGAGATAATCCTCGTAGGTGTACGCCTTGTCTGTCATATACTCAGGCCTGGCTTCCTGCACTACGGTAGCAGATTCCTCCGATTGATCCATGCCAAGATGACGCAAAACCCTTTCAGGATCATAACGGTACTGCCTGTTGGACAATTGCACATAAGGAATCTCAGAGTTACGAGTATAACGCCATATGGTCTCTACCGATAGCTTTAGCATATCAGCAAGCTCCTGAGCGGTTATGAGCCTCGGTTCCCTCATTTTGACGCCCTCCTTTCACATCAACAATACCATATGGCACAACCAAACACAAGTAATATCAAGTCATATTAGGTGGGTTGCCTACATCAAGGCTGCCTTGTGAATATCACTGTCGGCCGTAGAAGGAAAAAACCGAGGAACCCAGAAAAGTCTGTTTGAGTCACATCTGAATCCACAGACGAAAACCCCATATGACTGCGCAACAGGAGGCCTTCGACAATGATCGAGTTGCCTGAAGCTGTCACTATCTCGGAGCAGGTGAACCATACCTTGCGAGGTAAACGCATCAAGTCCGTCGAGCGTGGAAATTCCCCTCACAAGTTCGCCTTCTATTCAGGCAGTCAGGATTATTATGAGAAATTACTCTTGAAAAAACAGATAGGAGAATCCTATCCTTGCGGCTCTTTTATCCTCTGTGCGGAACGATAATTGAAAAGATATCGTTTCAAGGCGGAACATGCTACTTCTGCCCGGCGTGCCAGAGATAGACACCATCTCTATCGATCCCGCCTGGCCAGAACCATCAACTCCATTTCGTCCATGAGAAGCGGACGGCGTCCCCAGTTGCCTGCAGTACCACCCCATATGTGCTCCACTCCGAAACCCGCTATGCGAAGCATCAGTGTTAGTTCCGTTGCGGTAAAAGCTTTTTCTCTCACTACAGTAGATAACACGCTATCGGGCAGCTCACCACCTATGTCATCGCTCATAAATGAGCCTATAGGGTGAACCTGGCACAGCGCAATGTTATCGAATCTGCCGGAGGCCACATCGTCATCACTATATAGACGAATTGTTCTAAGCGCATTGAGTGCAGTCAATAGAAATGGCCTTCCGGGGATGAGGACAGACGCGATGCCCCGGAGTATAGAGATGTCACGAGTTGCAGCATCCTCACCTGCGTTCAATAGACCAAAGGCGCCTTCACACAAGCAAATGCAGGCATCGTAACAAGAGTCCAACTTAAGCTTTGTCGCATCTTGCTGTATCCACTCGACATGAACCCCGGTTTGCTCCGCTCTTCGGGCCGCCTCCTTGAGCATTCCCGGAGATATGTCCACGCCTGTAACCTTGTATCCGCGCCTGGCAAGTTCAATGCTATGTCGTCCTGTCCCACAACCTACGTCGAGCACTGACGCTCCGGGCTCAAGGCTCATTGCGTCAATGAGAAAGTCTACCTCTGCAAAGGTGTTCCTGGTGAACGACTCACTCACATAATGCGGCGCATAGATATCGAAGAAGTCTTTCCATCCATGGTTTGAATCACCACCTGCCAACGCTGCTTCCCCCTATTCCATAAGCTTCTGTGATCTGCCGATTCTACGCCCACGAGCCTGTTCCTGCATGACTGCTGTGTCGCATTATCCACATTAGATTCACATTAGTATCAATTATCATATTAGAAGGAATTGTCTAATATGTACCGAAGGGATAGATTGGGATGGCGAAGGCATCATCCCGTCCCTAGATACACCTGGGAGGTGAACTAAGTGAATTCTCTATTGGTGATGGTTGTGACGTTCGTCTTGTACATCCTGGCGTATAACCTGTACGGAAAGAGACTGGGTTCCAAGGTGTTCGAACTGGCGACCAAAAACATTACACCTGCTGAGAAACACAATGATGGTGTGGACTATGTTCCTACCAACAAGTTCATCCTTGCCGGCCACCATTTTACATCCATTGCAGGAACAGG
>DGZL01000060.1:7717-7953 GCA_002398515.1 Firmicutes bacterium UBA4981
TTCGCAGGCGCGGTACATGACTTGGGAGCTCTGGTCATATCAATGCGGCATGACGGCAGGTCCATCGGCGACATTACAGGAACAGTGGTAAATCCGCGCACAAGATCTCTCTTCTTTCTTATCATCTTCTTCTGTCTTTGGATCGTGATAGCAATATTTGCAATTCTCATGGCAAACCTGTTTGTCCAGTATCCCCAATGCGTCGTCCCTATCTGGATTGAGATTGCCATTGCAAT
>DGZL01000061.1 GCA_002398515.1 Firmicutes bacterium UBA4981
TTCTCATGCTCAGTAACTCAGACCCACATAATGTTTATCCTCTGGTTGATTTCTTCGATGAACTTTATAAAGGCTTCAATATCCATAGAGTACAGGCAAAGAGGTCCATTAATTCAAGAGGTGATAGTCGTGGCCTGCTCAGTGAAATCCTAGTCACTAATTATAAGGTCCAAAACAGGCTAGCGACATAAACGACTAAGAACCGCGCTTCAGTGTATCAAGCGCACGGTTCACAACCGAATCGTGCTCTGAGAGCGCAAAGGCAAGTGCCCATACCACCATATTTCGCATGTAGTGGTCACCAAATCCGTACTTTCCTGTAACCGAATCTATGACATCCGGCTGATCCCATGGGCTTTTAACGTTGTCCGTGATGTTTGCCCATACATTACGCGCAAGCTCCAAACCTTCATCTGCCATTCCCTCATAAATTGCAAGTGACGCAAGAGCATAGGTCTCTCCCGGCCATACGTTCCCGGAATGAGAATTAGTCCTATCCACCCTGCCGTCAGGCAGTACCGCATTCACTGCGCCAAAGCGTGAAACCGACCCGTTCATTTCCAACATGGAGCGCACTGCCGAGGCCACATGTTCCCGAGGGAGGATATAGCCAAGATCCAGTAGGTGCGCATACCATTGACCATTAAGCTGGCCTACTGTACAAGCCTCATGTTCTATCCTTTCCGTCTGTCCGACAGCTACGACTCTGTAATACTTGCCATTCCATAGTTGCTCCTCAAATGACTGTTGACCCAGGATGAATTTCTTACGCAACTCCTCACTGAAAGCCAGATCTCCGATAGAATCAGCCATTCGCTCGCACGCCAAGAGAGCTGCAAGATAGATACTGGATGTATAAGAGTTTGTCCCCTGAAAGCTCCAATTGTCGAAGGTTTGGTCAGCGCCTTCATTGTCGGGAAGGTGGTCTCCGTTGAGGTCACTTGCAATAGCCCACTGCATCGCACGTTTCACTGAGTCGTACAAGCGCCGCAAGAGCTTCTCGCCTCCCCACCAAAGCACATCTCGATAAACCATAAGCACGAATTTGGGACATAGATCCTTCCATCGTGGTGGGGCAGTTGTACCGTCACTTGGGTAATCGATTCGACCTCTGCCCAGATCATGAGGGATATAGCCATCACTCCGCTGAGATTCCGCAACCAGAGTGATGCCGGATTCCTGAAGCTTGGGATAGCACCATGACACAGGTATGGAAGCATAGTACAGGACATCTACAGTGTTCATCAGTTGGCATGTTCTTGAGGCTTCAAACAGAGCAAACCTCCCTTCCCTATCCCACCAACTCCCTGAGGAAAGGACATAGAGATTGTTCCGCATCGCATCACTTAACCAAACAGGGAAGCCTCTACAGACTCCTCTGCTTTCATCAGCATGGGAGGCCCCGCTCTCCTTAACTTTGTCCACTGAGGAATTAATCGCACCTTTCCGCGCCTGGGTAAGACAGGCCCCCCACTGACCGGCACCTTTGCAGAGAGAATCCAGGTTGCCTAACGCAACTTTCGCGACCTGGAACGCATCAGTGTAGTGACGTTCGTACACGTGACCAAAATGGGAATGAGGCATATGCCATGCAAGAACAAATGGTATAGACTTAGTCTCACCCGCCTTCAACCTAACCCGAACTGCAATCGCCCCTCCCAGTTCAATACCTTCTCCCTGAACAGTGGGAGATGTCGGCAAGGAACTCCATTCTTCAGTGCTCAAGCCTCCTGTAACTGAGAAAACGTCCCACGGAGCCAGGTTCTCATTTTCAAGAGTAAGATTGAATGGATCCTGAGTCTTGAGATTCCATGAATTGCAGCAGCTTGTCTCACCTGCCCTGGCATCTGTTGCAAGACATACTGTACCTTGAGCAGTATCAGTAGGAAGAGGGGAGTCTGAGGAAAACAAGACTCCCCTCACATCTCCTTTAGCCACGGTTTGGTTATAGCGTCCCACATTCCAAGCACTGACAGTGTTTCTCGCAGTTGCCATGATTGCCGCATCTTCAGCTGATTCCAAGTTTCTGTTGGTCAGCGTAAAAATAAACATGGCAACAGGCATGGCTGACAACTCCAAGTTCCCGGGCACTACCGGGGAAAACGCCTCTAATCGTACTTGTACCGGTAGAGAAGAATCTATATAGTCAAGTTTGGCGAATGGATATTCACCTCTATATTTAATTCTTTCAACACGCGGCAACCCGGCGATATTCGGTGTCTGAAGCAGACGGGCTACCGGTTCTGCTCCTTCAGTGCATCCGGACGTCCAGATCGCGAAGTGGTAGCCGACCCGTGCATCGATATGGTTTAGGCCACCTGTTGAGCCTATCGGATTGTCCCAATTATTCTGATGTGTAAAGTTTGAAAGTGTCCCGTCAGAGAATATCTCAACCTTCCCGGCTCCGATACCACCTAAGGGCACTCCTGAATTGAGCTTATGACCGGAATCGTAGTACGGCATAAAGCGTTCTCCTCCAGTTTACGTCATTGTCAAACAGTTACGTTTCAATGTTGACTACTTCTCGGTTTTCAGGGCAGCATCTACACGTTGAGCTGCATCGTCCAGATGCTTCTTCACTCCGCCCGCGCCTAGCTTACCTGTAACATAGTCAGTAAAGATCGCCTTGAACGCGACTGTTATGTCGTTCTCAATTGTTCCCCATACCCCTAATGGCGGATATGCAGTAGCGTACTCAAGTGCTACCTTAAACGGCTTATACATCTCTGTACTGAAGGCCGAATCGTCAAAGGCTTCCACCGTCCCAGGCAGCATGTGCGTAAGCTCAGAAGAATAGGACACGAGGCTATCCTTTTTCAGCAAGAACTTGATCCATGCTTTAGCATCGTCCTGAGCCCTGCTGCCGGTCAGGACAGCAAGGTTACTACCGCCTGAGAACGCGGCGCGAGCCTTAGGGCCTTTAGGAGGCTCTACTACACCGTAGTTAAGCGCAGGGTTGTCATGTTCGATGTTTGCAATGTTCCACGGCCCCATGAATGCCATGGATACATTGCCATTGATGAAAGCAGCGTCCGCATCAGGCTGGTTGTACTCAGCACACGACTTAGAGGCAAGGCCGTCCCGAACCAAGTCTACATACCAATCCATCGCTTCAATTCCCTCTGGACTATTGAATGTAGCTTTCTTCAGGTCAGGACTGACAAGATCCCCGCCCCAAGCCCAGAGCAAAATGGCCCAGTTATGGAGCAAGTCCCAAGCTTGGTTTCCTGCAATGGCGATAGCTGTACCTTGGCCCCGAGCTTTCACAAGTGCATTGCCGACAGCCACAAGCTCGTCATAAGTAGATGGAGGCTGAACCTTAGCTTCTGCAAAGTGATCTTTGTTATAGAACAAGCAACGAGTCTCAGCAAACCACGGCACTCCATAGGATTCGCCCTTATATGTAGTGGATTCATAGTTTGCAGGCATGAAGGCATCAATCCCACCAAATTCGGCAGGATCAAGCTTAACAAGACCCTTCATAGCTGCAAGCTGGGGATTCCATGTAGTGCCGACCTGAACTACATCTGCACCTTCCCCGCCTGTTATCGCAGTAACCAGCCTGGTCCATGCGTCACCCCACCCTATTACTTCGTAGTGAACAGTAATACCTGTCTGCTTCTGGAATTCCGCTACCTTGTTATCCAGCCAAACAGTGTGCACATCATCCGGCGCGTTAGGCATTAGCCAGAAAGTAATCTCGCGAGGCGCTCCAAATGTCATCGATGTCAATAAACCCAATAAGAAAACAACCCCGACAATCATACACATAAACCGCTTCATTTTTCTGTAACCCTCCTTTATGATTACTGGGTTTTGAATTTTTCGCTCTACACTCAAGATCTAAAGATAGGTCACCTGAAACGGGTTCGTAAACATGCTTCGTGCGGACTGTTCAAGCATCACCCCCTGGTTTGTCGGACTTGTCAATTAACAACTCAACCCTTTGTAGCACCTGCAATCAGACCTTCCACTATGTATCGCTGCATAGCTGTAAAGAGCACTAAAACAGGTATGCTGATAACGATACACGCAGCCATCATGCCTCCCCAGTTGGCCCCTGTTGCAGTTACGTAGTCCATGATGCCTATAGCAACTGTCTTAGTGGACCTGCCTGTGAGCACCGATGCAAACAACACTTCATTCCAAGCCATAATAAATGCATAAATAGCCACCGCAGCAATGCCAGGTGTCGCAATGGGGACAATCACTGTCCACAAGGCCCTTAGCCGTGTACATCCGTCTATCATGGCTTGTTCATCGATTTCAAGCGGAATACCGTTCAGGTAACTCCTTAGCATCACGATGGAAAAAGGTAATGCAAAGGATGTGTAAGTGAAAATCATCCCCCCATAAGTATCTCTTAATGAGATGCCTGTGTGCTGAGAGACTGTGGTGAATAGTAAGTAGTACGGTATTAGGAACAGAATGCCAGGCAACATCTGCGTCGCCAGCACTGAGACTGTGTATACTCCGCGTCCGCGGAAGTTGAATCTGGACAAAGCATAAGCTGCAGGCAAGGCCAGCAATGTAGCAGCTACCATCGTGCCTAGGCTAATGATTATTGAGTGTTTGAAATATCTCAGCATAGGGACAGTACGGTTAACATCTCTGTAATTGCGTAGAGTTGGATTCCTGGGAATCCATGAAGGCCTGAGTTCAGGCATGGTAACGTCAGAAGACTGCAGCTCCAACGTCTCCTTGAACGAACCTGATATCATCCAAGCATATGGCACCAGCACTACCAAGGCTACCAGTATCACAGCCAGATAGACCATGACTGTCTTCAGGGTCTTCGCTGAACCGATACGCATCTTACGTGCCTTCATAGGCTACATCTCCTCCACGCCTGCGGTGCCACGTAGGGCATACAGGTAGACTGCGGTGATAACCAGCAAAATCAACATGATCACTATCGACAGCGCAGAGCCTATCCCGTATTTCAGACTAGTGAAGGCTTCTCTAAGTATGAGCGTGGACGGCACTTCAGCTGCGATACCCGGGTCACGACCGAGCATAATGAAGAATTGGTTGAATGCGTTGAAGTTCCACAGGATGGACATAAGTAACAGCATTACTGATACGGTTCTAAGCTGTGGGATTGTAATCATGGTAAATTGCTGCCATGCGGTTGCACCGTCAACGCGCGCAGCCTCATAAAGTTCAGGCGGGATCTTCTGTAAAGCTGCCAAAAGAATAAGCGCTGCAAAAGGCCAGCCTTTCCAGATGCTTGCTATGGTTACTGCCCAAAGCGCAGGAGGCCCCACCAGCCAAATAGGGGGTTCTGGCACAAGATTCCACTGTACTAGGTAGCGGTTGAGTATGCCTATTCTGGACTGGAAGATGAACTTCCATACATTAAATGCCACACAGTCAGGGGTTATATAGGGAAGAAGGATTAGGCCTCTCATGAAGGTTCTGCCTACAAATTCCTGATTAAGGAGGAGCGCTACGGCAAGGCCTATGACATATCCTGCACTGATTGCTACAACAGAATAGATTGTGATGTTCTGCAAGGCTTTAAGTGCACGGGCACCGGTGGTTGTAGCAGGGTTGAAACCATCTATGAAGTTTCGGAACCCCACAAAAGGCGCGTTTATCCAGTCGACCATTGTAAACAAGTTCACGTCATGCATGCTTATATAGAAGCCCCACAGCATGGGTATGTAGTGCACTAAGAGCATAGCTGCTATAGCAGGCAGGATCATCCAGTAAGCTATAGTCTGTCTACGCCGTGACCATCCTGATGCAATTTTCATCAGACCGGCTCCCTTCCCGTCTAATTTCGGGATCGCACGGATTGACGCACTATCAACTCGCCTCGAAGAAGCTTTCCGGGAACCTTCTTTCCTGATTGTATGTAGTCGACTATCATTTCCCCTGCATGGTACCCTTGTTCATACAGAGGTGTCCTAATTGACGTAAGACCGGGCCACATCGCCCTGGTGGTTGCGAAGTCATCACCCGACACAAAATCAATGTCAATGCCGGGCACAAGCTCGTGTTCTCTCAATGCCCTAAGTGCGCCCATAGCCATGGGGTCACTGACACACAAGATACCGTCGATATCAGGCACCGTTGTAAGCAACCGGCAGGCCCGTTCATAGCCTGATTCCACAGAATAGTCGCCTGCAAGTATCAAGGACTGATCCACCGAAAGGCCGACCTCCCGGTATGCACGGCGGTAGCCTTGCTCTGCGCTAATCTTCGATGCATGAAAGAACCCTTCCGGCTCGCGGATTAGTCCTATGCGCCTTGCCCCCTGATCAATCATGTACTTCGTAGCAAGGTGACACACGTAAGGCGAATCCGTATCTACAAAGTTATACTCTTGTCCTGGATAGCACATAGAAAGCGACACATATCTGATCTTGAGGCGATCGAATTCCTTGATTAAGGTATCCACACCCTCCATTGCGTACAGGATTACCCCATCCACAGTGCGGTTTTTTGTCAGCCTGCTAAGCTCCTGCAATACCAGCTCCCGAGTTTGGGGCACTGCAAGAACCAAGTCGTAACCTCGTTCAGAAAGCGCTCTGTGCGCTCCGTTTGTTTGCGCCCACATGCCCGGATCTTGAAATACGAAGTCGCTACCGTAGGGAATGACTAAGCCTACTGACTTCCTGCGCCGCTGGCGTAGGCCTTTTGCTGCTGAGTCAGGATGAAAGTCAAGTTCAGCGATGGCTGCTAGAACCTTTCGCCTGGTATCAGGCGCAACCAAGGATGAGTTGTTTATCACACGTGAGACGGTTTTTGCAGATACACCTGCCAGTTCCGCTACATCGTATATGGTACTGTGCACCTGATAGCCCCCCTGAGTGTTCTGTTACTACCGGCAAAAGTTGCGTTTTCAGACTTCCGGTCAACAATTACGATGAATAATGACACCGATGTCATTATTATATATATGCCATTAGTTGTCGAATTCCTTCTATTTAATGAAATTTTGTCAGATTAATATGATTTGGAAATCCGCATTCGCTTTCGGACGTGTAGAA
>DGZL01000151.1:0-214 GCA_002398515.1 Firmicutes bacterium UBA4981
ATTCGCCGGGTTAACCTGGACTCGTTATCAGTCGGGTCATTTCGATGCTGAAGAACGCTCTCTCCGGAATTCCCAGAGAGAACGGAACCTCCCGCATGACCATATCCGGATTTGCCTTTATACGAAGGCCCAGCGGGCTCTTGAAGAAGTCGCAAATCGACTGAATGTCAACTGCAACCGCCAACTCACGAGTAAGCAGTTCATCGTCAATCAT
>DGZL01000151.1:331-705 GCA_002398515.1 Firmicutes bacterium UBA4981
CTCATGACCATGTCCGGATTTGCTTTCACACGAAGGCCCAACGCGCTCTTGAAAAAGTCGTAAATAGACTGAATGTCAACTGCAGCGGCTAACTCACCGGTAAGCAGTTCATCGTCAATCATCTTTTCAATGCCGTCCCGGATACCTGAGACATCCAAAGGCTCTATCAGGTCCAAGTGCTGAATAACCAGGTGAGTCGCTTCCCCACGCTCAGAAGGGGTAATATCAACGGATTGGAGAAACCCGGGGCGCGGTATGAGCTGACCAGGCACAGGCCTTACAGGTAAAGCATCTTCTCGGCTGAATTCGGCATCTTCGCCGCTGAAACCAAATCTCCGTTTTATCTCAGCCCATGCCACTTTAGCTGCCCTCTC
>DGZL01000151.1:988-9913 GCA_002398515.1 Firmicutes bacterium UBA4981
GGATTGACTTGCCTGCCAAGGGGGTATGCGCCCGTCACGAGGTTCCAATCAATGTCAGACTCTTTAAGCCCTGAATCAGTTAGGCTCTCAAACCCCGAGCATGCCTCGGCAATAGAAAGCACACTGACAGTGAATCGGGCAGGATCACCAAAGACCTCGGGATCAGCAGGATATCCGCTGGAGTTCGCGGCCTCGGGAATGTAGAGTCCCTCTCTATGACGAACGAGAGATGAGCCCACCCAATCCAGGAATCCCCTGGCTGAGTACAGGACCTCTTCAGGCAAGCCCCACCCGGTTTTCGAGGCGCAGCTATGCCACTTGGAAGCTGATTTCTCCAGATTCCTGGCTGAGCCTACCATGATTAACCTCTCTCTCGCCCGGGTCATGGCCACATAAAGAACACGCATCTCTTCAGAGAAGGTCTCCCTGAGCTTCGCCTCTCTCACGCCATGGTATGCGAGGGTAGGGTACTTAATCCGCCTTGCAGAGTCACAATACATAGGCCCGAGTCCGACTTCAGAATGGAGAAGGATATCACCACCAAGGTCTTGGAGATTAAACTGCTTGCCCATATCCGGGATGAAAACCACAGGAAATTCCAAGCCTTTGCTCTTGTGCACGCTCATGATCCTTACTACGTCTTCAGCTTCTCCTAAGGCTCGGGCTGTCCCCAAGTCTCCTTCAGCCTCTCTCAACCTGTCAATAAACCGAAGAAACCTTACGAGGCCTTGACGGGAGAATCTATCAAACTGCCTTGCCCGTTCGTGAAACGCCCGAAGATTCGCTTGGCGCTGGATGCCTCCGGGCATTCCACCGACATAGTCAAGGTACTCGGTATCCCGGTATAACTGCCACACCAAAGCAGAAAGAGGCACCCTTCGCGCAACGGTCCGCCAAGACTCCAGTCTCTCTAAAAATCCGGCTGCCTTAGAAGCTAATTCTTCCTCTTCACAACCGGATGAGGCGACCTCCACAGCCTGATAAAAGTCGCATTCTCTGCTACACAAACGGATATTGGCTAATTCGTCATGGGAGAAGCCTCCTATAGGCGAGCGAAGCACCGCAACCAGGGGAATATCCTGCCTGGGATTGTCAATTATCTTCAAGAGTGACAGCATGGTTTCTACTTCTACAGCTTCGAAGTATCCTGTCCCAAGCTCTGCATACGCAGGGACATCAGCTTGCCTGAACACTTCCAGCAATGCGTTTGCCCTGCCCCTTGTGGCACGCATGAGCACAACGATATCTCTGTACGATACAGGCCTGTACGCCTTTCTGCCCTTGTCCCATACTTGAAACTCCGGGCCGGGCTTCATTGTTGTGCCTCGCACCATTTCAGATATGCGGCGAGCCATCAAGCGCGCCTCGACCTCCAAGGTTTCCAGGTCGTCCAGGTTCTCCTCCGCCGCCGCCTCGCCCGAGGCCTGCACCGGGCTGCCGTCATCGGACATGCCCGGCAAGTCAGGTGTATCACCTGACGATTCGCGTTCTTCGGTAGCGTTTCTGTCAACAAGATAAACCTCTACAGGAGGATTGTCGCAATCCCCTCTGAAAAGCCCTGTATCAGAAGAAGGATAATGAGCTCCCGCCACCAATTCCGCGTCAATGTCATAGTCAATCTCACCTATGCCTTGTGAAAACACCTGGCGGAAGATGAAATTCACCGAGTCAACCACCGTCTGCCTGCTGCGGAAATTCCGAGACAAGTCGATGCGCTTGTTGTCGCTGTCTGTGTCCCCTTTTGGAAACGCTTTATGTTTCTCCATGAAAAGTTTCGGCTCAGCAAGGCGGAACCTATATATGCTCTGCTTTACATCGCCTACCATGAAACTGTTCCGCCGAGATGAGACAAGACGCAAAATCTCGTTTTGCACTGGGTTTATGTCCTGGTACTCGTCAACTAAGACTTCCCGGTACCTGTCTTGCAACTCCTTTGCCACATCGGATTTCACCCATTGACCTTCCGAGTCATCCCACTCCCTGAGGGCTTTGAGGCACAGATGTTCCATATCTGCGAAATCCACCAGGCTTTTCTCACGCTTTGCAGCCGTATATGCTTTATCAAATCCCTTCACCGCATGGATGAATGTCTTCACAGAGGGCGCTATAGCTCTGATATCATCAACCAGTTCCTGAGGGGATCTGGAAAAATACTCATCCTCGAGACCCCTCAAGATCTTCTTCGCTTCGTTCCTCTCGGCCTGCACCTCTTTTTTCAGCCTGTCATCACAAGATCCCCGTTTTATGCCTGGAAGAGTCGAAAATTCCAATGCATCAAGAAGTTTCGCAATACCCTCCCAATCCCTGTCCTTACACGCTTCCAGTATCCGGCTGCAAGCCTCGAACTCCTCTTGGAGCAACTCCGCATAAGCGCCAGGGCCGGAAGGCATACCGGCAATCTCCACTGCCTGGCCGAGGCTTCGATATGCCATGGAGACTCTACGACTTATCGCCTGGAGCGCAAGATCTGTCCAAGCCAGGTCACGGATACCGGCGTCAGCACGGATGGAGAACATAGACGACAGTCCGGATAACCACTTATCAGGGTCAGGCCTGCTACGCGAGAAATTATAGACGCGAAGGACTAAGTCCTTAACGTTTTCGTCGCCCCGTCCGCCCCCGTACCTGTCCACAAGGTCTGTAAACGCCTCTTCAAAGTCGATATCGTCATAGTAATCTTCAAGCAAATCGTCTATGACTTCCAATTGAAGCAACTGATTCTCCACATCATCCATTGCTCGAAACGCAGGATCAATTCCTAAGCGATAGAAATACTGTCTGATGATTTTGTGGCAAAAGGAATGGAGTGTTGATATGTCTGCCTTACTGACCAAGGCCAATTGCCTGGCAAGCCTGGCGCTTGTCGGCTGAGAATCCAGCTCCTTTTCCAGGGCCTTCGACATTCTGTCCCTCATCTCAGCTGCTGCTGCATCAGTAAAAGTAACAACGAGCAGCCTGTCTATATCTATAGGATCCGTAGGATGGGTAAGAAGAAATATCACCCGCCTGACCAAGACTGCAGTCTTCCCTGCGCCTGCTGCAGCAGAGACCAGGAGATTGCGGCGCCTTGTAGTTATCGCATCCCACTGCTCGTCGGTCCACGGAGCTTCCCGAGGAATAGCAGGGGATTCTGTCTCGCCTGTCATGCCCTCTCCCCTTTCTCCCCTGAAGCGTAGCTTGGGTCTTGTATTATTGACCAGAATTCGTCGTCCTTTAGGTTTCTCTGAGAACGGTATTGGTTACCGGGGATCAAGATATCAAGCCCGCATACTGGCTTGTAGCTGCAGAAAGTACACGCTCTTGCTGTTCCTTGCTTGTATGGCTTGATCCCTATCTCGCCGCTTTGGATCTCTTGCGCCAGCTCCTCAAGCTTACCCTTCAGAAACTTGCATAAAACCTCATACTTCTCCGGTTCAACCACACACGCGCCTGATCCTCTGCTCGCTCTCCCTGTCTTCGTCACGCCTGCAGCCACCAAGTTCGATTGATCCCCGGCTTCGACTCTGGAATCCATGAGTCTTATTACATCCGCATCGCCTACGATTATCCCGTTCATCCTCAGCCTCTTCATGCGCTGCTTTTCCAGTTCATCGTCATCAAGCGGGCCCTTGGCTGAGATAATCGGGTCAGTCATGGGGAAATACAAAGCGCCTGCAGGCCGAGCTTTTGTCTTCGTCAATCTCTCCCGGTTCTCCATTGCTGCCAGAAGATAAACAAGGAGCTGGAGCGCAAGTCCGTAGTACACATCAGAAAGACGCAGTTTGCGAGCGCTGCTCTTGTAGTCGATGACTCGTAAGTAGCAATCGTCTTCTGACTGCGCAATATCAACCCTGTCTATGCGCCCTCTTACGGCCACCTTTCCACCGGTCTCGAGTTCAATGGTGAGAGCAGGCAAATGCCCGGACCTGCCGAAAATTATCTCATGCCCTATCGGCTGGAACAGGCTATGCCTTTCATGTTCTGCTAAAGCGGTGACTGAATTTCTAAGGATCCTCCTGAGCACTCTTGTCATGTAGCGATACCTGGCAGATGACAGGAGAATCTCATTCTGTAATCTCGGCGCCAATTCCTCTACTATCTCTGCAACAAACGTAGCGATTTCGTCAGGTCCCATCTTAGCCAGTTGCTTGGAATCATCGAGGCGAGAAAACAGAATACTCATTGCTTCATGCATGAACATTCCCATTCCCGGGGGTTCCAATTTATAGAGTTCTCGCTCTGTAAGGCCTAGAATATTGCCGGCAAAATGAGCGAACGGGCATGACGCGAACCTCTCCAGCCGGGTTACGCTGGTGCGCAAAGAACCCTGGAAAAAGGACTCAATTATCGATTTGCTAAGCCTTCCTGCATCGTTTCTGAATCCGAGGCTCCCTAATACAAATCCGGCATCCTTTCGTCTGTCAGGCTCGCTTACAAGCCACTCATAAACATCCAACCAGAACCCGTCAATGTCCTGCCCTCTGTGCCTTCTTTGAAAAACCCGAGAAAGAAGCGCGGAAGCCTTTTTCTCTGATGTTATAGTATCTAACGCCTCTTTCCCCGGCGCGGGCAGGTCTGCCCCTCTAAACTCCTCTTCAAGCTCAGGAAAAAGCTCCCTAATTTGTCCTATGACTTGGGAAGGGCGCTTGGCTTTTCCTTCCCCGTCAGCAAGGGGATAGCTTATCATGAGAAAATCCCATGCTCTGGTGAGAGCCACATAGACGTTATACTGCTCATGAAATTGATTGAGCCTGCTGTCAGGCGCAAGGGCTAGATTGAACTCTCCCAAGCGCTGTCTGTCCCTATCCGTGAGAATAGTGTCTTCCGGCGCCCGTCTCGGGAAAGCGTCATATGTAGCTCCTATTAGGAAAGCTGCCCTTAGCGAAGGATGTCTTGATCTGTCGGTTGAGCCGACTATGACCTGGTCCAAAGCAGGCGGAATAAGCCCGAGAGTCAGATTCTCCAGGCCTGCTTCAATTATCTCCGTAAATTCCTTGCAGGACGTCTCTTTATCACCTAAGACCTGGACTACTTCATCAAGAAGATTGATAATTGCGTTCCATACTTGTTCGTTTTCCCTGGCCCCTTCCGGATCCCCTGAATCAATACATTCTTTTCTCCATTTGTCCAATCGCTCGCCGACCCCGAGGCTCACCAAGAGCTCAAACAAGGCGGTGGCCATATCCCGGACAGAGATGTTCCGCCCTTGCATTTTGCGGTAGAAGGATGACAAATCTCGCGTGGCTCTTCCTCTGATATCGTCAATACTCCCCAAAGTCTCTCCGCCTCCGGGGAGGACTTCCTCAGGCTCACCAAGACCATATGCTCGCCGAAAGACCCAGGGATTTGTGTCAAGCCACAACGCTCCTTGAATTCCATGGGCTAACACGTAGTTCTCCAGTATATCGACTTCCCTACGCCCAACTGGGATAAGGTCGGTTTTCAAGTACCGGAAAACAGACTCCTGTCGGAAGCCGTAGGAAGCGACCTCAAGGGCGGATCTGATAAGCTCAATTAAGGGGTGGTGGGACACTGGACGTCTTCTGTCTATAAAGCAGGGAATCCCATAGTCTTTGAAAATCGGTGCAATCAAGTCGTGATATTCGTCAAGCGCAGGGACTATGACTCCTATGTCGCGAAAGCGCATACCGTCTTCTCTTGCAAGCCTCAGAATCTCCTGGGCTACAGCTTCCGTTTCAGCCCTGGGATTTGCACAAGCCACCAGCTTGAATCCGTGCGGCATCCCGGGAAAAGGCTTAGGAGGCCTGGAGGCCGATTCCTTTTCAAGATGGCAGAGGGCAGGCGCCCGCTTCGGCGCGTCCTTGCCGTCAAGAATCAAAGCAGGCTCTATCTCTACGTCAAGCTCGTGGGCAAGCTTTGAAAGATAATCATACGTCTCCCAAGTAGGATGAAAAAGGTCTATCTCTCTGAGAGGCCCGGAGGTCTCTTCCGGATCCAGACAGAAGGTAATGTTGACCTTCTCGGCAGCTATAAGCAATGCGCCCAGTACGGAATACTCCTGAGGAGTAAACCCTCGAAACCCGTCCACCCAGACAGTCGCGTCCCGTACCAGGCGGGACTTACTTACTCGGAGTGCAGCCGAAGTCAGATACTCGTCAGGATCAAGGTACCTGTCACTGAGATACTCGCGGTAAGCCTCGGTCAAGATTATGAGGTCGTGCAGCTTGAGAGTGACAGGGATATCACCCATACCCCTTCTCTCCAGTTCGTCCCCGGCTTTCTCCAAATCGAGAAGGCTGATGTTGTACGTACTCAGTTCCTTCAAGGTTGAAGACAGGCAAGACGCGAACCCATATTGCTTCGATGCTGAGGCAAAAAGCCTGAGGCTGTCGGCATTCTCCTGGACCAAGGACCTCAAAGCCATGACCTTGCCAAGTTCTCTTATGTGTCTGCGCCCGCCTCCCCCAAGTTCGGTAAGAACACGGGTGGCAAGTCTTTTGAAGCTCAGCACCTGCGCACGTGCAAATCCCGGTAAATCAGGCATGTTAATAAGCATATGCTCCATTTGGAATGTAGCCTGATCCGGGACAAGCAGAATAATGGGAGGCCCGTTGGGATCCTCGATAAGGGCTTCTCTGATACTGTCAAGACAGACTCGGGTTTTGCCTGTTCCAGCCCGTCCGAGTATGAATCTTACACTCATGGATTATTCCCCCGCTCTTTCGTAAAATGTTCCTCTTATTGATGAAAAATCCTCTTTTCCTGATATCCACTTGGATATTCCCCTTGACGTTATGCGGATCTTGAGGCATTCTTTATCCGAAGACCTGTTTGAGAGAGGAAGGACATAATGGATTTAGGTGCCGGTCGACTGCATAAAGACTCCGGGATGTTCCACGTAACGCTGGATCCTGAAGGACCCGGTGTAATCAGGCTCCACCTGAGAAGGCCGGAGAAGAAATTCCGGAACTTCTTTGGAAGGCCCAGACTGTCGATGTTATGGATAAACGGGACTCAGCTCCTTCTGCTTGAGGATTCCGCATCTGATATAGTCCAGGCCCTCATAGAGACAGTCGGGGATGAGACACGCCCCGGGGAAGAGGTCTCTTTGGAGACCTGGCTCAAGATCAAAAGAGAGATTGCCAAGCGAGTCCATAACCTCTATCCGCGAACACCGATATCCCGAATTGAAGAAGATATCGACTATATCTACGGGCTCATTATTGAGTTATCCAAAGGGGCATGTCCTCGGGATAAAGGCGTAGACGGCGAGATTATCAGTAGGGAGGAATGGCAGGCACCTGCCAGGATGGATCTCTTGATCTCGTCTATGAAGGGTTCAGGCTGCCAGAATGCGTGCTCATGGTGTTACGCATCGGATATGCCGGACATACCCGAGCTGGACACCGCTTCCTGGAAAAAAGCCCTGGATTTGCTGTGGCAAGCCGGTATCCCGCATATAGATTTCACAGGAGGAGAGCCAACAACCAGGCCGGACTTACTTGAACTCGTGGAGTATGCTGAGAAATTCGTAACAGGGCTTATCACCAACGGGAGAGCCATGTCACGCCTTGCCAAAGACCTGAAGAGAGCAAGTTTGGATTATGTCCAGATAAGTATAGAATCAGCTACGCCTGAGATTCACGACAGGATTGTGAGGTCTCCCGGGGCGTGGAAGGAAACAGTCAGCGGAATTAAGGCTGCGCTGGACGCAGGCCTGTATACATCTACGAATACAACATTGACCCGAGAGAACGCAGATGACTTCCCTCAGCTCATTCGCTTCCTTGCAAGTTTGGGTGTGCGCTACATCGGATGTAACAGCTTGATTAAGACCGGGCGCGGCGCAAGCCACAAAGACGCCTTGGAAGAAGCTGAACTCGAAGCAGTCCTCAGAGAGTCCCTTAAGATTGCAAATGAACTCAAGCTTGAGTTTAACTGGTTTACACCTACGTGTTACCTGAAGTTCAATCCTCTCAACCTGGGGTTAGGACCGAAATCTTGTTCCGCGTGCATAACCAATATGGCGGTAAGACCTGACGGGGTAGTGGCCCCTTGTCAGTCATGGCTACATGATGAAGGACTCGGTAACATCCTCACAGTTCCGTGGGAACGAATCTTCAATCACCCGCTGGCACGCAGAATAAGAGGGCATGAATTCACAGATCCTGAGTGCCAAGAATGTGAGCACCTTGCCATATGCGGCGGTGCCTGCCAGATAGAGAAGGTCTTACCTCGAGGAAGCGCAGGTAACATAGGAAGTGAGACAGACGCCAATAGGAAGAGAAGGAGGACATTGTAATGACGCAAAAGCTCCAGGACATAAGACGGACAACGATCATACAGGTATGTGTCTTCCTTGCAGTCGCCTGTTGCATTTTTACAGTGCCGGTATTCGCGGACACAGGGACCTTCAAGATCAAGAATTATACGGTAGAAATAACCCCTCAGCCTGACGGCAGCTGGGTAGCTGACTATATGCAAGAGTGGGAAGTACTTGGCGGGTCGATTCCCTGGGTCACTGTAGGCCTGCCAAACGCAGACTATGAAGTCACTTCGTGGACCGGGGCAGCCACCCGGGTGAAGCCTGACAATCAAGGCGCATGGAGTGGGGTTTACGTCCAACTGGACGGAGATTACAGAAGGGGAGAAAGCTTCAATTTCGGGTTCAAGGTGACTCAACGTAGAATGGCATACCCTAAAGATGATTCACATGTGGAGTTTTCATTTACCCCTGGTTGGTATGATAACAGCGCAGTTGAACGCATGGTTATTACCTTAAAAAACCCTTGGTCCCCCGAGGACTTGAAACTCGTATCGCCTGACGCCTCTGAGAAGCGTGACAACAAGGTTGTGTGGATAACATCGCTCCGGCCCGGTGAGCGTTTCAAGGTAAATTTCGCGTTTTCGCCTGAAGTCTTTACTGCCCTCGAGCGAACCTCAAAAGGGAGACTGACAGACGGATACGGCGGGGGTGCAAAAAAA
>DGZL01000151.1:10099-10261 GCA_002398515.1 Firmicutes bacterium UBA4981
GACAGACGGATACGGCGGGTCTGCAAAAACTGTCGCACCTGCTATTGTAGGATTTATCATTCTTTTCATCGTTATCCTTGTATTCCTTGCGATTATCAGCGCTGTCTTCAGGAGTCGTCGAAGGGATTACCGGGGCAGGCGTGGAATTTACTATGGAACTCC
>DGZL01000026.1:0-3181 GCA_002398515.1 Firmicutes bacterium UBA4981
CGCACTGTTGGGTATTCCGTATTCTGCAGCTTCCCATCTTCCCCTGGCGAGCCGTATTACAGACGGCTCGCCAGGGCGCTCTGCCTACACAGTAGGAGAATGGCTCATGGTGATGATGAGCTCCTTTTCGCCGGGCGGGTCAGTCCAATCAGGCTCATAAGTCACAGAATACCCCAGCTCACTGGCGTTGCCTTCAGGACTGTATTTGAATATTCCTTTCCAGACTTGCCCTTCCCCTGCGACATCTTCCTCCACGTTGTTTCTCCAAAAGACCTTCCATGAGATTTTCCCTGTCCCCACCTTCTCCCGGGACCACCTCCATGAAAGCTCTACGTTGCGATCATGGTTTTGGCAGCACCTGAGCATATGTTCATAGAAGCCTTTCCCCTCAGGCTTAATGCCTCCTTCCGGCAAGAACCTGCCGCTCTCAGGCAACTCGTATCCATCCTGTCTTTCAGGAACAATTACTTGAAAATCCAAAGGATTAATTGTGAAGGTATGAGCCGTGATTGTCCTACCCGGTGCTTGGCAGGAGTAACTAACGGATATATCGTCAGTGGGTCTGTAGGCGCCGGCCGGAGTCTTCCAGCGATCCTGGCCCTTCCTATCGCCGGCGCCTGAGAGATCAAGCTCAATTTTGCCGGGGAAGCTAATCACATTCCCCAAAGTGGCATGAATTCTATCCCTGAACGTGTAGCGCTCTCCGACAGACGGATACATGTGCCGGCCCGTGGCTTCTAGGCCCGAATCCGTCCAACCGTAGTGTTTCATGTATTTCCGTATATCCAAAGCGCCTACTCGGCCCTGGAACGTTATTGGGGGGATCTCTACTTCCATATCAAAGTCCGAGTTTGACCGGTAATCAAGCACCCAGGGATACACTGCTCCGGTCCAATCCTCTCCGACTTCAAGGGCTGTGTAAGTACCGCGTTCAGGTTTCACCCCACAGGAAGTCCCAATCCCGATACCGAGCTCCTTGCCAATGACGTTTGCGACAGTCAAACACAAATAACCTACCCGGGTAACCACAGGTTCCTGGGGCATGGCGCCATCACCGAACGGCCATAGAGACCATTTGCTTGTCACTTCGATTTCGTACTTCCCCGCTTTGACCGACCAGGGGTCAGGGACTATGTACTCTCCTGAGGGCAGCATGTCGATTTTGGTCCCAGTTGGAAATGTTAGCGCTTCGGCATAGGAAGGAGGAATGGCGCGACTCGCAAAATACCCCGGTTCGGGCTGGAAATACCCGGTGAAATCTGAACCTGTCCACGTCCTCAGCCAAAAGAACGGACACAGAAGGGAAATGTCATTATCCCCTATTTCGTTGCACTCTACCGAACATTGGGTAACAGCGTTGGACTGGTAATCGATAACCCATACATATCCTTCAATCCTGGTAGCTGCCTTAGAAAACTCACTTGCTCCCAACGCGCCTTCCTGAGGAATGACCGTGCCGAAATTCCAGGCTGTCTCACGAGTCTCGGCGATTGCCGGCTGGCCTTCGTCTTCATGACTAAAGCCCAGCTTCAGCGCGTCTCTGATATCCCCCAGAACCGTCAAAGTTACGTGAGTTGCGGTAGCTTCAGATTCAAGGACGACCCCTTCTCCGAAAGCAGGCAAAGACATTACCAAAGCTGCAAGAAGGCATGCCGTCGCAAGAATCGTCAACACGCGATTCATCATCTCCTCCCCCTGTTCTCTTAACCTTTCTAACTTGCTATTACAGGTGCAAATCTGATGCCAGGCCATGACGTAGCTGTAAATTAAAGTCATTATAGGGTATTGCTGGGATTAAGAGAGGATTGTAGAGGCTTGCTCATGGGTTCTCATGAAGGTCAGTGTCCCGAAAATCGGACATTCCTAGGCGGAAAATCCCTATAGTAGGTTGAATGAAGCTCCTGTCCCCAACTTCGGACGTTTTCTTGCTCCGAAAGGGGCTATATGGTAGCTCGAGGAGATCCGGTGTCCCGGACCTTTGAGTCACGGACTCTCGCCACCCCGAGTCTTTAAGTCGCGGAGTCCCGCCCTGGAAGCTAACATCTACGTACATCAGCATATGTATTGTGGTACCCCAAAACCGTGTAGGATGTGATAACCCAGGCAGGCATATGGCATGATGGCCCAAGCGGTGTATAGAATGATAACTCAAGTAGCGCTAACATCATAGCCAAGATGGCGCAGAAAGTGATCACCTGAACGCGCATAGTGTGACGATCCAAGCAGTGCATAAAACTACAACCCAATCGGTGTATGCCACGATAACCCAAAGGGTGGCATAGCATGATAATAAAAACGGCCCCAGCCATGCTATACCCGGCGTGGAGGGGGGTATAGCAAATAGCATGGGGCCGCGCATCCGGGAACGGGCGCAGTGATCACTTAACAGAAAGACCCTAAATCAGGATCAGCATGAAACTTCATCTTCGCCACAATTCTCCGATCTCCTTCCTCCAAGTTCCATAAAAGGCCCGGAGGTTGACTGTGAACAATAGACTGAAGCTCCGCCTCTTTACAAGCCCCACAAACGCTCATGGACTCATATCCTATTGATAGATCTCGTCTTCTGTCAGAAGCCCCACTCCGTGCTGCTGCAGGATGGGGATGGCTCTCTGGGGGTCATCAACTCTAAAGACTACAACTGCGTTATCACCGTTCTTGCCGGTAAAAGCGTACATGTATTCGATATTGACTCCCAGGCCTATGAAGGATTTCAGCACTGAGCCAAGCCCCCCGGGCTTATCCGGCACCTTCACTGCAATGACTTCTGTGGTGCTAACTGTATATCCTTCTTCCTTCAGGGCGTCTTGCGCCTCGGTCGGGTCGTCGACTATCAGCCGCAATACCCCAAAATCCGACGTGTCAGCCAAAGACAGGGCTCTGATATTGATGCCTCTTCCACCGAGCACGCCGGTGACTTCCGCCAGACGACCTACCTTATTCTCCAGGAATATAGAAAGCTGTTTTGCCTTCATGGTAGCACACCCTCGCTTTCCCGTTCTCAGTCTTGTCTCTCTCTCACTTCCCGATTCGCAACTTGTCGCGCTTACTGAGCTCCGGCTCTCTGCTGCCACCGCTCACCGCGTATCAGGTCTCTTACCCAAGTCTCAGCTTCTTTTAATCCCCATCTATCAGCTCAAATAACCTTCAGGCCAGGGCAACTTGCCCTCCGGCTCACCGG
>DGZL01000026.1:3432-4905 GCA_002398515.1 Firmicutes bacterium UBA4981
TCACCGGCAACCAACCCCACGCCGGCGCAACCAGGCTTCAGGCCGGCACTACTAACGTCCAGGTCAACGCAATTAACCTTCTGGATAGACCTCCCGCCGATCCACCACACGCTTGGCCTTCCCTTCACTCCTGGGTATAGTCCTTGGCTCCACCAGCTTCACACGGACAGAAATGCCCAGCGTGCTTTCAATAGAACTTCTAATCCTCTTGCCCAGATCCTCCAACCTCTTCACCTGGTCTGAGAATAACTCATCAGAGACTTCCACCCATATCTCGAGTTCGTCCAGGTTGTTGAGACGATCCACAACGATTAAGTAGTGGGGTTCTGTTCCGCTGATGTCGAGCAGCGCACTTTCAATCTGGGACGGGAACACATTGACGCCGCGAACCACCAGCATGTCATCGGTGCGTCCCAGGACTCGATGCATCCTGGCATGGGTTCTTCCACACGCGCATGGACGGTAGTTGAGGATGCTTATGTCACGAGTCCGGTAACGGATAATGGGGAAGGCCTCCTTGGTCAGGGATGTGAATACGAGCTCTCCTTTTGAGCCGGGAGGCAGCGATTCGCCTGTGTCCGGATGGATAACTTCCACAAGGAAGTGGTCTTCGAACACGTGAAGCCCCTCGTGTTCGGAACACTCAATGGCGACCCCGGGGCCTATGATTTCAGACATGCCGTAGATGTCATATGCCTCGATCCCCAGCTTCTCTTCGATTTCCTTGCGCATATTCTCAGACCAAGGCTCAGCCCCGAGAATTCCCACTCGGAGTGGGAGACTGTCAATATCGATTCCCCCGTCCTTCGCAGCTTCAGCCATATATAAGGCGTATGAAGGAGTGCACGCAAGGACAGTCGTGCCGAAGTCTCGCATAATCTGCAATTGCCGTTTTGTATTCCCGCCTGAGACCGGAACGACTGTGGCGCCAAGGAGTTCTCCTCCGTAGTGGACACCCAGCCCCCCGGTGAAGAGCCCGTAGCCATAGGCAATATGTATCAAGTCCTTGGCAGTCACCCCGGTTGAGGCAAGCGCTCTTGCCATCACTTCAGCCCATACACTGATGTCGCCCTTGGTATAGCCCACCACAGTCATTTTTCCGGTGGTGCCCGAGGACGCGTGGATCCGCATGACCTCGTCCACAGGGACGGCAAATAGTCCGAAAGGGTAGTTCGCTCTCAAGTCTTCTTTCGTCGTAAAAGGGATATGCCTCAAGTCGCTAAGGGAGCGAATGTCCTCCGGCTTTATCCCTGCCTCATTCAGGCGATCTCTGTAGAAAGGAACGCGATCCCGGACTCTTCGCAATGTCGTCTGTAAACGCTTGATCTGCAATTCCTCAAGCCTCTCCCGGGACATACACTCATACTCCGGACTCCATATCATGCGAATTCTCCTCTCTCCTGCCTCCTGGCGCATGACTCTATCTGTTGCATTACTCTAGCTGTTGCATTACTCTGGCTGTTGCATGCCTCT
>DGZL01000026.1:5114-15391 GCA_002398515.1 Firmicutes bacterium UBA4981
GCTGTTGCATGCCTCTTGGCACTCTCGAATCCAGCTGTTCTTTCTTCTGCAAAGCCCCCCTGAAAAACAGATAGCGCCTTTCAGTCATAAGAGACGAAAGGCGCTATCCTCCCGCGGTACCACTCCGCTTGGCACAAATGCCCACTTTACCCCACGGGGATCACATCAGCTCCCGATACGTTCGCTCCCAGCATAGTGGATCCCTATGCGTTGAATCCTGATGTATTCGAGCCCGACGCGTTGGATCCCAATGCCTTAGATTCCGATGCGTTGGCACCCGATACATTCGATCTCGCATTACCGGATCCCCATCTGTCAGAGCTCCGTCTATCACATACCGGTCTATCAGGTCTCGATCTACTTGATTCTGACCCGTCAGATCCCGATATGGAGGACCCAGGTCCATCAGATCTCAATAGGTTTCCAGTATAACCTTGGGAATGCCAGATCCCGATACACTAGATCCCGATGGGTTTCCCATATAACGGTGGGAACACCGGCACCGCCTACCACCTGCATATCCTTAACGACAAGGCCCAGAATCCCTGGCACAGGCTTCAACAGGCGACTCCGAGGCGAACTTCAGCCCGGCCACCGAGGCTCTCTCTCACCGGTCAGAGCTCGCTTCTTGCTCTTTCGCCGGCTTACTCCTCCTCTTCATCGTCGGTATCTCAGTCTAGATTATGAATTTACTATATGATAGCATTGGTGTATTGGCAACTCAATACCTTCCGGTTACCATTTCAAATACATTTTCATGTGAGGCAACGATACCCCTTTCGAATGCATTTTCACATGATGCAACAGGTACCTTGTGAAAAAAGCTGTCAACGGCCAGTAATTATGAAGATCTTGTCCTTATCCACAGCCTCAATTTCCTCTAAGCCTGAACCGCCTGCATAGAAGTGGAACGTATCCAGCACCAAGCCGATGTTGGGCCTATCTGTTTCACGGACAATCCTGTAGCACATGTCACGCGTTGACACTCGGTTTTGATCTCTTCGCAATCGCTACCCTTTTTGAAAGTGATGAATTCGATAGAGTTTATAAGGAAAGAGGAGTCATGACCGGCTTTCTCAATCCCTCCGGATCGGACTCCCCCTTCGCTTATCAAGTTGCTCTTATGAAGTCAATTTCTTGTCTGCAGATTTCACTCAAAAACCGATTCTCGGCAACTCATAGACTGATTTCCATCCAGGGCTACCCGGTTCCTTCAAGAACGGTTCCATTTCCTTGGCTGTTCTTAGAGTGACTTCTTCCACAGGCGGGACTTCTCCCGGTGGGAATACTTCAAGGATTTGATCGACAACCAGAGTCAGATACTTAAGAATAGCTGCTACCGGCCTCTTCGCCTTTTCTGCTGAAGATAGGCTTGGTTTCCCTACCACACCTTCAGGAGTAGCCGCTCTCTCAATTGCCATATGGCCTTCGCCTTCGGACCAGCGGTGCGGGCGGCGGAAGGGTTCTACCGACTTGTCAAAATGCCCGTCAGGTAAATATCCTTTGCCGTCTGCATCCACTACCACGCTCATATCCACCATACCTTCGGGGAACATCAAAAGGCCTACCGATGTTTCAGCCTCATCAGCATGGACAAAATGGGTCTCCAGGCTGTCTTTCCAGTCAACAGGATAGAAGAACTCCCTTACAGCACGGTGCCAATCCATCACCTGGAACACGCCGGGCAGGTGATACCTCTTCATGAACTCCTGCAGCGCAGCTTCGAGCATCCAGAGTTGACCATGGTTGTTGATTATGATTTGCTTGCGGAATCCGTCGTTCCATAACCCCAGCATTACGTTGATCATGGTTTCACGAACGACTTCTTCAGGCATGATGACGGTTCCCGGCATCCCCAAATGATGGTATGGGTGTCCGCCGTAATTGAGGGGAGGAAACGCAAGATTCACAGGCCGTCCCCTCTTCGCTGTATATCTTCTGAGTCCCTCTGCAATCTGAGTCACCATAAAAGTGTCAAGACCGCTTACTGTGTGAATGCCGTGGTTCTCCGTGCAACCCACAGGAATTATTACCACATCGTTTTTCCTACGATTCTCTATCAACTGATTGCGGACGGTATTCTGGATGTAAGTGCCGGCCTTTCCCAGTTCGGGCTCAGACGGAATACCGTATTCCTCCAATACGGCGTCGATTTCGTCCTCCGAGGCATCCCATATCTTCTTCTTCAGCCTGCCGACAGTGTTATCCTCAAAGACTATGGCAGGACACTCAGTAGTCAGCCAAATCTTATCCTTATCTGCCATTTACGGTTTCCCCCTTTGACATTTCAGGAGCTTCTGATATTGCAGACATCGCCCTACTTCATGATGCAAGAGATCTTGCAGTCAGTACGGTTGGTGCGTAGTTCAACAATGTTCTCAGGGACCTCTTCCAAAGTAATCTTCTTAGTTATCATGGGGGTCATATCCATACCGTCAGCCATTGATTCAATGACTCTGGGGAAAGTCCCGTGTCCGGAGTGTCCCTGCGCGCCTACGATCTGAGCTCTCCTGACCTGCAGGACTTCACCGGTCACAGGCATCTTAGCGTCAGCCCTGGCCACTACCACCACTGTGCTGTTTAGGGTGCGTCCTTCCCAAATGACCTGCTCGATTCCGGGATAGACTATCGTAGGCAGCCCAGTGGCCTCCAAGAACAGGCTGGCGCCCATACCATCAGTGAGTTCCAGGACTCTCGTGGCGAAGTCTTCTTTGGTGGGATCGATTAAGTAGTCGGCGCCGAGTTTCTTGCCTAGTTCAGCTCGCTCTTTCATTGGCTCAGAAAGGATTACACGAGCAGCGCCCATCCGCTTCAGGATTGCGCATGCAGCCACGCCTATCGGACCGCCGCCGCAAATGACGACATTGTCACCGGGACGGATTCCGCCGCCGCGCTCGATCACTGCGTTATAGGCCACGGACGTAGGTTCAACTAAGCTACCTGCCAAGAATAGCTCTTCACCTGAATAACGTCTCTTTAGCGGTTCCAGACTCCAGACTACCCGAGAAGGCACCACAACGTACTTGGTGAATGCCCCGTGGATGTTAAACCCAAGCTCGTCGAGTTGTTCACAATGGTTGGGATAACCGTCGGCACACGGTTTACACTGACCGCACCATAGCATCTCTTCTGCCGTAACAGGCTCTCCCGGTGTAAAAGGCCTATTTGTCCTCTTGCTGATTGCCTCAGGACCTGCTTTTACCACCACGCCGGAGAACTCATGCCCCAAAATGGCAGGGAAACCCGTCAAACCGGGATAGAATATGTACCCGTCATCGTCAGGCTGGGCCATGTGCACGTCACTACCGCAAATCCCGCAAGCCTTTACCTCGATTAGCACTTCTTCAGGACCAGGTTCCGGTATCTCGTGATCCAGAATCTCAATTTTCGGGTTGCGCCAGACCTTGCTCCCGGAATAGGTCTGCTTCTTGTCGATATCTTTGGAGCCAAGTTTGAACTCTGCTTTTGGATCCCAATCCCCCAATAAGGTTACGCCTCTCATCTTACCCACGGTTTCTTCATCTCCTCTTGTCTTTTCTAAGTCCATAGGAACCGTCATAGGTTCCGTAAACGTTTTAAATCAATAGTAAAAAAACGCCCTCTTAAGCAAGAAGGCTAACTCCGACTACTGTCTACACATGCGAAACTACCGGTTTTGAGGGATTTGAGTGCAGCATACGCCATCTTAAGTGACATTAATCCGTCAATACCGCTTACCGACGGGTCCTTGTCATTGCGGATGCACTCTATAAACTCGCCCATCTCCGCCAGGAAAGAGTCATCATATCGTTCAATAAAGAAATTGAGCAGTACATCCCCGCTGATAGCATCCTCAGTGTGGAGCCTGACCTCAGTCGGGGTCTTGTTACCTACAATGATAGTCCCTTTTGAGCCGTGGATTTCTATTCGTTGGTCATAACCGTACACAGCCTTTCGGCTATTATCAATAGCGCCCATGGCTCCGTTCTTGTATTTAAGGACGACAATAGCAGTATCGATATCCCCTGCTTCTCCAATGGCAGGATCCACAAGACAATCGCCGTACGCCATTAGTTCACTCACTTCATCACTAAGCAAGAACCGGGCCATGTCGAAGTCATGAATCATCATGTCCAGGAATAATCCCCCGGAACTCTTTACATAAGAAATTGGCGGAGGACCAGGATCTCTGCTTGTTATGCGGACTATGTGAGGGATTCCGATTTCACCGTTCTTGATCAACTGCTGAGCCTTTTTGAAACTGGGGTCGAATCGTCGGTTGAAACCGACTTGCAGCTTAACTCCTGCCTCTTCCACTGCAGCCAACGCCTTTTCCGTACGGTCAATCTCTAATGCGATGGGTTTCTCACATAAAATATGCTTCCCTTCGGCAGCCGCTTCCTGAACAATCTGTGCATGTGTGCCTGTAGGGGAACAGATCACTACTCCATCGATGTCTTCTCTTTGAAGCAGTTTATGGTAATCAGTTTCTACAACAGGGATAGCCAGTTCGTGAGCGACGTTGCCGGCAGCCTCCTCCATGATATCTGAGACTGCCACCAGTTCGGCTCCGGGGATCCGGTATTTCAGGTTGCGAGCATGCATCCTTCCGATCCTTCCTGTGCCGATAAGCCCTAAACGTACCTTCTTCACCATGTCTCACCCCTCTCCTGATTTAGCTGGTTTGTCGGACAACTAAGACAGGATCTAAGAGTATTTTTCTACCGCTGGAATACCCTCCTCCTCTTATTAATTCCATCAACGTGGAAAAAGCCAGTCTCCCCATATCGTACTTGGGTTGAGACACAGTTGTCAGTTGAATTTCGGGTAACGAAGCAAACTCAATATCATCAAAGCCTACGACTGCGATGTCTTCTGGAATACTTAGCCCGTTTTCTTTGACTGCTTGGATAACTCCGAGAGCTAAGAGGTCATTAGCAGCAAAAACAGCGGTGGGCCGGTTGCAGTCATCTGATTTTAGGAGCTGATTCATGATGAAATATCCGCTGTCTCGCTTGAAACTACCGGTCTTTATCAGGGACTCGTCCAACGCCAGTCCATTATTGTTCAAGGCCTGAGTATAGCCTTGCAATCGTTCCCGGCTAGCTGATATGTCTTCCTGTCCGCCGATAAAAGCAATCTTTCGATGGCCTCGTTGTATTAAATACTCAACCGCCTGTTGCGCGCCGAGAATGTTATCTATGATAATCGAAGTGCTGTTTGCATGATTAATCGCTCTGCTGATAAAGACTGTTTTGATCCCGCTGTCAAGGACTCTCCCTAAGTGCGACACCTCTTCCGAGCTGGGACCGATGATTAGCCCGTCGACCTGTTTCTGTATCAGGACGTCAAAATATCGTTCCTCTCTTTGTGCGTCCCAGTTGGTATTGCAGAGAAAGATGGTATATCCGGCTTCGACAGCAGCATCCTCTATCCCTCGGGCCACCTCAGGAAAGAATGGGTTCGTGATGTCGGGAATGATGAGGCCTACAGTTTTCGTCTCTTTCTTGACTAGGCCCTGGGCAATAGCATTAGGTTGGTACCCCATCTCCAAAGCGATCTTTATGATTCGCTTCTTGGTCTCGTCAGAGACTTCCGGATGGTCATTTAGCGCTCTGGAAACCGTCGCATATGAAACCCCGGCTTCCCTTGCCACATCCTTAATCGTGGGAATAACGCTCATCCTCCTACCTCTACCCTACTCCTACTCTTGCCGTAAACGTTTACGAATGTATTATACCAAGCCTTCTTCTGGAAATCAACGGGATTCAGCTACCATTTCGAGTACATTTTCCCGTGAGGCAACGATACCTCGTTCGAGTACTTTTTTACGTGAGGCAACAGGCAGTCTCGTCTACCATTTTGAGCACATTTCTTCGTGAGGCAACGGTCTTTCGTTCGAGTACATCCTTCCGTAAAGCTGCCTTCCCTCGTTCCGGTACTTTTCTAAGTGTTGCAGTCGGCAGTTGTTTGCTCATTTATCCCTTGTTCTCTCTGCTCTTATTCATCACTTGACGACAACCACGCCTGGGCAGGGCCTTCAGGGATAGCCTTCCGGCAGCAGGCTGGATGAACCCGGAAGCCTCCGACTTTAGTCAGGGGAGTCGTCACGCCTTCTGCGCATCCCAGACATAGAGGCCGAAACAGGGCCCGCTCCGTTTTCAGAAGGAGATTTTCCGGGCATCACGAATAACCTTCACATGGGCTCATCTCTGACTCACTGATTCTTCCAAAGAAAAAGCTTCTTCCATAGGCCTCATAGGTCTTTTCCGGGCCATCACAGCTCTCTTAAGGCTCATGAGATAAGATTCATTAGATGAAATCAGCAACAAAAGGGGAAAGATCACTCTGACTGCCTGAAATGCGCAAGATCCCGTCAAGACTTGAACTATCCTCAAGTGAACGGAGAACGCTTCTTCTCGCGTATGATACAATAATAAGTAAGATCCATAGCGCTAATAAGATGAAAGAAGGTGATTATCCTGCTAACGATGAAGGTCTTCGGTATTGCAGCCGGCCCTGATAATGAGTTCTCAGTCCTCCTGGCTGATCCTGAGGATAAGTATATCCTTCCTATAGCGATTGGCCCCTTTGAAGCTCAAGCCATAGCTATCCCGCTTTCCGGAGATGAACCTCCCCGTCCCTTGACTCATGATTTGCTGAAATCAGTTTGTGATGCTATGGGCGGAATGGTAAAGCACATTGCCATTACCGGAATCAAAGAAGGCGTCTATTACGCAGAAGTCCATATTCAACATAACGGTAAGGTGACAGTAGTTGACTCGAGGCCCAGCGATGCCATAGCCCTTGCAGTCAGATGCTTATGTCCCATTTACATGGTGCCGAGACTCGTGGAGTTCACCATTGAGTATAAGGATATAATAGCGCAGGAGTGACTTATCATCGTAACAAGCCGAATCAACGAACCGTAATTCGCTGATTCTTGCATGGTGTGTCCTCAATTCCTGCGGCAGTTTGGATCTGCCTGAGCCCTGGCAATCCCTGGACAACCGACTCGTATCCAGCGCTCCCTTAATGAACAAGCCATTCCTGTTCAAACGGGGAAATGGCGGCTGCAATCACATAAACCTCAGCCGCACCGGCGCGGAGCAAGGCGCGCGTGCATTCGTTTGCCGTGGTGCCGGTGGTAATCACATCGTCTACCAGTAGCACCTGCTTTCCGGCAATCCTTGTCGGATACGGCACATTGAACGCTCCCCGGACATGATCCCTGCGGAGTCCCCTCCCCAGCTTATTCTGCTCGCCCGGTCCGATTAGCCTTTCAACACTGTCCTGGACACGAATGCCGAAACAGAATCCGACCTCCTTCGCAAGGAGCTCTGCTTGATTGTAACCTCTTTCCGCCAATCGAATGGGGTGCAAAGGAACCGGGACAATGATGTCACACCGCCTCATACCGGTATCCCGTGACACCTCCCTGGCCATGAGGACACCCAGCCCTTCAGCCAAGTCGCGTCTCCCGTAGAACTTGAACTCACGGATAAGCTCTCTGAGCGCTCCGTCATACGTGCCAACCGCTCGCGCTCTTTGGAAGAACCTGCCTTGCCTTTCGCAATCACTGCAAACCACCCTACTCTTTCCCCGGTTACCTTTTGCCTGCGCACTCTTATCTGCCAACTCATGCATTCGTGCCGCCGCTCCACCTTCCACACCTGGAATCAGAGATGCCTCTGTTTTTCGGCGTTCGCGCCCGCCGAAGCCGGCTACGGACTCCCTCACATGTTCACCCTCCAGGATATTGGCCTCTTCACCCCTTAGATGTCCGCTCCCCGCGATATCGGCCACTGATCCCCCCGGGTGTCTGCGCCGGCCGATATCAGCCTCTTGTACACGAAGATGTCCACGTCTCGCGGTATCGACGGCTTGCCCCCTCAGCGGACGGCCGCATACGTCGCAGATAGGTTCTTGCACAAAGGGGATCCGACTCAGACAGTCACCGCAAATTACAGCGAAGAAGACTTCCTCCGAATGTCTTGAATCTGCCGTTTTCCCACAGAGCACGCATCCTTCCTCTTCCGGAAAGACAAAATCAAACACCTTCTTCGCGAACACTGACAAGGCATGCGCCACGCTGTGCGAGGAGGTCGCAAGATCCTGTGGCAGGCCGGGCTGCGTCGTTTCGCTACTCTCTTTCACCAGGCTGCTTTCTTCCATCAGGTCTGTCCTGGTCATTGAGCCTCGGTACGTCATCGGGCCGCTCTGCCTGGCTGGGCCTGCCTGGGTCATCACGCCTGACTCCTTCACGAAAACCGGCTGCTTCATCAGGCCGGGCTGCGTCATGAGGCCGCACCCCTTCATAAGACCTGGCTGTTTCATTAGTCCGGGATGTGTCATCTCGCCGGCAATGTGCTTGTCCATATGTCGATGCTCCTTTCGTCTACTCCTCATTGAACTCATGACCTGACTCCACGCCAACTATACGAAGGCTTTATAGCCTGCCGGATGTCCGCAAGGATTACCTTGACTCCACGCTGGCCTGCATGCGCGGATCCCTACCGGATGCCAAAAACCTTCTACCTTCTCCGGACCCTTTCCCGCGATACCTGATCGTATCCTAACCTCATTTTCACACCGCGCCAATCACCAACAAGAACGGTTTTCAGGTGATTTCACTGTGTCGTCCACCTCTCTTGAAGGTCAATCCCGGCATGGCGTTGAATGGCAATATATGGAGGTGGCAACGAAATGATAGAGAAGTCTTATTTCGTATATGACGCATTCGATTCACAAGACACAGCAGGTTACCGCCGTGTTATCGAAGTGACCCACTATCCCCTGCTCGACCTCAAGGTGCTTTCAGCCATGGGGTATAGCCACCTATCTGTCATTGCCGGGCCTATGCCTTTGGCCCAGGCTACGCACAGAGCCGACCAACTCAAGAGACAACTTCGTCCGCGCGCACCGGGACAAAGCCTGTTCATACGCTATCTCGGATCCTTATTCCAGGATCTTTGCCGCAAACGGGGTGCCGAGGGCTTCGATATCGCTACCATCCACGATTGTCGCAACATCGTTCTGCCAACTGAGGAAGACCTAAACACGCTCGCGGAAGCGCTCCGAGGTCGTATCATTTTTCAGCATGAAATCAGAAAAGCCCTCTTAGAACGTGGACACCATATAACCGGCAATCTCCATGACGTACTCCAAACCCTGATCCTAAGAGGCGTCATCGAACGAGTCCCCTCAGTTGCAGTTGAGAGGTTCGGGATCCCATCCTGCATGCGGTGCGGCAATCCAAACGTAGTCCAAGCTTCATGCGCCTCATGCTCAAGTCATAGGTGCTTCTATTGCCCTGAGTGCACATCAATGGGACAGGCACGGGCTTGCCGTCCTCTGTACTATTCACCCGGAGAAAGAGGCCGTCTTCCAAATGGATCGCTCACGCAAAATGCCGGCAGTTCTCCAGATGAATTCTCTCATCCGGATGAGCCTGGTTTCCCATGTGAATCCCACACTCGAGACACGCACGGCCTGTCAAACGAATTCACCGAACACGCGAGGATATCACCAAGCACATCTCGCGCGGAGATATTCCAATGCACGTCTCTGGCTGGCACTTCAGGCAGTGAGGCAACAACAGAGGATGGGCGCCCTGCAACAAAGCCTGAGGACAAGCGGGCCTTTACAGTCAGTCTGCCTTTTGAGCAGACCCCGGTACAGAAGCATGCATCGCGACTGGTGATAGACTTCCTGCAAAACCCCGGACACAATGAATGCCTTGTCTTTGCGGTGTGCGGCGCAGGAAAAACAGAAGTGGCCTTCGAGCCGATAGCGCATGTACTTAGGAGCGGAGGCAGAGTCCTATTTGCAATCCCAAGAAGCGATGTCGTGGCTGAAGTGGTTCCTCGCATCAGCTCTGCCATACCTGACGCTCGTATCCTGGAGCTTCGCAGTGGGGTGAAATCGCGCTATCGCGATGCAGATATCGTCATAGCTACGACCCACCAAGTCCTAAGGTTTTTCCGGGCCTTCGACCTTGTCATCCTGGATGAAGTCGACGCATTCCCTTATCGCGGCAGCGCAATCCTCCATTACGCAGTCAGGCGAGCCACTGCTCACCGCGGCGATACAGTCTTCATGACCGCAACCCCTGACCGGGAGCTGCTGCAAAGAGCCGCTCGAAACGAAATAGCCATGGTAAGAATCTCAGCACGCCACCACGGCAGACCCCTGCCTGAACCGGAAATCATTCAGACTCGCCTTCCGCTTCCGGATGAAATCAGCCGAGGAAGCCCGTTTCCGGGAGTCTTCGACCGAAATACCTCTCGTGGCGTCTT
>DGZL01000044.1:0-4613 GCA_002398515.1 Firmicutes bacterium UBA4981
GCTTCCAGGATTCGCTCCGGGCTTGCCGGTTCAGTTCGGTGGGCCAGGTAAGCCAGTAGATCTCGGGCTTTGGTAGTGCGCCAGCGCAACGTCGTAGCTTCCTGTCCTTTTACAATAACCCGGAGAGGCCCCAAGGTGAGAACCTGCAAAGTCGGAGTATCTTCAAACCGGTCTCTTACGGTGCTTACTTCACTGAACCGTCTGGCAGCGGCTATCGCTCTCTGACGTACTTGAGGGGTGGGGTCTTTCGTTAAGGATTGCACGACATCTCCTGCTTGTTCTCCGCCAATGTCTGCCAGCGGTACTACCGTTCGCATACGGACGTCCGGATCATTGTGAGCTGCCAGCTTAGTAAGGAGTCCTAGCGAGCGTGCACCCCTCTTAACAAGAACCCTTTGACAGAAGCTAACTTCAAACCCGCTTTCCAAACATTCACCCAGGATTAGGTCGTATAGGTCATTGGCCTTCATGAGCAAGTTCTGGACGTAATTCATTCGGGCCGCAAGGGCAATGTGACTCCTGGCGTAATCCTTAGCTGCTAAGACGTGGGCATCTGACATGTCCTCCAGAGAGAACAGAATCCCGCTAAGCAGGCCGTATGCACTACATAAGGGCTGGCCTGACATTCCGCATGCCTCCATGAACTCGATTGCACCTTGAAGTAGGAACCTGGCTTGGAGCAAATCGCCTACTTGGATAAAGACAGTTGAGACAACAACTTTGCATAGTGCATGTAGAATCGACTCATCCTCAACCTGATCAAGGACTTCCTTCGCTTCAGCTAACGCTTCAGTCCAGCGCCCTTGAAGACTCAGGCATCTTGCCAGGTGAGCTTTACCCAGAGCATGAGCAAAAGGATCTTCTCCCAGTTGAAGGGCGTTTCCATAATACTCTTCCGCAAGCCTCAACTCTCCCAGCTCAGTGTAAACACAACCCACGTAAACATATGCTGCAGGAAGAGTCCCGGTACGGCCAAGCTTCTTTTTCGCTTCAAGGTTCTGCTTGGCATGCTCAAGCGCCTGTTCCAGTTGACCCCAACCTAAGTAGATCCAGCAACGGCTCTCCTCGAGCCAATGGCCTGGTAGCGTAGATTCGGGGGATGCCTCAATACCGAGTTTGAATATACGTAACGCCTCTTGACATTCTCCTTGAATGTAGTTCAAGTTGCCCAGATTCTCTGCTATGTATGATAGAATGAGGCCGTCATTTTCCTCCTGAGCTTGTCGGAAAGCGCTAATTAACAAGGCCTCTGCCTGATGTAGTTCACCTGTCATGAATAGATTCAGTGCGCGTTCAAGTGGAATATGAAAACGTTCACTAATCTCTTGCTCTGTTAGGTTTCGGCAAGCTCGATCCAGCAATGCCATGCTCTCGTGGCAGCGGCCCCGAGAGCGCAAGATGCGCGCCATGAGCACTTGTCCTTCAGAAAGGCCTAGACGTTCACCGGCGCTCTCGAACATCGCGTTGGCTCGAACTACCCAGGTCTCGGCATCAGTCAGTTTCCCCCTGGAGGCTTCTACATGTGCCTTGTACAAGGATAACCAGGGGTCAGAGGCTAAGTCCACGGCGGAAATGCGCCCTAACCATTCTGCTGCTGCCGGCCAACGACCGGCACGGAGATCTCGCCCGGCGATGTCCCTGATAACTGAAATCGTATCTTCTTTTGCCTCCGCTAAAGAGAAATATCCGGCCGCCTCCTCAAGTTCCCCAGCCTGTCTTGCCATTACTCCTGCCTGCACTAACAGGCTTTTACGTTCCGGACCCAATCGATCTAAGAGGAACCTACGAAAGAGCTCATGATAACGGTATGCTTTCTTGTCTCCTTCAAGAGGAACCAGGAACAGTTGCTCAAGGCTCAAGTGATCCAGGAGCCGGCTGGAATGAGTTATTCCTAGCAGGCTGTCACAGTTTGCAGGTGTCATTGAATCCAGCACCGAGGTAGCGAGGAGAAACCTTCTGACATCATCAGGCTGCTGACTGAGGACCTCAGTTTCGAGATACTCATAGATTGCACGGGTTTTGCTGTCTAGGTGACGGGTGTCCGGGAGAAAGGAGTTTGAATGAATAGAGCTGCGAAGGCGCTCATTTTCAAAAAGCGTTAACGCTGTGGGCCAGCCCCCTGTCATGTGTTCAAAATCCAGGATGGCTTGGCGAGACACACGAGGATGCCGGCTTTCAAGGATTCGGCTAACGAAGGCTTCGATTTCTTCCGTGTTGAAGCGTAGTTCCTCCACCCCAAAAACAACAGCTTGTCCTTGGATAAGCAATGGAGAGAATGAGCTTGGAAGAGAGGTACGGCTTGCAATGACTATGTGAATTCCAGCGGGAAGATGAAGGAAAAGACCCTTGACAAGACTGTGGATTGAGGGTTCAGTCACCACATGCCAGTTATCCAAGACTATGACTAACCCGTCACCGACTCTGGCTGTAAGATTATTTACCAGTGAGCTTACTAATGAACGTTCGTGTGATTGAGCTGCAACGGGTTCCGGCTCTGGCGGGCCTGGGATTTCCCGGTCTGAGCTCCTAAGATGTTTCTTAAGACCCGCATTCAAGTGTTGGACGAAAAGCGAAAGATCGTTGTCATGAGTGTCTAGTCGATACCAAACCATAGGCATCTTGTTAGTATCAAGAGCCTGGAGCACGAGAGCGGTCTTCCCGTAGCCTGCGGGCGCTATGAGAAAGGTCGCTTTCCTGTTCCTAAGCTGAGAGAAAACTTCGAGGAGACGCGGTCTCTCAATCAGCCCGGGCCTGAGTTCAGGTGGTATGAGCTTGGTCTCTATTACGCCTGCCAATAGAGGCACCGTCCTTGACTCATCAGACTATTGCTATTGAGATAACTTTCTACGTGCGATGTCGTTTTCCTACCGTCTGCCAACATTTGGTGGACTGATTTTGGTCATGTTTTGGTCAGGTAGTGATCATAAAATTATCTTGTATAAATCAAGTCTTATCCGGATTAGCATAGCAAAGCAACAGACAGCGTAAAAGGCAGCGTAAAAGGCTTGGCATGATGGGCCAAACATCAGTACGCGCAATACGCGCGGACGATGAGATGAAGAATAAGCGCTAATTGGTTCAGGTAATTGGCTAAATCATGATGCTCAATGGGCAAAAGCCAAGGAATAATGGCTGGGCCTAAGGTGCCTGGGGATAGGGGTGAGGGGAGGCATATGGCTGGAAGTCCTATAACGAATTTGAGGTTTGCCAGGGCCTGGGGCCTGCTGTTATTAGTAGTCGTAGGCCTTTTGTGTGTACATGGTCTAGTCATGGGATCTACTTGTGTCAACTCAGTATGCTTTGCGGAGGCTGAAGCAGTCCCGGATCCTATAGTCAGCGAAGTGATAAAAGTGAAGTTGGGAAGCAGGAGTGTCACTTGCAATGTCGTCAGAGTGAATCTTCGCGATCCCAGAGTCAGGGTAGGCGTGGGTTTGGGAAGTGATAGGGTGGGGGCTACAGAGGACCTCTTAGCCCTTGCCCGGCGAAAAGGCGCTGTGGCCGCCATAAATGGGACTTTCTTTGACGCTTATGAGAAAGGCCCGGTCAAGGATCCTGTGGGGACAATCATTACCAGGGGTGAGCTTGTCCACAAAGGCAATACAGGCACTATTTTTGGGATAACCGGTGACAAGAAGGGGATGATGGCACCGGCAAGGTTCAAGATTGTCGGCGGGACCGACGGTTCTGAAAAGTGGCCCAACAACTGGTACTCCTACTTCATTAATCGAGCACCTACTTCCGCAAATAGCGTCATAATCTATACCCCTTGGCGGGGCATGACCACCGGTGTGGGCGACGGAACATCCGTGGTAGTCAAAGGCGGTAAGGTAACGTCTATCGGTACAGGTGATCAGGCAATTCCAGACGATGGTTACGTTATCAATTTCAGAGGCAGCGAAGAGTCTCTGGCGAGTCGTTTTTACGTTGGTGCCAAGGTCCATTACCGTCTTGAGATTGAGGACGGGACGTCAGCGAGTGGTATCTGGGCTGATGTTACAGAGGGTATCGGCGCAGGCCCCAGATTGGTGAAAGACGGCCGTATCATTTTCAGCGTTGAAGTGGCTAAAGCTGAAGGCTTTACGGAAGCGAAGATCCTTTCGGAGTCCAATGCCCGATCAGCGCTTGGCATAACGGAGTCAGGCGAGCTGCTCATGGTTACCGTACCTAGCGCAAAGACAGCGGAACTTGCGGAGGTGATGAAATCACTCGGCGCAGTAGATGCAATGAATCTAGACGGTGGGGCTTCAAGCGGCCTGGTCTATAGGGATAATTACATTACCCGCACGGGACGTGATATCAGCAACGCTTTATTGGTTTTTGTTGATGAAGGATCATGACAAGGGGGCGAATTTAATGATGAGGTTTTCTCGGAGAAACTTTTGCCTTAAGATAATCTTCCTAGTATTGGTAGGGGTCTTGGTAGCGACAGCAAACTCTGTCTATGCCGGTGGATCGGAAGAGAAGACGTATATCGAGTTTATTATCGACGCATCCGGCAGCATGAGGGAAAAAGTGGAAGGAAATCAATCCCGCATGGATGTGGCGAAGGAAGTCCTGAAGGAGCTTGTGGAAGGTTTAGATGATGACCCTATGCTCGAGATTGCCTTGCGAGT
>DGZL01000044.1:4922-5518 GCA_002398515.1 Firmicutes bacterium UBA4981
TTGCAGATCGTTGAGTCTTTGAGCCCGAAAGGGATGACACCGATCGGGTACTCGCTGCGCGAAGCAGCAAAAGACTTCCCTAAAGGCAAGGACAGCAGGAACGTTATTGTTCTCGTTACAGACGGAGAGGAAAGCTGCATGACAAACCCATGCGCTATTTCTCAAGAACTGCAGAAAGAGGGAATTATCCTTAAGCCGTATGTTGTAGGATTTGCCCTTTCTGCTGCAGCTGAAGAGAAAGTGAGATGTATCGGGAATTACTTCTCCGCAAAAGACAAGGCCAGCCTCAGCGATGCGCTAAAGTCAATCATGGTTGAAGTGGTCGCTGCGCCGTCCCTCGAGGTGGAAGCATGGGCTGACGGGAAGAATGTCACAGCTCAAACTGATATCCAGGTCCTTGATTCATCAGGTAAGCCTGTGGCAGTCGAGGTGAAAGCCAAAGCCGGGGAAGTTTTGAGACTTTCGGCGGCTGAAGGCGTGTACACTGTGACAGGCAAGTTCATAGTGGACAATGAGCCTATGGAGGTAAGCCAGGCGAACGTGAACCTCAAGGGTGGCCAGACGACAAGAGTTCGCTTGGATTTTGGGGACATGAC
>DGZL01000071.1:0-6628 GCA_002398515.1 Firmicutes bacterium UBA4981
GGGATGATATTGGACTCTCCGATGAAGTCAGCCACAAACTTGTTGACCGGCTCATCATATATGTCATTAGGCGTTCCGCGTTGCTGAATTACCCCGTTGTTCAATACAAAGACCTCATCAGACAGAGCTAGGGCTTCTTCTTGATCATGAGTGACGAATACGAAGGTAATCCCAAGGTTTTTCTGCAGCTCTCTGAGTTCATACTGCATCTCTGAGCGTAGTTTCAGATCAAGGGCTGACAACGGCTCGTCCAGAAGAAGCACTTCTGGCTCGTTAACAATAGCCCGTGCAACTGCCACGCGTTGCTGCTGGCCACCGGACATTCCGGTAATCCCCCGATTCTCCAAGCCTTCCAGGTTGACGAAGCGGAGAGCTTCTCGGACTTTTGCCTTAATCATGTCAGGCTTCATCCTTTTTACCCTCAGTCCGAAGGCGACGTTCTCGAACACATTCAAATGAGGAAACAGCGCGTAGTCCTGGAATATGGTGTTTACTCGACGTTTGTCCGGCGGGATGTTGCTGATTTCTTGCTCGTCAAAGTAGATTGCGCCGGTTGTAGGTTGGACAAAGCCTGCAATCAATCGAATGATAGTTGTTTTGCCGCAGCCGGAAGGGCCCAGCAATGTGTAGAATTTCCCTCTTTCCAGCTCAAAGCTGACGTCTGTTAACACAGGAGGATCGCTGTCGTATTGCTTTGTGATGTTCTCAAATCGGATAATTGTGTCTTCAGGCATTTCTGTCCCCCCTCATTTTGATCCGCCCGGCTCCGTCCTTCATCGCGGTGTCTGGCTCCGTCTTTTCTTACCGTGGCGGATGGAGATACGATTTGCGCCAAGTATTCGTTGGGCTCTTGAGTTATGCGACGTCTTGCCGCATACCTGACAAGTAGTCATATCCAGCGCCACGGGTCGCGTTATGCGCCGCAGGTTACGGCACATTGATTGCATCATAAGTAAGAATCGGTTGCGATCAGAAGCAGTTCCGCCGGTCCGTCAGTGTCGTTTGAGATCTGGTGTTCTTCTGACGCTTGGTAGTAGACGGTCTCTCCTGCCTTCGCATGGTAAATCCGTCCCCCGAGTGAGACTTTGACCCTGCCTTTTAGGATATAGGCACAAGTATCAGCCAGGGAAGGTTCGAACTGCTTGAAACTCCCACCTTTTTCAAGAGTGAGAAGTATCGGCTCCATCTCATTTTCGTTGGATTCAGGAACAAGCCATTGGACGCGGTAGCCTCGTTCTTCATCCACAAATTCGGTTCGGTCTTCTTCTCCGTACACGACCTTTTGCTCGCGTTCCTCATCATCAAAGAACTCGCGAGGTGTGCAACCGAGGACTTCAAGAATGTCAAAGAAGGTTTCAATTGACGGCGAACTCAGGTCGCGTTCAATTTGGGAAATGTAGCCCTTGGTCAGGTCTGTACGTTCGCCTAGCTCTTCTTGGGTCAAACCCTTCTTCAACCGTAGATTCTTGATTCTTCGCCCGATTTTCATTTCTTGTCCCTCGCTGTCGCTTGTATTCGGAGTTCACATTAGGTTCACCCGAAGTTTATAAGGAAAACCACACAGACTAGACTCCAGGGCGATACGTGAGTTTACGCCGGGTAGACTCTAGACTCACAAGAAAGTTTAAATACAGTAAACTTCAAGTTGATAAGTTCGATATAGGTAAACTCAAAGTTTAATGACGATGCTAGGTTATTATACACCATTCTTCAGAAACTGCAATAGTGATTTTGGGCGAGTGATTTTGGGCGAGGGGCAAAATTTATCGTTTGTAGGTGTCATCGGACAATGTCACAGGACATCTCGGTTGGCATGTCCGAGACTGAACTGAAACTGCTCTTTCAAGGTTAGCATGAAGGATCTGGCCACCTGAGAGAGAAACAGGTAATAGTCTATGAATGTGGCATCGTAGGGAGGAGTAATCTATGCAAGTTCACCTGGCCAGGCCTGATATTACTGATAAAGAAATCGAGATCGTAAATGAGGTCATCCGCTGTCCCATCCTCGCGCTGGGGCCAAAGCTTAAGGAATTCGAGCAGGCAATTGCAGACTATGTAGGCGTAAAACACGCAATCGCGGTCAATAGCGGGACAAGCGGGCTTCATCTTCTCATAAGAGCGTTTGGTATCGGTGACGGGGACGAGGTCATAACGACCCCGTTCAGTTTCATCGCATCAAGCAATTGCATAGTCTATGAGCGGGCAAAGCCGGTATTTGTGGATATTGAACCTGACACAGCGAACATCGATCCTAGTCTTATAGAAGATGCAATCACTCCCAGGACAAGGGCTATCCTTCCTGTGGACGCCTTTGGACAACCTGCAAAGCTGGATATCATACGCGAGCTCGCCCGCCGCCATGGCCTGGCGGTTATCGAGGACTCATGCGAGTCCCTTGGGTCTGAGTACAAGGGAACCAAGGCCGGCAATTCGGCGTTTGCCGACGCAGCGGTGTTTGCGTTCTATCCGAACAAGCAGATAACTACAGGCGAAGGCGGGATGGTAGTTACAGATGATGACCGTATTGCCTTCTTATGCAAGAGCATGCGCAACCAGGGGAGGGGAGAGGCGGGGGTATGGCTGTCCCATGAACGCCTGGGATACAACTATCGTATGGATGAGCTGTCCGCTGCCCTTGGCGTAGTGCAGATGTCCCGGATAGAGGAACTTATCCTCAAGCGCAAGCGCGTGGCGGATATGTATAACATACGTCTGTCTGAGATTTCAGGCGTCAGACTTCCTTACATAGCGCCTGAGGTCACCAGGATGAGCTGGTTCGTGTATGTTATCCGTGTGGGTGTGGATGAGCCTACTCCGGAGCGTCAGTCCAGGGTGCGAGATCACGTCATGAAGCGATTCAAGGAAGCGAAAATCGGATGCCGTCCATATTTCACCCCTATCCATCTGCAGCCTTTCTACAGAACTGAGTTGGGTCTTGAGGAAGAGATGTTCCCTGTTACGGAGCACGCAGGCAGGACTAGCATTGCGATTCCGTTCCATAACCATATTACTGGGGCAGAAGTTGAGTATGTGGCCGAGGTTCTAGAGAAGGCGTTGGATGAGGCCTCCAGTGGGATTGTGTAGCGCTGCACATTAATAATGAGTATTACCTGAGGGTTATGAGAGCATAGACTACAATGCCCTCATTGACCGTGGATGAAGGGGAACGAAGGAGCACGAAGGGGACAAGGACACATATGGATCTACTTATTGATGCCGACATTCTGGCTTGTCAGTTTGCATACGCTTTCGAAGCAAGCCAGGGTCGGAATACATATGACGATTTTGATATTGATGATGCAAGGTGGGCTATTTCAGGGTTCGATTCTGCAGTGAAACGGTTGATAAGCCAGACGGGAACAGAGGACGCGCTTTTGTGTTTCACCGGGCGGAGCAATTTCAGGTATTCGATACTTCCCACATATAAGTCAACCCGCAAGGGTAAGCCGAAACCGGTGCTTTTGGATGCTCTTATTGAACACGCTTGGGCTGCTTGGGATTGCAGAGAAGTGGATTGCCTTGAAGCAGACGACGTAATGGGAATCATTGCTACGAAATTCCCGGGACGCTATGTCATGGCTACTATTGATAAGGACCTGAAACAAATACCCGGGATTCATTATAACTGGCGGAAAGAGCGGAGCAAAGACATTGAGACGTGGGAAGCCGACTACTGGTTCTATTTTCAGGTGCTGACAGGGGATTCCACAGACGGGTATGCAGGATGTCCCGGGATTGGAGTGGCAAGAGCCAGGACCGTTCTCAAGGGCGTCAGCAAGGGTGGCGCCAAGGGTATCCCTAAGGGCGTGACTGACCATCCCTGGGCTCGGGTTGTGAAAGCGTTTGAGTCCAGGGGGTTGACTGAGCAGGATGCGCTGGTCCAGGCGAGGGTTGCCCGGATCCTTCGCGTTGATGACTATGATTTTGCGGAGCGGCAACCGATATTGTGGAGTCCGGACTCAATGTAGAGGTTTGCCGTGCCACTTCTTTGGAGACATTGTAGATGTGTGCGATTTTCTATCAGCCGCCGCCTTGTGACCGCGTTTATGCGATCGTGGTCGATTTCATTCAAAAAGGATCTGTGGTTGCAGTCAACCCACGTAAAAGAAACTGACTTGCAGTTTGCTTTGCCGAGGGTTGACTCTTTTTATAGTATTGGAGGGTTGCCTTGTGTCTTCTCTTCTGATTGAGAATGTCGGAGCTGTCGTTACTATGAACGAAAGCCGAGAAATCCTTTATGGCGTTGATATCCTGTGCGATGACGGAGTTGTCAAACGCATATCCCGGTCCGGCAAGTCCGACCCTCATTCGGACAAAGCAAAGCGACCGGTTGTCGCAGACAATGTTATCATCGCAGACGGTATGATTGTGTACCCGGGACTGGTCAATACGCATCATCATCTATACCAGGCTATGACCCGGAATATCGGGAGAATCCAGCACCTCAAACTATTCGATTGGCTTAAGGCTCTTTATGAGGTATGGAAAGGTATAGACGAAGAAGTTGTATACTACGGTGCGCTGGTAGGCCTTGGTGAACTCTTGAAGTCGGGTTGCACTACTTGTTGTGACCATCATTACGTGTTTCCAAAAGGAGCAGGCCACAGGTTGATAGATGCTGAGCTCGAGGCTGCGGCCGAACTCGGTATCAGAATGCTTGCTTGCAGAGGGAGTATGTCTCGGGGACAAAAGGACGGCGGACTACCTCCTGACGATCTGGTTGAAGATATCGATGATATTTTGCGAGATAGCGTTCGTCTCATAGATGAGTATCATGACCTATCTGCCACCGCTATGCGCCGTATCGCGCTTGCTCCTTGTTCGCCGTTTTCCGTATCAGATGACCTCATGCGCGAGACTACAGCCATTGCGCGCAGCAAGGGAGTCAAGCTCCATACACACCTGGCGGAAACCCTTGATGAAGAGTCGTATTGTCTGGAGAGGACCGGAATGAGGCCGCTTGCCTACATGGAGAGTCTGGGCTGGTTAGGGCCTGATGTATGGTTTGCCCACGGAGTGCATTTCAATGATGACGAGCTGAACTTGCTTGCCGAGACGTCTACCGGAATTGCACATTGCCCTACATCTAACATGAAGCTTGCGTCAGGGCGAGCGAGACTGGAGGCTTTTCTTGAACTCGGAGTCCCTGTCGGACTGGGCGTGGACGGAAGCGCCAGTAACGACTGTTCAAACATGATTTCCGAAATCAGAGCCGGCTATTTGCTGCACAGGCTGGAGATTGGACACTCTGCGCCCGGGCCTGAGGATATTCTACAAGTAGCGACTGCAGGAGGCGCCGCGATAATCGGCTGGCCTGAACTGGGGAGGATAGCAGTAGACCACCCGGCGGATATGTTCATCATTGATGCCTCGAAGTTCGACTGGGTTGGCGCAGAATTCGATCCCGCGGCTGCCCTGGCCGTACTTGGATGCCAAAGGCCTGTGTCTTTCACTATCGTTGCGGGCAAGGTTGTTGTCTCAGGCGGAGAACTGGTGAATGTGGACGAGGTCCTCCTGGCAAAGCAGGCGAGGAAGATTTCCAGGCGACTGTGCGGTCGGTGACTTTTTGTTCATGTATTCGGCGAGTCAGGGAGGACATGGATTACCAGGGTGCTTATCAAATAGGATCCGTCGAATGGATCTAGAATGATGCCTTCAGTCCTGTCTCCAGAGTCACGGCATTTGCAGGTCCGCCAGGACCGGTTGGCGGACGGTGTGTATGATATCCAAGGGAGATTCTCAGTGACCACATGTTGCTGAGACGGTATCTGAGCCCGCCTTTCAGAGTCCCTTTGATGTCAGTGATATCGCCCCCGGATGGCGCTTGAGTCTCGGTGCCGGTTGATCTGATAAGAGCCTCTCCCGTTATGGTGAGCTTGTCACTGAATTTGTAGTCGACAGAATCCTGCAAGCTGAAAGAGTGTTTCTGCCACCCTGTCAAGGCAGACGAGGATGTGAGAGAGTAGGTCGCGGACGCTACATTGTTCAGGCTTTGCATTGGGCTCCAGATGACCCGCGCTGTTCCTGTCAGTGAATCAGTGAAGACAACTCCTAAGTCCGGCCGGCAAGATTTGGATCGTTTCCATCTTAAGTCGAACTGGGGCACTAATTTCCCGCGTGCGGTTGAACTGAGCGTGGCAAAGACCTCTGTATCGAGAGTAAGCTTGCCTATACCGGCATATTCTGTTTGTTTGAGGCTTACTCCGGTAGATGTTCTGAAATCTCCCAGGGTGCCTGAAAGATGTCCCTGAACCGCAAGGCCTTGTCTTGTTTGCCCTGGGAACGGAGTGGTTTTGTCCCACTTCAGTACAACGGCGGGGGTCAAGTTATTATCTCTGAAAGAGAGTGCAGGCAGTGTCGCCCGTATTTCGGCTCTCTTGTCGTCAAAAGTCTTGAGAGTAGCGATATTTTCCCGCGTAGTCTGTCTGTAGTATGTCCTTAACGCTATGGGGCCGAGTTGTTTGCTCCACTGAGCGCTTATGCCGGTTTCGATTATCCCTGTAACATGTTGATCCTGCCTTCCGGGATCTATGGTTTTAACAGGCTTTCGATATCGGGCTGATATGGAAAGGGCGTCTATTGTGAGTGTGGCATCGCCCCGCAGGCTAACCTGAACATAAGAATTCTC
>DGZL01000071.1:6956-10574 GCA_002398515.1 Firmicutes bacterium UBA4981
GAAATACTGTATGAGACGTCTACCTTCGGCCCTATGTCGACTGTTCCGCCTATTCTGTTCGTTATGACCAGGATTTCCTTGCCGGCTTCATCCCGGCTCACTCCGGAAGAGGCCTGAGTACGCGACTCGGAGTGTTCAACCATGACACCGGCTCTGGAACCTAACGGCCACCGAGTGCCTAAGCTCCACATATCCATAGCCAGCCTTGAAGCCTGACCTATTTTCGTAAACCCCGGGGAAAGAGTTTCATAGCTTCCGTATATGCTTCCTGTTCCCAGAGCGTACCTGGCATTGGCTCGTGCAGCATACCCTGTTGCCGTGTGCTCCCAGGCTGCAATATCCACATAGTGCCTGGAGTCGAGAGCTGCAACACAGAGATCAAGGCCTTCATGCTCGGTGACTATCTCAGGCGTGAGGACTTCAAACCCCACCATTTTGTAGAGATCCTTTCCGCCTTCCACGGGTTTTCCGGCGATTCCCGCCCACAAAGTTTCCATACCTTCATATTTGTGTCCCGGGCCTATGCCCACTGCAGTAACGGCATATCCCTTTGTAGCCTCGACAATTTCACAGGTTGTGCCGTTCCACACATACAGTCCGTCTGAAGCGCCTATCCACAGCAATCCATTCCAAAGCGCGATGGACAGAGGATCTCCCACTTCCGAAGTATCAAGGATCCGGCTCCACCGGCTGTCGCCACCCCTGGCGTAGACCCCATTTTCAGTGGCTGCGAAAGTGCGAAACTCATTCACGGTGTTGGCTGAGGACCAAAGAGACTTCACACGTACAGCTTGAAGTTCAGACTTAAAGCGGATCCCGCTCAGCGCAGCCACGCCGCAGTCGGATCCTACCAGAATCAGATTGTCAACGGGATCATAGGCGATATCAGAAATAGCATCTGAAGGCAGGCCTGACTCGGCAGACTTCGCATACGTCCGCCATGTATCCAGGCTACCTAGATCCGCAGACGCTAATCCACTGTCACAAGTTCCGATCCAGACAGTCCAAGGAGTTACCGCCACACAGGCCAGGTCGTTGCCGGGTAAGCCGGCTGACATATATATTCTTCGCCAATTACTTACATAGTCGAAGGGGTTCTGACCGGAAGGGCCGGGGGCTGCAGAGAAAACAGTGAGTCCGCTGTCTGTTGCGAAGAACCAGGTGTCGTCTGCACATGCCATATCACGCACAGTTGGGGATGAAAGTCCTGAGCCTACCGTGTAGTTACAAAAGTTCCCGTCTCCGACGCTTAATCCGTCATTGTGAGCAAGCACTATGTAGGACTTGCCTTCTGCATCAACAGCACCCATGATCCCCGATATTTTGTTGGCAGCATTAGCTTTGCGATTGTCATCGAACGGGAACTTGTCGTGGCTGAAAGCCAGATCACCGGATATAGTCAACCCCTTGTTGTTGTACTTCCCGGAAAACCCCACGATTGTGTGGGTGTTTGGCATTGTAGGAGTCAATTCAGGCAGTGTTGCAGATTTCGGATCATCGGCATACATGGCAAGTTCCAGCTTTAGCTTGAGGCTATCGTTAGGTGTCCATCCCACTGTGGCGCCGTAGAAGTCTGCTTTGTAGTCCGCCACTCTACCAAACGGGCCTCTGAAGTACTCGTATTCCACCAGCACTACATCATCAGGTTCAAGCATCCGGAATATGGTAAGGATACCTAGCTCGTAGTCGATAGAGTAGTCTATGTTTCTTTCAAGGAGCACATCATTGAGGTAAACCTTCTCGCTTCCCTCAGCAATAGATAAGCCCAGGTTAAATGTGCCCATAGCTGTCTCATAGTTGTACCGGATTCGGATTCCGTCATACGTATCGAAGAATCTTGAGGGAAAATCCAACTCAATTATGCCGGTATCGTACCCTACCTGAAACACAAGAGATGTCTCTGTTTCTACAGGTAGGAATTTCCCGTCCTTGCGCACTTCCACTTCAACTGAACCGGGGGCAATATCTGTCTGTCCAAGGTCATAGAGGCGTTGGCGAAAGTAGGAGTCAGCCTTTACATCCAGGACAATGGCACCGTGCCCGTTTTCTGTTCCTGCTGTAATGTAGGCGTGGCGTGTGAGCAAATCCTCCAGGAAAGCTGCCTCAGTTTCGCTTTCATAGATGAAGGGGTACCTCATTTGACTGCTTCCCGAAAGTCCGTGCTTGGCATTGTAAGCCCGGATTAAGGCCTGTATCTGGCCGCGTAGAATGCCTCGAATCTCAAACCGCAAGGCCAGCATGTCTTGAGTGGAGGAGACTGTCACGAACTGCCCGTGGGCAAGGGGTATTTTTCCGCCTGCGGATATTCCGCCTTGCTCATTAGGGTCATCAAGATATAGATATCCCAGGTTCCACAAGTCCAAAGTCGCCTCAAGGCTTCTGCCTTCACCGGATGTCTGCTCATCATCGTATCGTATCCAGGTGCCCATGAAATCAGCATCATATGCACCTGTCAGCAAATAGTATTCCATACCTTCGATGGAAGCCCGGAATCCGCCGGTGGACGGGGAGGGGCCATAAGGAGCATGAGGTTCGTAGAGTATGACCTCTTGGGCAGTATTGCCCCGGAATGTCTTCTTTGCGGCAATTCCCTGCACGCGGCCGGCTGTAACCCCGGCCTCAACCGTGGGAAACGTGGCACAGAGTTCCAGGCCACGGAGACGCCCGGAATATGTCGTGTATGGGTTTTCCGATCTCACGGACAGGCCGCCGAACCGGCCTTTGATCGGATCTCCATCGAGCCTCAGCTCCAGTACTTGCAGGTTACCGTCCTTCCGGTTGTCGAGGTTGGCGGAAATGGATAGTCCCGAGGTTACTTGTCCGTGTACGTTGAGGGAAAGCACCTGCAAGACATCGGCCTGACCTGCAGTGTAACCCGACCCAACAAGGGCGGCCGCATCACCCCAAGCGTACTTTAGCTTGAATTCCACGTCACCGCCGATGCGGAGAGATGGGCCTTGTAACTCGTTTGCGTAGGCAAATCCCGTATGCATTAGGAGTAGGAGCAGGACAATGGGCACAACTAAGTAGATTACCATAAGTAATCGCCGGTTCCAGAAAGTGTATGTACCGTATTGGGTTGCCGGTATTGCACTCGGGGAAGGCTCCCCAAGCGGGTTGCCTTGACAAAATCCGGCCCTGGCTCTGAACCTGTCATGGTAGAAAGCCATCATCTTCGTCACCCCTGACAGCACCTGACATTGATACGGCCCGACCTCATCCGCATGAATGGACCGTTTAAGAGAAACGAAGCGGCCCCCTATATTATTAGGGGGCCTTATTCGTGTTTGCCTAGAACGATATCCCCAATGACAGCCAATGGGAATCAGAGAGTACGCGGTGTGTCTGATATGCATAGTCGATTCGGAAGTTTTGGTAGGAGAAGCCTGCGCCGGCTGTAAGTCTCGTATTGCCATCCCCGGCAAGAACACCTCCCGCCCTCACTGCCACTTCCGGTATGATCAGATACTCTGCGCCCAGGTGACCTGTGGTATTCGTAATGTCAAAGTCCAGAGCTACCGTTAGCTTCTGGACAGGCTTCATAGAGGCGCCCAGGACGAATACCGGATCGAAGGGATCGCTATGTCCGCTTTGGTACTTGACTGCGCCGATGAAGTT
>DGZL01000118.1 GCA_002398515.1 Firmicutes bacterium UBA4981
GATATTGCCAGCATCTGCTGCTCCCCTCCGGACAACGTACCTGCAAGTTGGTTGCGCCTTTCAGCAAGACGCGGAAACAGCTCCAGTGCCATGTCAATGCCTTCCTCAGCCAGCCTGCGGTCTCTTACCACATACCCTCCGAGCTCCAGGTTCTCCAACACTGTAAGCTGAGGGAAAATCCTTCTGCCCTCAGGCACGATTCCAATTCCGGCCCTTGCAATTTCTGAAGTAGGCATACCGTCTATCCTTTCGCCCATGAACCGGATTTCGCCTGAGGTTGGCGGAACCCTCCCAAGGATAGTCTTCAGCATCGTCGTCTTACCTGATGCATTGCTCCCCAAGAAAACCACAAGTTCGCCTGGATTTATCTCGGCATCTATACCTTGGAGCACCTTTACCGAACCGTATGATGAATGGACGCCTCTGAGTTCAAGGATCGAGCCGGCAGTCAATGGCGAGCTCTCGTGTGCAGTCACACGCTCGCTATCCGCAGCCTGGCAAACGTCACACAGATATAAGTGCCCATCAGGTACACTTGGCTGTTGATCACATAGACTTAAGTGTTCATCACGTGGTCTCGGGCATTCATCATCGAAGGAATCCAGTCGTCCATCACTGGAATTCCGATCTTTGTGAGATGAACTCGAATGTTCAAGGCGCATGCCTGCGACCTTCTTGGCATCTGCCCCGGCGTCCCCCTGCCCGTCCCTTGCAAGTTCATCTGTGCTATCTCCCACGGCATCCTTCGAGGCATCCCGCCCTCCCCCGGTCCCGAGATATGCATGGATCACTTCAGGATTTGCCACCACTTCCCGAGGAGTCCCTTCTGCAATCTTCTCACCGTGATCTAGGACGATCACCCTGTCACACGCTCCTGCAATCACGTCCATCCTATGCTCTATGACAAGTACCGTATACCCATGCTCCCTGAGAACACAGATCCCGCGGACGACTTCTTCCGCCTCGTCAGGTGTCATCCCGGCTGTCGGCTCATCCAAGAGCAGGATCCGAGGAGCCAAAGCCAATCCCCTAGCAAGCTCCACTCTGCGCCTTTCAGGATAAGAAAGATCCCTGGCAGGCTCAGTTTCACGAGACGCCAGATCCTTGCCGAAGAACTCCAAGGCTTCCCGCGCTTGTTCTACGCCGGCAGCATGGCGCTTCCGGTATTCCTTCGTGCCCAGCACCGCGCTGTACACGTCCCCCTTAAGCCTCAGGTGGCAGCCGACAAGGACATTTTCCAGAACGCTTTGGTTCTCGAAAAGCCTGATATTTTGGAATGTCCTGACAACACCCAACTCAGCGATTTTGTGAGGAGGCATATGGGTAACATCATTGCCTAACACTACAATCCGGCCTGACGTAGGATTCACCACTCCGGTAAGGAGATTAAACAACGTAGTCTTCCCCGCTCCGTTCGGACCGATGATGCCTACCACCTCACCAGGCTTGACGCTAAAGTTTATCTCGGACAAGGCTGTCAGTCCATCGAAGGAACACGTGACATCCCTAATCTCAATCGCCTGCCGGGTCCCAGGTGACGCATAGCCTACATCGCCACAGGCACAGCCTCCGGCCGAGCAGTGCCCAGGTCTACCTGCGCCCGGACTTCTCAACATGCTTTTGACAGACGAGGCAATAGCAGCGGCGCTTTGCGGAATAAGCCCTTGAGGCCTGTATATCGCAAGAAGCACTAGCGCAACCCCGTATATCAACATCCGGTAAATACTGTAGGCACGCAGCATTTCAGGAAAGATGACTAAAACCAGGACACCCAGCATAATACCGGGAAGGCTCCTTAGGCCGCCCAGCACCACCATGCAATAGACCGTGATAGTCTCCTGCATTGTGAAGTTCTGAGGAAAAATCGCCCTCTGCCAGGATGCAAACAAAGCACCGGCAAGCCCTGCAAGCGCAGCTCCCCACACGAACGCAGCCACTCGGTACTTGGCCACATCAACACCCATGCATGATGCAGCCACGGGATCCTCCCGGATAGATGACCAAGCGCGTCCGACACTTGAGCGCACTACTCGACTGACAATCACGACTGCAGCCACTGCAACTACCCATATGAAAGCATAGGACATCTCAAGGGAATCGAAGCTTACCCCAAGGATCCTAGGAGAGTCAATGGCTACTATCCCGTTAGGCCCGTTTGTGATATTAATCGGACGATCCAAGTTATTCAGTAGGATACGGATAATCTGCCCGAAGCCCAACGTCACCATTGCCAGGTAGTCGCCTTTCAAATGAAGCGTGGGAATACTCACCAGGAGAGCAGCCAAAACTGATGCGCATATTCCGCAGGCCGCTGCAGGCAAGAAAGGCAGATGAAGTCCGAATTGAGGTGATGCAAGTAAAGCATATGTGTACGCCCCAATCCCGTAGAACGCAGCATATCCAAGATCCAGCAGTCCTGCCTCGCCTGCCACGATATTCAAGCCCAAGGCAAGTATGAGATACAACGCGACCGACCCGCCGAGTCTCATATAGTAGAAGTTCCCTGTGATCAGGGGGAGACATGCCAAAACCACATATCCTGCATATATCATCCACGGCCGGACTCGAAATCTCGCGCTACGATTCATGGCTCCCTTCCCTCCCCCACTTACACTTTCTCGTCTACAGGTTTCCCCAAGATTCCTTGGGGTCTCAGTATCAGCACTGCAATGAGCACCGAAAAAACAATGACGTCCTTATATACCGGCGCCAAAAACAGAACCCCGAGGCTTTCCGCAAGTCCGAGGACAAGCCCGCCTGCCATTGCACCGCGGACATTACCGATGCCTCCCAGCACCGCAGCGGTAAAAGCCTTCATACCGGCGGAAAAGCCTATCATGAAATCCACCTGTGTGTAGTAAAGTCCTATCATTACACCTGCAATCCCTGCCAAGCCTGAGCCGACGATAAAAGCGGCTGAGATCACCCTTTGCGTCCTAATCCCCATGTATTCCGCAGCTTCCCTGTCCTGGCTCGTGGCTCTCATGGCTTTACCCAACATTGTATGGGTTACCGCATAGTCCATAGCTAGCATAAGCGCAATTGACACGCAGATTATGATAAGGCGTGTCGCGGATATGGTAGCCCCGAGCGCGCTAATTGCCCAGTCAGATGAAATGACAAGTTCAGTCTGATAAGCTTTCGCGCGCCCTTGTGTCAGAAGCATAGCCACGTTCTGCAGGATTATAGACGCGCCAAGGGCCGAGATAAGAGTCGTGAGCCTTGAGCCTTTTTGAAGCGGACGGTAGGCGAACCGTTCAATTGTGCCTCCCAGCACTGAGGTGACAACCACTGCGCCAAACACCATGGAAACCAGCACTGGTCCGGATTTTGCCAGAGCAGTCCCTCCCCTTACGAACAACTGGAGGACTCCCCATCCTATCAAGGATCCGACCATGAAAACATCACCGTGGGCGAAGTTGAGCATCCTCAAAATCCCGTAGACCATGGAGTACCCCAGCGCCAAAAGTGCATAGATACTGCCTAATGTAAGGCCGTTTATTACCTGCTGGGGAAGTTGAGCCAAAATCTGTTCCATTTACTAAACCTCCGCAGGGTACTCTTTGACCTCTCGGAAATCGCCGTTTTCTACCTGATATACATAGATACTGGCTCCCAATACGTCGCCTTTCTCGTCAAAACCGATAGGGAAACCCATTATGCCTTTGTAGTCACGTATGCTATGGACCGCATCCAGTGCCTTGGCCTTAGTAAGACCTGCCGGATTGTCTCCTGCAGCTACTCTTAAAGCTTCAATCAGGATCTTCGTAGCCTCGTAGCTCTGCCCGGAGAATACGCTCATTGCGCCGTATTTGCCTTCGAACTTCCGGATAAATTCGCGTGCAGCAGGAACTTCAGCAATATCACGCCCGATTGCAGTAATATACATTCCTTCAGCTGCCCCTCCGGCGCCTGCAACCAATTGGTCCTTCTCCTTCATGCAGTCTCCTCCCATGAACCTGGCTGATAAGCCCAGGCCTATTGCCTGTTTCATAAGACCTGCGGCTTGAGCCGGGTTTGAGAGTCCAAGGTAAATCAGATCCGGTTGTGTGGCTTTCACCCGAGTAAGGATAGGCGAAAAGTCTCGGTCTTCGAGGGTAATCTGTCCGCGCGTCACCTTGACCCGTATTTGATTCAAGGCAGCTGCCACCTGGTCAGCCAGTCCCTGTCCGTAGGTGCCTTTATCGTCGATGATATAAACGTTCTTCGCCTTAATCTCTTCTGCAATGAACCTGGCAGCAGCAGGACCTTGGGCATCGTCCCTCGGACATATCCTGTGCATGACACGGTATCCCCGTTCACTAAGGTCAGGGTTCGTGGCGGACTGGCTGATTATTACAAGACCTGCTCGATCATATGCAGGGAGCGCAGCGCTGACAGTTGCGCTATTCATGGGACCTACGACGCCGAGGACGTTCTTGTCCATGGCGAACCTTTCCGCTGCCAACACGCCCTTAGAAGGGTCTCCCATATCGTCTCCGATAGCAACTTCAATCTTCCGTCCCTTGATCCCGCCTTCGGCATTTGCCTCTTCCACCGCCATCTGAATGGCGTTTAGAGCATCCAACCCTATCTTGGACAAATCCCCTGTAAACGGTCCCGCAGCACCGATCTTGACAGGCGGAAGCTCCTTGCCGTACACAAAACCCGTCCCGACACACAGAACTAGAATTACCATAGATACCAACTTGACCAGATTTCGCATCTTTCCAAACCGAAGCCTAAACATTCTCTTCATTTCTCTTCTGCCTCCTTACTTCTCGTTTTTGACATCATTCCCACTCATTGACATGAACGAGGTTTTCTCACAGACACACTCCGAAAAAGGACATAAAAAAACCCGTCCTGCTGTGAGGACGGGTTACTTACCGCGGTGCCACCTCGATTAGTCCGGACGAGCTCCCTCATACATAATGAGGCAATACTCGCCTGACTCTCTCTCCAGGTACGGGAGGGTTAATCTCCTTATACCCTGCCTCTATATCGGGAGGAACCCGGTAGACCCTACTTGACTCAAAATTCTTTCCGGCCCACTGCTCTTAGGCCCATTCAGTCGTGCTTCCCGGCGCCAGGCTTACACTGTCCCTGACTCGCTTTGCCAGTAGTGATACGCTTACTAGCCCCAATCATCGCAAGTGATTATTCTAATTGCCCCGATATTATCATGTCGAGGTATCGGTTGTCAATAAGAATCTGCGGCACGCTAAATGACAGATATCCACTATCAAGTAGAACCTAATGCCTCAGCCTTTAGCATATGGTCAGGCGTAAAGAAAAGACTTGTAGCAAGATACACCACCATCATGGATGTTATGGCAACCGCAGCTGCAATCATATACACGACCATGAGCTGATACTTCACTGCATCCACAGGATATGCCCCGGCAATAATTTGCCCTGCCATCATGCCAGGCAAATGGACGATACCTACAACCATGAGTGAGGAGATTGACGGAAGCATGGCAGATTTCAGCGCATCCCTAATCATGGGCATTACAGCCTGCCTGGACGTGGCACCGAGGGCCAGCGCAGCCTCAACTTCCGGTTTTCTATGAGTGATATCAGATCTCAGACGGTTGAGGGCAAGGGCGGCGCCTGTCATACTATTGCCCAGGATTGAGCCTGCAAGAGGGATGAGGTACCGAGGCGAGTACCAAGGCTTGACACGAAGTATAATGCCTATCACGACAGCAGTCGTAAGGGCTGACCCTACAAAAATGGATATACCCAACGTAGTAAACATGCCCTTAAGCGTTACCGACTGCCTGGCTACAGCATTCTTGATCGCCGCAGCAAGCATAATAACAAGCATTCCGACTACATAATACCACCGCTCCGAAACAAACAAGAGTTGGAGCACATATCCGATAGCGGTTAACTGCACAAATGCCCTTACCGCCCCTACTGCAAGATCCTTCTCGAGCCCTAAGCGATATCTGAAGGAGACTGCCATGGCGGATATGATAAACAGCACTGCTATCCCAAGCGATGCGTATGACAAGCTTATGTACTCCATCTATTTCAACTCCCCAGCGAGAAACTTGCGGCCTAGCTCAGTTGAAGGTCCTAGAAAAAACGCCTCTATATCGCTTTCCTCTATGACTCTGCCGTCCACAATAAGGAGAAACCTGTCGCCTACAAGCTTGGAATGCTCAAGACTGTGGCTTACAAAGAGCACTGTTATCCCATACCTGCACCTTATATCACAGACAAGCTCCAAAACAGATTTCGCAGTGGCAGGATCCAAGGCGGATGTAGGCTCGTCCATAAGAAGGACTTCGGGTTCATTCATAAGGGTTCGTGCAATCGCCACCCTTTGCTGCTGGCCGACGGAGAGCTCTCCTGCCAATCGCCCGGGGCTAAGGTCAGGCAAATCCACCATATCCAGCATCTCTCTTACCTTAGCTTCGAGCGAGGACGGCTCCACTCCTCGAAGTCCGGGTCCATATGTGAGATTCTCTTGGACAGTTAACGGGAACAGGCTTGGGAGCTGAAACACCATCCCTACCTTGCGTCTTAGCCTAATCGGGTCTATCGTGGAAATATCCACCCCGTCTAAGAGCACTCTCCCGGAAGTTGCGCTTTCAAGTCTATTGGCCAGCCTTAGCATGGTAGACTTGCCTGCCCCGGATGGGCCGCCGATTGCAAGTATAGTTCCTTTTTCTACAGCAACTGATACGTCATCCAAAACGTTACGCATCTCACCGTCAATTGATCGGGTTTTCGTAACGTTCAAGAACTCGATCTTGGCCAAGCCTTCGCACCTCCACGCCTTCGGCAAGAATAAGTCCGGTACCCCAATACTACTCTCATAGGTTATCCACGTCAAACTGAGTTGAGCTGGGCACCACTTCTGCCGGTATACAGTTACGGTAAGCGGCGGATGAGGATCGCGCAAGAAGCAGAGGGCGGGTATTTATGGAAGCAGGAGAGGAATATTCGCGAGACGGGGATAGGCACAGGCCTCATGAGAGGCCTGCCGCCTCTTTGACTCCAAGGTATGCCTGCTGCACCCTGGGATCGCGCCTAAGCTCCAGGGACTCACCGCTCAGCGCGATCCGTCCCGTCTCAAGCACATAGGCTCTCTCAGCCACTCTCAGCGCAATGCGGGCATTCTGTTCAACAAGGAGAATAGTCACTCCCTGCCTGTTGATTTCACAGATTGTCCGAAAGATCTCCTGCACCAGTTTAGGAGCAAGTCCTAAGGACGGTTCGTCAAGGAGAAGCACTCTGGGGTCTGACATCAGTCCTCGCCCAATGGCCAGCATCTGCTGCTCACCGCCGGAGAGCGTGCCCGCCAGTTGCCTCTGTCGTTCCTCAAGTCGAGGAAACAACTGATAGACGCGTTCTCGCCCTGACTGGACACGGCCGGGATCATTGCGGTATTTATAGGCGCCGAGATTCAAATTCTCTTCCACAGTCAATGTCCCGAAAACTCTTCGTCCCTCAGGGACATGACAGATACCCAGCTCAACAATCTTATGGGCAGGCATCGTCTGGAGCTCGTGCTCACCGAATCTGATAACCCCTGACTGCAGCCTGAGAAGACCTGATATGGCCCGCAGCGTAGTGGTCTTTCCCGCCCCGTTGGCGCCAAGAAGAGTCACGATCTCGCCGTCGTTTACTACAAGGTCAATTCCTTTGACTGCCTTGACATTTCCGTAAGCTATATGCACATCACCAAGCTCAAGCAGACTCATGTACGATCCTCCCCCTCCGACTCCTCACCGGCGCTTCCTGCTGTATTGCCAATGTAAGACTTGTTATCCGGCACATTCGTATCCCGCTGACCAGCTGCCTGGCTTGCTTCAGAATATAAGTCATCATCATTGTCAGTCCCGAGATAGGCTTCAATGACACGCGCATCATGCTGCACATCATAAGGTGTGCCTTCGCTTATCTTCCCGCCGTTATCCATAACCGCCACCCAATCTGAAATCCCCATGACTACCTGCATATCGTGTTCAATAAGGAAAATCGTGATCCCAGAGTCTCTAATCCCTTGGATCAGCTCCATAAGGTCAGCTGACTCTTTCTCGTTGAGTCCGCCTGCAGGTTCATCAAGAACAAGCAGATGAGGCCGGGTAGCCAATGCCCGGGCTATCTCCAGGCGCCGCCTATACCCGTATGGGAGGTTCCTGGCCAGTTCGTCTCGGAAATCCCACATGTCCACCAACTTCAAGCAACGTTCAGCCTCGCCCCTTACCTCAGCTTCTTCACGTCTTTGAGCAGAGGTTCCCAAGATTGAGCTCATTATCCCTGAGCAGGTACGACAATGCTGTCCGGACAATACATTCTCGAAACAAGTCAGGTTTTCAAAGAGCCTGAGGGTTTGAAATGTGCGAGCGATCCCCGCTTTCGCCACCTGGTGTGGCTGTCTGCCTATGAGCTCGCGTCCGTCGAATTTTATACTGCCTGCCTCCGGGCGATAAATACCGGTTATCAGATTGAAGACGGTTGTCTTCCCTGCCCCGTTGGGACCGATGAGACTGGTAATGCTGCCTGAAGCCACATCCAGATCAAACACATCAACCGCTTTCAGCCCACCGAAGTTCTTGGTCAGCTTGTTGAGTTTGAGAAGGACTTGTTCTTGCGCTCTCATTCGCCCTCCCCCTCTCTAAGGATTGTCGTCCAGCGTCTGCTGGGCCACAGGCCTTGCGGACGGAAGATCATCATGAGCACTAAAGCAAGGCCGAAGAAGAGCATACGGTACTGGGCGAAATTCCTGAGGAGTTCAGGCAAAACCATCATCCCGGCTGAACCAAGAATCACACCGGGGATCGACCCCATCCCACCAAGAATAACTATACAGAAGAGAATCACTGATTCCATGAAAGTGAAACTCTCAGGAGATATCACTACAAGCTTTGCGGCAAAAACAGTCCCGGTCGCTCCTGCAATAGCAGCCCCGAGAGTGAACGCTACGACTTTTGCCCATCGAGTGTCAATTCCCATGGCCTGGGCAGCGATCTCATCCTCGCGCACGTAATTCCAGCAACGGCCTATCCGTGATCTCTGAAGGCGGATCAGGACAAACACGGTTATTGCAACAAAGGCCCAAACCAGGTAGTAGAAATCTATAGGACGTTGTATCGCATAACCGAATATGCGGAACTGATCCAGCATAATAATGCCGTTGGGACCACCTGTCAGTCCCCATGGGTTATTGAGCAGAGTAATTCGAATTATCTCATTGAGTCCTATTGTGACTATGAGCAGATAATCCCCACGAAGATGGATGATGGGTTTGGCAAGTATGTATCCTGCAACACCTGCTGCAAGACCGCTTAGCGGGAGCAACAGCCAAAGCGACACTCCGAATCGCTCACTTAGGATAGCTGTCGTATAAGCACCGATAGCGAAGAATGCAGAGTGCCCCATGTTAAAGAGCCCGACTTCACCGACGATGATATTCAGACTCAAGCCCAAGAGCACGTAAATCCCCCAGAATACGGCCACATCTATCCAGTAGTTACCTGCAACGTGCGGAAAAATAATCCCGATACCGATTATCACATGGAGCCCCCATTTTGAAAGATAACCCCCCATTCTTTCAGCCATTCTCATACCCCCTCCCTCTTAAACCTTCTCCGCGATGCGTTCCCCGAGAAGCCCTGTGGGGCGGAACATGAGTAGCAAGATGAGAATGAGGAACACAAACACGTCCTTCCAAGCGGAGGAGATATAACCTGCGCCCAGCATTTCCAGAATACCCAGGAGAAGTCCTCCGACCATGGCTCCTGGAATATTCCCGATTCCACCCATAATAGCAGCAGTAAATGCCTTGAGCCCATAAGTCCACCCTACAGTAAAGTGGATTTGCCTGTAATACAGCCCTAGCAATACGCCGGCTGCAGCACCCAAAGCAGGCCCGATTAGAAAAATCAGGCGGATTATCTGATCAACGTCTATCCCCATGAGTCTGGCAGTATCGTGATCAATGGCAGTTGCCCTAATCGCTGCACCTACCGTTGTACGCTGGACAAAAAGGTATAAAGCGACCATAAGGCCGAAGGAGACAGCCAGGATCAGCACCTGCATGAAATTTATGTATATGCCTCCTACCTGCCAGGTTATACTGGGAACAGACCACGGAGGGTACGCCCGGTAGCGTGGGCCCCAGATTAGCATTACCGCGTTTTGCAGAAAGATGGACACACCGATGGCAGAAACGACTGCAGTAAGCCGGCTTGATCGTCTCAAAGGGCGATATGCTGCACGTTCTACTATGACCCCGATAATCGCCACACCTGCCATGGACAACACCACGACAACAATGAGAGCTGCCCACAGCGGAATAGCTCCTCCAAGCAGCGCGCTACTGACCAGCGTGAATCCTAGGTACGATCCAATCATGAAGAAATCCCCGTGTGCAAAGTTAATCATCCTCATGACACCGTAAACCATGGTATATCCGAGAGCTACAAGAGAATAGACTGCGCCGACTGTAAGTCCGTTGACAAGCTGTTCTATGAATAATGCCATACTCTCCACGCGGGGGGCTTAGCCGTACGCAGCACCCAGGCAGCACCTAGGCAGCACGGCCGCAAGCCCCCACGCAGGCACCTCCAATCTCAACCAAGTTCTCTGGTTGTGCCTGTTACCCAGCCCAGGTCACACTCTCACTGAGGCAAAGGACAGTTTCATGCCCGGCTGAACACAGGATATCTTGCTGATACACCAATATCCGCAACAGAAATGATCCGCTCAATAGTGATCCGCTCGATAGTCATCCGTTCGACAGGACATCGCTTCCGAATACAAGACGAATCTCCGTTGAATCACTGAGAAGCCTTAAGGTTCATACGGTTGGAACTTTCCGTCTGCAGTCACTTCGTATGCCAGATATATGGCGCCTGCTCTGTCCCCAACCTCATCAAACCCTATAGGCCCCGTAATCCCCGGTAGGCCTTCCATCTTGTCTCGAATGTAATCAGCAAGCACTTTGGAATCAGTGGACCCTGTCGCATCAATAGCTGCAGCGATTGTCTTAAGGGCGTCAGCTGCATAGACAGGCCATGGACTGCTTGGTGGGGCATTATGGCGAAGAATGTATTCATCTAGAAATGCTTTGGATTCAGGGTACTTGAGGTCTGTAGGCATTGGCTCCTGAGTCATGAGAGCGCCTTTTGCCACATCTTTACCTGCAATCTCAACGAATTCATCGTTTATTGCTGCATTACCGCCTACGAATATGGCTTGGCTGCCCAGGCCTCTCATTTGCCTGATAATGAGGCCTGCCTCCGGATAATATCCGGTAAAATAGAGAACATCCGGATTTGCCCTGTGCATCCTGGTGAGTATCGGGGTGAAATCACGCTCACCCGGGGTAACGACATCATAGAATACGATCTTGGCTTTGTTCGCTTTCTCCAAAGACGCACGGGCAGCTTCTGCAAGTCCCTTGCCGAACGTGGTGTTGTCATGGAGAATCGCGACATTTCCGACTTTCAAGGTTTCGTTCACAAACTGGGCAAAAAAAGCACCTTGACGATCATCCCTGAAGCAAGTGCGGAAAAAGTACTTCCATCCGTGTTCAGTAAGCTGAACTGCAGTTGCGCCGTAAGCGATGTTGAGTATGCCTTGTCTCTCATAAATCGTGGCAGCAGGTTCAGTCACTGACGACCCGTATGTTCCGATTACAGCAACTACCTTCTCACTAATCATACGCTGTGCCACAAGAGCGCTCTGTTTAGGACTACACTGGTCATCACCAACAACTATTTCAATCTTCCTACCTCCGAGAACTCCGCCTTTTCCATTGATTTCGCCTGCGACAATCTGTACGCAGTTCCTGGCCATTTCTCCTTCATATGCCCACTGACCTGTGACAGGAGCCTGAAGACCGATTTTGATCGGAGCAGTCTCGCCTGCCCCCAAAACAGTCGTTCCCAACCCCAATACGAGAATCAGTGCAAAGGAGACCAGAGCCAAACACGACCGACAACCTCTCACTTCTCATACACCTCCTGCCGATCTTTTCGCTAAAGGTCAACCTCTCTGACCTTCATGGCGATAGGCTTGGAAGAATAGTTCGGCAATTCACACGCTTATCCTTCCAAGAAAGCAAAAAAAGGAATTACGCTCACCTATGTCAGAAAATCACCTATAAATTTCTCATGTGAAAGATAGACTCGAGAGTCATGGAAGAGGTTCCTAACTCCAGCGTAACCCTTACTCTTACACAGGAAGCAAAACCAGGCAGGACAGATTCATATGCAGAGGATTCTGAAGGCTCAGGTGGTTTCGGGGCGTCACTTCCCTGAGCAGGCTTCAGGTAGTCAAACTTGCAGGATGCCACTGACACTC
>DGZL01000024.1:0-2929 GCA_002398515.1 Firmicutes bacterium UBA4981
GAGGGGTGTCAAAATTCGGCCACTAGCTTACGGGCCGGATTTTGTCAAGGCGACCCGCTTGGGGAGCCGTCCCCGAGTGCAACACCGGCAATCCTCGACGGTACGTACACTTTTCATGTCTATATGTCAAATAACATCTCCACCACGGAGCGGATATCAGTTATGGAATTGACTTTCTCGAGGTTTACCGCGTCCGCCTTTGGACCGACTACTATGAGAGGCACTTCCAAATCGGTATCAAGGAGGGTTCCGTGACTTCCCAATGTATAATCCATGAACAGCAATGCCTCTATGAACATATACCCGCGTTCTGATATTGCGATAAGCGAAGGTGTACGCGGATGCTCTATATGAAGCTCCGCCCGCCTGGCTTTGTCATCAATATCTATAACCTCAGCTACCCCTTCAGTCTGTCTCAGCGCATCAGCAATCTTGTCTCTGTCGTCATCATCTGCCCAAACGTATAGAGCTCCTCCGTCAAGGGTCATCGGCACGTCCTTGTCGGTAATGTCACCGATGATATCCCTTGCCGCAATACCCGTATCAACCCTGGTCATACCGTGGTCAGCAGTGATGACCAGACTCCACCTGCCCGGGCGGGTTGCTTCCAATGTCGCAACAAGCTTCTCCAAACCCTCGCTGATCGCGCACAGCGCGTCAACAGTCTCTGTAGCAGGCACCGGACCGAACCTGTGCCCGCACGTGTCAGGGTTCCCGAGATTTATGCCTACGAGTGCAGGTGCATTGTTGTACTTCAGGTATGCCTCGACAGTCCTTAGCACCCACTGATCCAGCTCAATATACCATCCGGCATAGTTCTCGTATTGCGTGGACTCATCCGGCGGTGGCCCTATAGACTCAATTGCCCAGTCAGGCACTGAGCCAGACCAGATCGCGAAGTCAGTTGCACCTGAAAGCCTTCTGCACACATTAGCCTTGGCTGAGATCATTGCAGTACCAAAACCTGCCAAACGAGCTATGTGAAACAAAGTCGGCTCTTCTGTAGTATCAGGGCTATTGAATCTCACCAGCTCTCCGTCATCGCCCAGGTATTCTTTGCCTGTGATTCCGTTCTTCTCAGGATAAGTCCCTGTAAAGATTGCTGCATGTCCTGCGGCTGTGGAAGACGGAAACACCGCTTCAATCGACTTATGTTGAGAACTCTCATCCTCACACAGTCTCCTCAAGTATGTAGTCTCAGGTAAATAGCTAATTGAGACATCAGGACACCCATCCAGCACACATACTACTACCGTCATTGGATCCTGCTGCTCGAGCCCGGCAGCGCCGATTGCCGGCGCTGCCTGTGGCCACACTATGGTTACAACCAGTAGCAGCAGCAACAGGATCCTATGATGCTGCTTGCCGCTATTCATTTCGTCTTCACTTCAATGGTGGTAACAAACCAGTTCCAGTTCTCTTTCGGATACTGCTTATCAAGACCCTCGTGATCATCATACGGGAAAACCAGCTTGACCGGACCGCCGAGCCCTGATCCTATTGCCTTGCCGCCGTCTTTCGTGGCAAGCATAATCTCGTACTTCGCAACATCTTCACCGTTGATGATGACCTCTTTGCCGTCTTTTGCAACAACTGCAACTTCAGCAATGTCTTCAGGCGCGCCTACGTGCTCCAGTATCTTGGCAATGGTTACGCCGGCATATGTCTTGTTGCCGAGCCACGGATCCTTAACCTTGTACTCAGTGATTCCGAGGCCTTCGAGCATCTCCAGATCGAATTCGAATCCTTCTTCAGCATTGGTATTGGCTATCGGGCCTTTTACAGTAAGGACCACCTTGCCTGCGGGTTTCGCGGATTCTGCAAAGCACATCGAGCCCAAAAGCACAAACGTCAGACACAAAGCAATAATCAGTGTGGATTTTCGCATTTCGTCTCTCCCTTTCCATACATGTTTAGTAGGGTATCATTTCAGTCCGTCGCAAGATTCCTTAGCCTGAGTTCGCCACGATTATCCTTGCCTCTCAAGCACCTCCTTGACAACACATATAGTAGATCCTTGCCTAATTAGCATTAGTCCTCCGACTACCAGAAGAAGTGAAGCTACATAAAACGGCATGTCCCCTGATAAGGAATAGAGAAGCCCTCCAAGATAGGGCCCTACTATGGACATCCCCCATGTCGCCAGATTGAAAAGGGCAAAAGCCTTTCCGTCTGCGCCTTTACCCAGGATCTCTCCGACTCCTGCAAATGCCACGCCGTGGCCTGCCATGAAACCGCCTAAGAGGAAGAGGCACATGACCACTGCAACCTGGCCGGGAATGGAGACAAAACACAGCATCGACGCGACAAAGACCATTGCGTTCACGCCAACAGCCACAAGTATTCCTCTGCGATCCGCCATTCGGCTGACTACAATGGTTATGAGTGTCTGTCCGAGAGACATCAAAGAGCCTAAAAGACTCACAATGCTTATGCTTGTATGGCGCACATCACTGAGATATTGAGGTATAATCTGCTGCACCATGTAGAAGGCAAAAGCGCAAAGTGAGTAAACAAGAATAAACTGCATGAACGGCCTGTCTGCAACAAGACTTGAGTATGTGGACACACTTGCTGCGCTCGTGTGTTCCGGTTCGGGAGGCAGGAGAGCAATGACGCAGCATGCAGCAGCAAAGAATACAAACGAGAGGATGAACAGGTTCTGAAGAGGCCAAATATTGGACAGATACGCTGCCAGGAGCGGGCTGGCTATCATTCCGCCTGAAAATCCCGCGCTTATCAGTCCGAATGCCAGGCCTGACTCGCCTTCAGGAGAAATGGCGCCTGCATATGCGTTCAGAGCAGGGTAGCCCAGCATTGACCCGGAGTAAAGCGCAATCCCCAAGGCAGCCGTTTTCCAATCCCTTGCAAAGTAATACAGGATTACAGACGGCACACCCATTATCCACGACATGAGGACTACCTTTCT
>DGZL01000024.1:3244-4446 GCA_002398515.1 Firmicutes bacterium UBA4981
GATATTGAGAAGACGAACCCTACCTCCTGTGGGGTGCATCCTATGTTTCGGAGGTATACAGGAAACATGTATGAATGGAGACCGTATCCGAATCCCCAAAGCAACATACCTAACGCTATCAATCGTATTCCTTTGGGTAAACGACTTACTCGCAACCCCACAAACGCAACCTCCCATCAAGACCGAAGAACCTTCGTTGCGTCCTCGACGCGCCAAAAGCCCTCCAAGGCCTCTTCCGCCTTGCAAAATGCGGCATAACCGTGCCTATATCCATCGTCCTCTGTCCCTTCAGGCAGGAACACATTATCTATTGAGACCACTTTCTCGACAGCTTCTTTGACGCTGCCAAACACCTCTCCGGCAATCCCACCGAGGATCGCAGCGCCTAAGACCGTGCCTTCTTTGACTTTCATGCCAGCTACCGGCAGGCTCAACACATCTGCCTTCATTTTCAGCCAACCGGGATGCCTTGCGCCGTTTCCTACAGCCCTGATCTCAGTTGCGTTCCTTAAATCCTTCCAACCCTCCGTGCTTCGGCACATCGCATACGTGCAACCTTCGAGCACCGCACGGAGCATGTGGTAAGGTGTATGCTCCGGCCTAAGTCCAAGGAAAGCGCCTGTCGCTTCCGGGACTGCAACAGGGCTGCGTTTGCCCACCAGATACGGCAGAAACACAAGCCCGGACGCGCCCGGTTTTGTTCTGTCCAACGCCTCCGCAACCGTTCCGCTCCAATCATGCTGACTCCGATACACTTCGGGAAACAGGCAAGACATAGCCCAGGCAAGACATCCGCCACTATAGGACACCGGCGAAACTATCAGCCTTTCGCCTGGAATCACATGTTTCACAGCCTGTAAGCTGCATCCGTCAGAGGCCACCATTGATACGCATGTGGACGTCCCGGTGGAATCGCAGATCAACCCGGGTTCGATGACACCTGCACCCAAGGCCTCTACAAACGCGTCGATGCTCCCTGCAGCCACCGGTATCCCATGAGGAAGGCCGGTCGCATCTTGCGCCTCCTGAGTTACCGGTCCGATAGCTTCCCATGGATCCGCCACCTTCGGAAACAGCCTTCCGGCAGGATCCGATGGGCTAATGTCACCTGTATCGTCTAAGTACCACTTCATGCATGACGCGGCAGACGAGTCAATTCGCATCTCACCTGTAAGCCTGAACCCTATGTAATCCTTAGGTTG
>DGZL01000157.1 GCA_002398515.1 Firmicutes bacterium UBA4981
CTCATCGAAGATTGAAGTGCTGTGTGCATATGCGAGTAGGAATTATTCGGCCTTCGCTTCGAACGGTAATGTCCGCGGAGATGCTCTTTCTATCAGTATTCCTCGGTTGCTTGTGTCAATGCTTCGCACAGTGTAATAATGGAAAATGCCATAGGTAGAGAGGGAAGGGTAATGTCTAATCACAAGTATTACGGCGGCATGAGAAAGAGGGAACCTCCTCAATTGAGTGAAGGAGGACATCTCGAACATGCACATTCATACTGGGTAGGCCCTGGCAGAGGAATCCGCAAGCGGGGTATCCCATATAGAGTAGAAGTGCTTTGTGATAGGGTATTGCGACTCCTAACCCATGCTTGCAGGGCTGATCGTGCTGTATTGATAACGAATGTTTATTCATACCCTTATGACGAGGTAGGTAAGATTCACATCCACCCTAAACCTGTTTCAGATGAAGAAATAAAGCTATGGAAATACATGGCAGCCTACATTGGGGAAAGTGTCAGACTGGGGGTTCCACTAAATATTCCGGGAAGTCTACGGGACGCTCTCAATCTTGGAACAGTGCTTGTATCTCCGGCTTTCGGTTCCAAGGAAGGTGCTTCAGTAGTTGCGGTGTTTGGCAACTCGTCATCTCCCCCGATGGATTCCGAGGATGAGAACACGCTTTCCCGTCTCGCAGACAAATTCACACATGTCTTTCGTGCAGCGATCTCCCCTAAGAATAAACGATTTAGGCCTCATAAGGTTTCAAGGGTTCTCAGGGCTCGCAATATTCTCCTGTCAGTCAGTGAATTATGCGGTACACTCGATGGTTTGATGGAGCTTGTGGTTAGTTTGGGCCTGGCTGAATCCGCCTACGTTCGAATTCTTGATGAAGACACCGGCATGCTCAAGTTGGTTGCGTTAGAAGGGAATCAACAGATTGCGGATATTCACTCTCACGTACCGGCTTCCAAGTGTTCGATTATGCGTCTTGCTCCGAAGATACGAACTCCCAGGTATGTAGAGCCTTATCAATGCTACAGCTTAAGCGAGTCTGAGAGCTTTTCGGTAATTTGCGCACCTTTCTCAAACGATTCAGGGAATATTGGAGTCCTGTCATTATGGAATCCCCCTGATGAAGGCTTGGCTCCAGCGGACATGAGGATTATCCGTGCTGTTGTTTCCGCTGCTGAAAAGGCTTTTTTGGACACCCGAATGTTTGATTCAGGTATGAAAACATGGGAGAGGGCTGCCTTTGTGGAGTACGCTTCTATTGCCAGCAGAGCTTCAGACGATGTCACGCATATTGCCAGAGAGCTTTTGGCTTGCCTGAGGAGGGCAATCAACTTTCAGGTCGGCGCCTTCGTGAACTGTGAGAATGGCTTTGAAGTATTCTCAGTGCTTTTTTCGTCCGCTGATCCTTTGATTGTCAGTTCTTTTGAGCCTGATGACAAGGACACAACCGATGACGTCAATGCCCGCAGTGCATTCGGAGATGCATTCGACAGTATTATCCTAGGGGATCCTGACGCTGAGGAGTGGGCAGATAAGGCACTCAAGCAATTGGAACCAGACGTGACTCATATTTATATCCGACATTTCTATATGCATGAGAGCCTCTGGCCTTCGTGCTTAGCGGTCCCTCTTGTCAGCGGAGGCGATACCATTGGATGTTTTATTATTGGTAAACCCAGGGGCGATAGGTTTAACAGGGAAGATATAGACTATTGTGAAAGTGTGCGCCACGACCTGATGCTACTATGGGAGAACTTTACAGCCCGCATAAAGCCCAAGACCACTCCGGCGATGGAAGCTATGTTGGAACGCATAGAAACGTTGGAGCAATTGGCAGTGGGGACAGCTCATGAAATAAAGAATCCACTTGCGGTCATCAAAGGCTATATGCAGGTAATGCAACTGGACCAAGGGCTGTCTTCTGAAATAAGGCAGAGAATTGATCGCCTGCTTCGGCAAGTGGAACAAATAAGTCGAATTGCAGACGACCTTGCAGGCCTTGCAAAGCTTACTGCGGCAGATATCTCACAGAATTCTCTCCCCAAGCTTTTGGAAGAAGTCCTTGACGCACTTGAGTCACAAGTTGTGAATACGGGTATCTCCATAGTCCGTGTATATCCCGATGTTGTCCCTGAAATGCCTGCAGACGCAGGCAAACTACAGCAAGCGTTTTTGAATATCTGTAGAAATGCTGTTGAAATGATGAGCACAACAGGGGGCGAGCTTCGCGTTGCGATTCGGGTCTCAAATGACAGACGGAATGTTGAGATAGAATTCCGCGACACAGGGCCGGGTATAAGCAGGGAAGCAATGACGATGCTGTTCAGACCCTTCTTTACTACAAAGAGACATGGGACAGGCCTTGGGCTTAACATATCTATGCACATCATAAAGCTACACGGAGGAACGATACGAGCGGAGAACGTGAAAGGTGGAAAAGGCGCCATATTTACAGTGGTTTTGCCCACAACCCACAGTTGACAAAGAAGGTTCCGCGAGTAATCACAACTGTGCACCGGTTTGGTGATTCAGACAACCGGTGCACAGCGCTTACTACCGAGATCATATCTGAACTTCTTATCCGAACTCCTTATGAGGGAATCACAATCAGGTTCTTCTTGCTAAGTCTTTCTTGATCCTCTTCACTGATTGGATGATCCCGGTCGGGGATTTCGACTTCCACCTTTTCGCCGCAAAGCGCAGTGGTGAAGTAGCGCAGTCCGTTATCGTTAATCATTGTCACGATTGTCTTGAGCTTCGGATATTTGCGAGCGAGCTTGAGTGCTGCTGCAACGTTGCAGCCGGAGGATATACCGCAGAATATGCCCTCTTCACGTGACAGCCTCTTGGCCATTTCTATTGACTCCGGCGATGTGGTCTGAATGACTCCGTCAATGGCATCTAGGTCCAGCACATCCGGAATAAACCCGTCGCCTATCCCTTCTATCTGATGGCTTCCCCACTCACCACCGGAGAGGATTGGGCACTCAGCGGGTTCAACAGCGAATATCATGACATTAGGATTCTTTTCCTTCAGGTATTTGCCTACTCCGCTGACAGTACCGGCAGTTCCTTGGGAGGCAACAAACGCGTCAACCTTACCTTCAGTCTGTTCCCAAATTTCAGGGCCTGTGGTCATATAGTGCGACGAGACATTGTCAACATTGGAGAACTGGCCTACTTCCCACATCTTACCGGGACTCTTCGCTTTTATCTCTTCTACCTTTTCAAGGACTATGTCTACGTCGCTTTCGGCGCCTTCTGTGAAAACAAGTTCTGCTCCGTATGCGCGGATGGTTTTCTTGCGTTCATCACTCATGCCTTCAGGCATGACAATGATGACCTTATATCCTTTTACCGCGCCTACGCAGGCAGTAGCAATGCCGGTATTCCCCGTAGTTCCTTCGATAAGAGTCATTCCCGGCTTCAGTTCTCCGCGCTCTTCGGCGGCTTCCACCATACGCCATAAGATCCTGTCCTTTAGGCTGCCGCTCGGGTTGAAATATTCAACTTTCCCATAGATTGTGGCGTCAACGCCTTTTGTGACCTTGTTCAACCGAACCAGTGGCGTTAAGCCGGCTGCCTGTAGGATGTTATCATATGGTTTTTGGTTTCTTGACCAGTTGAGCATCAATTTTCCCTCCGTTTGCTCTTATTTACTTAGAATCGCGTCCACACTTCTTTTGCAAGTTCCCGCGACCGGGCAAGGATCCGTTCTGAGTTGACAGTGGTAAGCTTGCGGTCACGCATTAGAACACATCCTGCCACAATAGTGGTATTTACCAGCCCGCCTGACATACCGAACAGAACATGGCTGTAGAAATTATCCGGTGTCAAAGGAGTCCACGGGTCATAATCAACAGTGATTACGTCACCTGAGGCTCCGGGTTCCAGTACACCGGTGTTGATACCGAAGACGCGCTTTGCAATCTCCCGATTGTTCTCGAATACCATAGTAGGCACTTCGCCCCATGCTGCGCTTGGGTTCCTTTCGTTCAGTTTGTGGAGCATGTTGGCGACCTTAATCGCTTCGAACATATCCGATGTGTACCCGTCAGTGCCAAGGCCTACCCTTACTCCTTTTTCCATCATTCCCAGGACAGGCGCGACCCCGACGGCATTACCCATATTGGATTCGGGATTATGCACAACGTTCACGTCACGGCCCTTGAGGATATCCATTTCAGGCTCATTTATGTGTACGCAGTGACATGCTATGGTTTTCGGGCCCAGTATTCCGAAGGAGTTCAGCCTTTCAACAACGCGCTTGCCGGATTTCCGGAGAGAGTCTTCCAAGTCTTCCGGCCCTTCAGCCACATGGACGTGGAAACCTACGTCAAGGCCTTCCGCTGCTTCCATACACTTGTTCAGCGTATCATCAGAGAGAGTCATTTGCGCGTGGAGTCCGAATGAAGCTTGAAGGAGCGGGCTTGCCTCTTCCCGACATCTCTTGATAAACCTTACATTCTCTTCAATACCCTGATCCCTGATTTCCAGGCCGTCTCTGTCTGATACCTCATAGGCGAGACACGCGCGGATTCCTGCTTCTGTTACCGCTCGCGCACATTCATCCAAGCTTCCCGGAACTGACATGGCGCTTGCATGGTGGTCCAGGATAGTAGTGACCCCAAACCGGATGCAGTCGATGATAGGAACAAGGGAACTTATGTAAACGTCTTCAGGACCTAAGGTTTTATCTAATCTCCACCAGAGTCTCTCAAGAATTTGCACGAAGGTTCGAGGCGGCGGATCTTTCAAGGCCATCCCTCGGGCAAAAGTACTGTAGAGATGCATGTGGGTGTTGATCATCCCAGGCATGATGACCCTTCCTTGCGCGTCGACAAATTCTGCGTTTGGATAGCGCGCCTTGATATTTGCAGTATCACCTATTTCACGGATGATCCCGTCTTCTATCACTACAGCGCCGTCTTGAAGTACCTTGCCATCAGCGTCCAATGTGATCAGCCGGCCATTTCCCACAATCAGCATCAAGTATCCCTCCTCATTCCGTAGTTTTCATTTTCGCTGAGGCATCCTCTATTGCTGCAATTATCTGGTGATATCCGGTGCATCTGCAAAGGTTGCCTGAAATAGCTCGGGTTATTTCCTCCCGGGTAGGTTCAGGATGCTCTCTAAGAAGAGCCAGTGCGGACATGAGCATGCCGGGTGTACAATAACCGCACTGGATCGCTGTGTGTTCTACGAACGCTTCCTGAAGAGGGTGGAGTTTGCCGGACGCATCAAGACCCTCCACAGTTTCGATCACGCTGCCTTCTGCTTGGAATGCAGGCACCAGACATGAGTTCACAGGCGCACCATCCATAAGCACGGTACATGCCCCGCATTCGCCTATACCGCACCCTTCTTTTGTGCCTGTGAGCCTCAGCTTGTTTCTGAGCACGTCAATGAGTCTGTCAGAGGCGGATATTTCAACCTCAATATCATCGCCGTTTACTGTAAACGATATTAATCTCTTATGTTTCGGCTCAGCTTTTTTCAATCTACATCCACCCCCAGAGCCTTCCAAATAGCCCGCTTTGTGAGGGCGCACGCAACAGGCTTTTTATACTCTGTAGACCATCTCACACCGCTGACTCTCACCATCTCTTCGCCCACCTCCTGAGAGGCCGAATTAACTACTTCTTCATCAGGGATTTTCCCGACGAGAGCCTCCTCCGCAGGTGCTATCCTGGCAGGCATGGGAAGGCATGCTCCCGGAGCTATTGCAGCTTTTGATATCTTGCCTGAGTCATCTACGTCAATGAGCGCAGCCACGCTAAGGCGGGCTATGGCAAGGGACTCTCGTCTGCCAAGCTTCAAAAAGGCGCAGCGCGAAGACGGTTCGGGAGCCCTGAAGTACACTTCTTTAAGTATTTCATCAGGTTCTATTATCGTTTTGTAAGGGCCTTTGAAGAAGTCGCAAAGGGCAACGTCCCGCGAGCCTCTCCTGCTGATTAAGCGTAAGCGTGCGGAAAGGGCAGTAAGCGGCGGAAGGGAGTCTGCGGCAGGTGATGCATTGACAATGTTCCCTCCTATTGTTCCTCGTGTCCTGATTTGAGGCGAACCCACACTGAGACATGCATCAGCGAAAAATGGCGCTACATCATGGATAACAGCGCTCCTTGCGATGTCCCTATGGGTAATCATAGCTCCGATTCTTACAATGCCGTTTTGAAAATTAACATAGGACAGCTCAGAGATACCTGTGATATCTACCAGCAAAAGGGGCTTCTCTTCAACGGGTTTTTCGCTCCTTCGCTGAACCATGACGTCGGTTGCTCCTGCGACTATTTTTGAATTGTCCTTGTGTTCATGGAGGACTTCCATTGCTTCACGGACTGTTTCAGGTCGTATGAATCTAAGGGTCATGCCTGTTCACTTCCCCTCTTGCCCCGGGCTGCTCTAAGTGAATAACCTAGGAGCACTCGCTCAAGGTCCAACGGCAACCTGCGAATTCTCTTTCCGCAGGCGTTATACACTGCGTTAGCTATTGCAGGCGCCAGCAATTCGCATGTAGGTTCACCTATTGTTTTTGCTCCGTAGGGCCCGTATGAGTCGGGGTTTTCCACTATAATCGGAACAATTTCCGGTACGTCCATAGATGTAGGAATGAGATACTCGTCGAAGTTTCGGGTCTTGGTGACGCCATCTTGAAGTTCCACTTCTTCTAAGATGCCATAACCCATTCCCATTGTGACACCGCCATATATCTGGCCTTCCACAGTAGCAGGGTTAATGGCACGGCCTACGTCATGCGCTGCCACGACCTTCAGGACCTTAACTTGCCCGGTATCACAATCCACCTCAACTTCAGCTACCTGGCACCCGTAAACATACGTGAAGTATGCTTTGCCTTGTCCTGTCTTCTCGTCCCATGACACCTTTGGCGCCTGGTACCATCCGAGGGCAGCCATGAGTTGCCCTTTACCGTAAGCAGCCCTGGCTACGTCCCTGAAGTCCACGCACCTTGCAGGGTCTTCGTTTACATACATTTTTCCGCCGGCTGCTGTTATCTCTTCGTGCGGTGCATTAAGAAGTTCAGCAGCGACCCCGAAGAGTACCTCTCTTACCTTTTTCGCAGCATCCCGGACAGCGCTTCCGCCCATTGTTGTGCTGCGGGAAGCAACTGTAGCGCCGCTGTCAGGTATGACGGATGTATCCGTATCCATAAACACGATATCCTCAAACCTGCAACCAAGCTCTTCAGCTGCGATTTGTGAGAAGATAGTCTTAAGCCCTTGTCCGTTTTCTGCAAGCCCGGAATGTAGATATACGCTTCCGTCAGGTTGCACTGATACCAGCGCCCCTGCGGCGTCCACTCCTTCCGCGCCCAGGCTCACTCCGCGGTAACTTGCTGCAAAACCTACTCCGCGGACTTTCCCTCTCGCTGTCTTGTTTTTCGCATAAGCCCTCTGTTTCTCGGAGTACCCTATGGCTTCGGTTGCTTTCTTGATGACATTCATCAGACTTACCGTATGCTCGTCTAAAACCTGCCCGCTGGCGGTTACAGAGCCTTGTTTGAACGCGTTCTTCAAACGGAATTCCAAGGGATCCATACCCAGCTCTTTGGCGAGTTCGTCCATGAGGGATTCTTGCGCAAATATAATCTGCGGGCTTCCGAATCCTCTCATTGCGCCTGTATATGTGTTGTTTGTATAGACTCCGTATACATCTGTCTTGACGTTGGGAACTTCATACGGACCTGTTGCCTGGACGACGGAACGCCAGGTGACAAAAGGTGTCATTGAAGAGTAAGGGCCTGCGTCTGCCAGGATGTATATCTCCATTGCCAGGAGTCTGCCGTCACGGGTCGCTCCGACCTTATACTTCATGACATATGGGTGCCGCTTGTAGCTCTCAATGAGCGACTCTTCCCTGGTGTAGACTACCTTGACAGGCCGCCCGGTTTTCAAAGCTGCTACAGCAGCCCTGGCGCAGACTGCTGACACTACATCGTCTTTGCCTCCGAATGAGCCTCCCATGGCGCACTGGATTATTCTTACCCTATTGAGGCTTACTCCAAGGACTTGAGCTACGTGTCGCCTGGCTGTGAAAGGGTTCTGGATGGATCCGTATATGGTGACATTACCGTCTACGGATCCCGGCACAGCGACAGCTGCTTCAGGTTCAATGTATGCATGTTCTATCAGCTGCGTGGTGTAGGTCCGCTCAAGGATGACATCTGACGCTTTGAACCCCTCTTCTACATTACCCTTTCTAAGGGGATAGTGGTTCACAATATTGCCGGGATAGTCTTTGTGAAGTTGGAGCGCGCCTTCAGATACAGCCTCCTCAACGTCAAATATGGTTGGGAGTTCCTCGTATTCTACGCGTATCAGATCAAGGGCTCGATTTGCGATCTCAGGTGTCTCCGCTACGACCATGGCAATTGCGTCGCCTAAGTACATTGTCCGCGTGGATACGAAAATAGGCATATCAGGACGGACGGGCCCGATTGCCTGCGCTCCCGAAATATCGGCGTAGGTAATGACTGCAGCTACACCAGGCGCCTCTTCCGCCTTACGGGTATCGAGCTCGAGGATCTTCGCATGTGGATACTTTGCCCGGAGAACTTGTCCGTAGAGCATTCTGTCAAAGGCGAGGTCGTCTGCAAACTCAGCTCTGCCTGTTACCTTCGTAGTGGCGTCTATTCGGCTTATTGGATGGTTCACTACGGTAAACGAGCTCATATTGTTCATCGCCTCCATTCGCCTGCCATAGCCTAGGAAACCTCTCTACTTTTGAGCGCGGTATATACACGTTCAGGTGTGGCAGGAATTTGCTTTATCCATACCTTAACAGCATCATGGATGGCATTGGTAATAGCAGGACTTATCGGGACACATACTGCTTCGCCTATACCCTTTGCGCCGAACGGTCCGGAAGGCTCGAGTTCTTCAGCGATGATAGTCTCGATTTTACAAGGCATGTCTAGGCTGGTAGGTAGTATGTATGTAGAGAAGTTCCGAGTCAGGGTCATTCCTTCCTTGATGATTGTGTCCTCAGTCAAGGCATAGCCCATACCCATGACGACTCCGCCTTCGGATTGACCTTCCACTCCCTGTGGGTTTATAGCTTTGCCCGGATCAGGGACAGACACTGCTTCGATGACTTCAGTTTCACCTGTCAGGGTATTGACTTCAACTAAAGCTATCTGAGTGATATAGCTATAGAGCAGGTGAGGTATACCGACATAACCTTCAAGTTCGGTCTCTGAGACCGGCCATATGAAATGGCCTTCACTCTTTATTGACAACCCTCTTGCTGTGATATATTCAGCGATGTCCTTAAATGAAAGAATCTTGTCCGGGCAGGATTTCGAGACTATTTTGCCATGTCCGAAAGAGATATCATCTTCAGGCACACAAAGAATTTCAGCTGCTATAGGAGATATGGCATTATGAAGGTTTTGAACTGCATGCTTCAGCGCATTTCCGCCGGTATAGATAGAACGGGAAGCAGTGGATGTGCCTGAATCCAAGGTATGTCCTGTATCACCTGATAACACCACTATGTCATCAACAGAACACCTTATATAGTCTGCAGCCATCTGTGCAAATGCAGTGGTGTTGCCCTGTCCTATTTCAGGACAACTGACACCTATGGCAAACTGCCCGTTAGGTAGGAGTTCCACTGAGGCGGCACCGTAGTCGGGGAGTCCTTTCCCAAGGCCGCACCCTTGGAATGAGCAGGCTATACCAATACCGCGCTTCTTGTGAGGGGCGCTGGGCTTTGCCTTAAACTCTTCTTTGAGTTGCCAGAGCCTTGAGTTCTCCGCTGCTTCCAGTGTACGTAGCAGTCCCACTGAAGCTTCCATTTGATGGCCTAAGGCAGCTATATCGCCGCTCCGCAAGGCGTTCCTTTTACGAATTTCCAGCTTATCCATGCCGAGTTTCTCTGCAATCATGTCAAGTTGGGTCTCTACGGCAAAGGTGACCTGGTTCGCTCCGAATCCTCTAAACGCTCCTGCCACGCCGTTATTTGTGTATACGCAGAAGCCTTCCAATTTCACGTTTTCCACCCTGTACGCGCCGCAGGAGTGCTCTATTGCAAACCCAATAACCGGACCTCCGAGAGACGCGTATGCGCCTGTGTCAGAAACAACCCTCGCTTCATTGGCGAGAATGGTTCCATCGGCTGCTGCTGCGGTTTTCATGTGGATTCTCATGGGGTGACGTTTCATCCCGGCAATAACTGACTCTTCCCGCGAAAGTACGATTTTCGCCGGGCGCCCTGTATGTAATACGAGAAGAGCCAGGTGTATTTGAACCGTAATCTCATCTTTACCGCCGAACGCTCCTCCGGTGGGTGTGTTGACTATACGGATTTTCCTTGGATTCATGCCGAGGGCCCGTGCTACCTGAAGTTGGTCTCTATACGGGTGCTGTCCCCCGCACCAAATAGTGATGTTCTTGTCCTCGTCTATAGCTGCTACTCCGCTTTCAGGCTCAAGAAAGGCATGCATCTGTCTAGGCGTAAAGTAGGTATTTTCAACTACAACCTGAGCTTCTTTGAATGCGGCCTCTACGTTACCTCGTTCGATCTTGACATGATTATGGAGATTTCCCGTCTCATGCACCTTAGGGGACGAGCTCAGCATTGCTTGTTCCGGGTCGCAAACGACAGGTAGAGGCTGATATTCAACTTCTATTAACTCCAGGGCACGTTCTGCTATTTCCTTTGATTCCGCTCCTACAAGAGCAATAGCATCCCCCATGTATCGAACCTTATCACTGCATAACACCGGTTGATCCGGGATAGCTATACCGAACCCATTCAAGCCGGGGACGTCCTCATGAGTGAGGACTGTTACTACCCCGTCCAGCTCTTTCGCGCGTTTGGTGTTGATTTTCTTTATGAGGGCGTGAGGATGCTTGCTTCGTAGTACGGCCCCGTATATCATATTTGGAAAGGAAAGATCCGACATGTACTTGAGCACGCCTCGGACTTTATCCTTTGCGTCAATTCTTATGACGTCGGCACCAACCCATTCGGTCTTTGTCATCTGTGTTACCCCCTCCTCATCTAGCTAGAGCCGTACTAAGCCTTCAGCCTCTCCCTTAACCACCGCCGGTCGGGGCCATAATGAGCACTTCGGCGTCGTCCGAGAGAGGCTCATCTTCATAGGCTCGCCTACCATTAATGAGGATGACAATGTAGATTCTGTCTTCGATTTTCAGGTGGTCCAGAAGACGGGCGAGTGTCGCGCCTTCCTCGAGTTCCAACTGGAATTTGTCTTTGTCTCTGTATTTTCGCATTGGACCGAAGAGACATACATTGACTTTCACGCCTTCCGAACCCTCCCCATTTCAAGCAATCCTTCATATAGGAGATTGCATGCCATAACCTCGCGATAACCCTGGGAACCTCTTACATCCGTTATAGGAACGCAGTCGCGAAATGCAAGTTTCGAAATGTATTGGGCAGATTTCGGATCCAGTTTCATATTGCATATGGCCTTTTCCACTGTGCGTGCGCGAACTACTGTCGGCGCCACCGCGCCAAAGGCAATCCTGACGTCGGTGAAAAGCCCGGGTTCCTGACATCTTCCGGCAAACGCTACGCTTACTATTGATATTGCCAGTGATTTCCGTTGCCCCAGTTTTCTGAAGAACGAAACATACTCTTTACCCAACTTCGGAACTTTGACCCCAAGGACTATCTCGTCAAAAGCTAAGGCTGATTTCTTCGGGCCTTGGAAGAACGACTCTATGGGTACTACTCGCTTCCCTTTTGGACCAATGATTTCGACAGACGCTTCCAGGACATATAGGGCAGGTATTGTGTCTCCTGCAGGTGACGCAGTAGAGATATTACCCCCTATAGTGCCCCTATTCCTTATCTGAGGGGATCCCACTTGAGCGCAGGCGTCGGCTAAGACGGGGGCAGTCTCCTTGACCACAGTTGACGAAGCTACTTCAGCATGTGTGGAGAGAGCGCCTATCCACACGTCGCCGCCTTCCGTTTCCCTTATTCCGCTAATCTCAGGGACACGTCCGATATCTATCAGCGCTTTAGGAGATTTCAGTCTGTCTTTCAGCTCGACAACAAGGTCGGTGCCACCTGCGATTACTGCCGCTTCACGCCCCCACTTTCCAAGTAATCCAAGGGCTTCGTCGATGCTTTCGGGAATTGCCACATGGAGTCTCGTCATACTCAACTCTCCCTTGGTTTAAGAGTTATGCACTCCTCGACCGGACACACGGTCTCGCACATTCCGCAGCCTTTGCACTTGTCTTCATTAATGACGGGAATTCGCATCTCATCGAGGTCTATGGCTTGATGTGCTCCGTCCATACATGCGATGTAGCAGACATCGCACTTGACGCATGTTTCACGATTCACAGTAGAGACGACTTTATAATCCCTGGATAGTTTGGAGTGGTCGGCAATGTACGGCAATGCCTTGCCAACCAGTTCCTTAACGGAGTTCATACCCTTCTCCTCGAGATAGACGGAGAGCCCGTCGATAAGGTCCTCAATAATCCTGAACCCGTTGTGCATTACCGCTGTGCAGAGTTGAATGTTAGTAGCTCCTAAGAGGAGGAATTCCACTGCATCGCTCCACGTGCTGATTCCGCCTACCGCAGCTATGGGAATATCCACTGATTTGGCGATTTCAGCCACACACCTCAAGGTTACAGGTTTGATGGCAGGGCCTGAGTAGCCACCGTATGTGGAATACCCACCGACGTTGGGATAGGGTATGAATGTCTCAAGATCGACTCCTATCATACTTTTCAGCGTATTGATGGCGCATACTCCGTCAGCGCCTGACCTTTTTACTGCACGGGCTGCTGATGTAATGTCAGCAATCTGCGGGGTGAGTTTGATGACTATCGGCACCCTGGTTGCAGCTTCCTTCACCCAGCGGGCTGTGCGTTCCGTAAGCTCAGGGTCTTGTCCTATCGTTGAGCCCATGCCACGCTCAGGCATACCGTGCGGGCATGAGAAGCTACACTCGATAAGATCCACGCCGGCAGCTTCCAGGCGTCTCACCAGTTGTTGCCAGTCTTCTTTCTTTGCCCCCATGATGCTGGCAGCTACTACTTTGTCCGGGAACTCCTTCTTTAGGGCTTTTACGTCTTTTTCGACTTCGTCAATATGTCGTTCGGAAATTAGGTCGATGTTCTGCAGTCCCATGAGTTTCTTGTCTTCCAAATCTATGCCTGACATCATGGGATAGACGAGTTCAACTACTTCTGTTTCCACTGATGTTGTTTTCAAGATTGCTCCGCCCCAACCGGCTTCAAACGCTCTTGCCACCATTTCAGCAGAGTCAGTGGTTGGCGCTGCAGCAAGGGTAAACGGGTTCGGGAACTTCACGCCACAGAATTCTAAAGATAAATCAACCACGTACGGTCCCTCCTCGTATTAGTTTTGAACCTTTCCACGACCAAAGTCACAAGTGTGCGGCCGACATTTCATCTCTTATGAAAGGAAATCACTAATTGATTTCGCTGCCGATTTTCCGTCAGCGACAGCTTGAACCACAGTCCGGCCTCGGTTGACTGCGTCTCCTCCTGCAAAAACCCCGTCTACTGAGGTAGCGAGAGTCTCCGGAGCCACCTTGACAGTTCCGGAAGAGCTAAGTTCTATATCGCCGAATACTTGTGAAACTTCAGGCCACGGTGCCTGACCTGTGGCCAGGATGACTTGGGAGACATCAATAATATGTTCGCTGCCTGGGATAACCTCCGGCCTGGGACGTCCGCTTGAATCAGGCTCTCCCAGTCTGGTGGAGACACACTCAATTGCGGCAACCCTGCCGTCTTGTCCAATAAATTTCCGAGGAGCAGTGAGATACCGGAATTTCACGCCTTCTTTTTGGGCAAACTCTCGTTCTCGCTTCCATGCAGGCATTTCTTCTTCTCGGCGTCTGTAAAGAACAACGACTTCACTTGCGCCTGCTCGGACAGCGGAGCAAGCTGCGTCCATGGCTACATTTCCACCGCCGATAACCGCGACTGTCCCTGATAGTTTAGGCGTATCTCCCAGCGCTGCCATACGCAAGAACTCTCCTGCCTGGAGCACGCCGGGGAGATCGTGTCCGGGAATGTCTAATTGAGATCTGTAACCGAGGCCTATTCCAATGAAAACAGCGTCTGAATTCCGCTTTATCTCATCAAATGAAATATCTTTGCCTACCGAGACGCCTGTCCTCAGGTTAACACCGGGGGACAGGGCATAGTCGATCTCTGCGCTTACGATTTCACGGGGAAGCCGGTATCTTGGTATCCCGTGGATCATAAGTCCTCCGGGCGCATCTTCCGCCTCGAAGACTGTGACTTCATGTCCTAGTTTGGCGAGCTCATGGGCGCATGTGAGTCCCGCAGGCCCTGCTCCTATTACTGCGACTTTCTTCCCTGTGGGAGTGCCGGCTTTCTGAGGGCGTATGCCTCGTTTTGATTCTTCGTCAGCGACAAACCGG
>DGZL01000153.1:0-6496 GCA_002398515.1 Firmicutes bacterium UBA4981
AGCTAAACCCTTCTTATGAGCAAGCAAATTACATAGACGATCTTGTTGAGGAGGGCATACTGCATCCGGAATGCAGTAGGATTTTCCGCCATGGCAAGACCCGCGACAGCCTGGGCAAACCGCTCCGTCTTTACAAGCACCAAGAAGAAGCCATTCGTGCAGCAAACAGCGGGAGCAATTACGTTCTTACTACAGGCACAGGTTCCGGCAAAAGCCTGGCTTTCATAATCCCCATTGTCAATCACGTTCTCAGGATAGGTTCAGGCAGAGGCATACAGGCAATTATCGTTTACCCCATGAACGCGCTGGCGAACAGCCAAATGGAAGAACTCTCCAGATACCTTAAACGTGGATACCCTGAGAACCGTGAACCGGTGACTTTCCGGCGGTATACAGGACAAGAAGGAATGAAAGACCGTGAAGAGATACAGGAGAACCCGCCTGACATTCTTCTTACGAACTATGTCATGCTTGAGCTGATATTAACCCGTGTTCGTGAGAAAGGGTTAGTGCAAGCAGGAAAAGACCTCCGCTTTCTTGTTCTTGATGAATTGCATACTTACCGAGGCCGCCAGGGCGCTGATGTGGCAATGCTGGTTCGCCGCGTTCGGGAAGCATTTGAAGCGCCGAATTTGCAGTGTATTGGAACCTCAGCCACACTGGCAAGCGAAGGCGCGTTTGACGAGCAAAGAGAACAGGTGGCTTATGCAGCAAGCCTGCTTTTCGGTGATTTGGTTATGCCCGAGAATGTCATAGGCGAGACACTGTGCCGAGTGACTCCGGAACGAGATCTCTATGATCCCCGATTTATTGAAGGGCTCAGGCATCGAATCTCGCACCCTGAAAGATATCCTCTCGACAGTTATGATGCGTTCACTAATGATCCTTTGTCTGTCTGGATAGAGAGCGTGCTTGGTGTGGGTCGCCAGGAGCCAACTGGAAGACTCATTCGTCAAACCCCCATAAGCATAACAGGATCAAAGGGCGCAGGCCAAAAGCTTGCGAAGCTTACAGGCGTTGATGAAACTCTTTGTGTAGAGGCAATCCAGAATCAGCTCGCCGTAAGCTATGATCCTTTGAATGCGCATCCGGAAAGCAAGGCTGCTCCGTTCGCTTTCAAGGTTCACCAGATGATAAGCCGAGGCGATACTGCATACACATCTCTTGAGCCCCCTGGTAAGCGTTATATAACCCTTAGGGGACAACGCTACGTCCCTGGCGAAGATAGGTCGCGAATCCTGTACCCTCTCGTTTTTTGCCGTGAATGCGGCCATGAGTACTACTGTGTCACTCAAGTCATCCAGCCAGAGACCGGACAATTGCGATACGAACCCCGGCGGTTCGGAGACATTACTGACGATGCAGACAGAAGTGATCGGAGCTTCTTGCTGGGTTATCTTTACATTGACGAGGACAAGCCATGGCCTGCAGATATTGAGGGAATTGTGGCCAGGGTTCCGGAGAACTGGGTGGAAGACCTTCCGACGGGACAAAGGATCAGAAGATACTACGAAGATAAGGGAAGAGTCCCGAGACTGGTTCATGTTCGCCCGAACGGGGTAGCTGCAAGCCCAGGGGACGATGACGCAGTTGCCTGTGCGTTCATACCCTCGCCTTTCCAATTCTGTCCGCACTGCGACACCGCCTATGCTTCAGCTCGAGGCGGAGAGTATGGGAAGCTGGCTACTCTGGCTACAGAAGGACGCAGCAGTGCAACCACGATAATCAGCCTCTCCACAGTACAATCCCTTAGACAATGCCCCGAACTGGACGAAAGCACTCGCAAGCTTCTCAGTTTTACAGACAATAGACAAGACGCATCACTTCAAGCAGGCCATTTCAACGACTTTGTTCAAGTTGGCCTGATCCGTTCTGCACTGCACAAAGCCCTAACACAGGCTGGAGAGAGCGGGCTGACTCATGATATGCTCCCTGTCAAAGTCCTTAATGCCCTGAATCTGCCTCTCGAAGCATACGCATTAGCTGGCGCGAACGGTCTTGACTACCAAGCACGGGCTCGGGCTCGTAAAGCTATGCAAAGCGTACTGGATTATCGAGTGTATTGTGACCTGGAACGAGGTTGGCGGGTTACAACGCCTAACCTTGAGCAATGCGATTTGCTCAGGATAGAATACATGGCCTTGGATGAGTTGTGCAGAGATGAAAGTGTGTGGGATGGTAAACACCCTGCCTTAACCAAAGCGTTGCCTGAAACCAGAGAGACTGTATGCAAAGTGCTTCTAGATCACATGAGGCGTGGCCTGGCTATCAATGCAGAATGCCTAAATCCTGATTATGGTACTATCATTCAGCGAAGAAGCGAGCAAGACCTCATTGAGCCCTGGTCGATTGATCCTACAGAACACATGAGAGAAGCTACCGTATTGTTTCCCTGTTCTCCTCCCAAGACGACGCGTTTCAGACGCGATGATCTATACACTGCCGGAGGGAGTCTCTATGGCAGCTACCTTAGACGAAGCACGACGATCGTAGACTACTACGCGAGCCTTAGCCTCGATGATGCTGAAATCATTCTCAAGAACCTCCTAAGCGTGCTTCTGTACGGGGGGCTCATCACTGAAGTTCCTGAATACCGTCGGTACGTCAAAGATATTCCAGGCTACCAGGTTAAAGCCAGTGCGATGATATGGAAAGCCGGGGATGGAACAAATTCCCGGCCTGATCCCTTGAGGACGTGGGCTGGTTCAGAAAGGCCACAAAGAGTCAATCCGTTCTTCCGGCAGCACTATACTGAGAAAGCTAGGGAATTTCAGGGAATGGAAGGAAGGGAACATACTGCACAAGTGTCGGCTGAGCACAGGTTAGAAAGGGAGAGACGGTTTCGTGAAGGGCATCTCCCCGTACTCTACTGCTCTCCTACTATGGAATTAGGAATCGATATTCGAGATCTTGCCGTAGTCAATATGCGCAACGTTCCCCCAAGTCCTGCAAACTATGCCCAGCGTAGTGGGCGTGCCGGTCGGAGCGGGCAACCTGCTCTCGTGGTCACCTATTGTTCCACTTTCAGTTCACACGATCAGTACTTCTTCCGCCGACCCAGCTTGATGGTGGCAGGTTCTGTTCTGCCACCGCGTATGGAGTTGGCAAATGAGGATTTGCTAAGAGCGCACGTTCACGCCATACTCCTTTTCGAGGCTGAAATTTCATTGGGCTCATCTATGGTTAACGTTCTTGATGTGTCAGATGAAAACCCAACTCTTGCAGTGAACGAAAGCATTGCATCCGCCCTCCGTGACCGTAGCATACTCAAACGAGCGCATACTTCGGCAAAACATGTACTGGAATCATTAGAGCGTGACTTACAGACTACCGACTGGTATACAGATCGCTGGCTTGAGGATGTTCTGAGTCAGGCATATATTAGTTTTGACCGTGCATGCCAACGCTGGAGAGACCTTTATAGATCAGCTAAGGCTCAAGCAGATAAGAACTATAAAATTGAGACCGATCTGTCATGCACTGATTTCAGCAAGAAGACACGTGCCGGGAAGCTACTTAAGGAAGCCATTCAGCAGCTTAAGCTACTAGCCAATGAAGGTAGCTACGAAGATTGTGATTTTTATCCATATCGCTATTTTGCCGGTGAAGGATTCTTGCCAGGATACAACTTCCCTCGCCTGCCCCTATCTGCGTACATCCCTGGCCGGCGTGGTCCAAGAGGAAAATCGGAATACATTTCCCGACCACGATTTTTAGCTATATCTGAATTCGGTCCAAGATCCTTCATTTACCATGAGGGTGCACGCTATCAAATTCGTAAGGTCATCCTGCCACCCCAGGTCGTCCAAGGCGATGAGGCTAAACTTGCTCTCGAGACCATGAAACAATGCTCTGCATGCGGCTGTGTCCATCCTTTCAATGATGGTGATGACATCAACATCTGTTCCAACTGTGGACATAATCTTGGCGGCGCTTTAACAAATCTTTTCAGAATGACCAACGTCGCAACAGAGCGGGCTGCACGCATCAACTGTGATGAGGAAGAACGGCAGAGAATGGGCTATGACATCAAAGCAGGTTTCAGATTCGCTATGGTCGGGGGAAAGCCAAGTTTTCGGGTAGCCCAAGTGTTCCACGAAAACAGTGAGATTGCAACAATCACATACGCGCCTTCCGCTACGATCTCTAAGATAAGCCTGGGATGGCTCAGGCGTAAGGAAGACGAAGTCCTTCCCGGCTTTGTGCTTGATTTGGAAACAGGACGATGGGCAAGAGGAAGTAGACTTGTGGAACGAGATGATGAGTCGGTGCCTGATGAAGATGAGATGACAAACCGGAAAGAACGTGTTATTCCGTATGTTGATGACACGAAGAACTGCCTCATATTCAAGCCTGCTCATAGGCTTGACAACTCCGCCATGGCCACGGTCCAGGCAGCCCTGAAGAATGCCATCCAAGTTAAGTACCAACTGGAAGACTCAGAACTTGCTGCTGAACCGCTTCCTGATAAAGATGGCAGGCGTCTCATTCTTCTCTATGAAGCTTCCGAGGGAGGCGCAGGAGTCCTTCGTAACCTTGTCGATGATCCAAACGCCTTAGCAGAGACTGCATCTTGCGCCTTACGAATATGTCATTACGATCCTGACACATTGGAAGACCTTGGCTCTGCTCCCAAAGGGGAAGAAGGATGCGAGGCTGCATGCTATGACTGTCTGATGAGCTATTCCAACCAGATGGATCATGCAATCCTTGACAGAAAGCATGACAATGTCACCGAGCTCTTTAAGAAACTGCAAAGCTCGCAAACAAAAGCCTCCCCTGTAGGCAAGCCACGGGGAGAGCATTTAGAAGCTTTGCTGGCTAAGTGTGAGTCTGATCTTGAGCGGAAATGGCTGAATTATGTTGCCGATCTTGACCTACGGCTTCCCACAGAAGCCCAAAAGTACCTGGATGTAGCGAATACAAGAGTTGATTTTTACTACGAAATAGATTCTGCTCCTGCGGTGGCTGTGTACATAGACGGACCTGATCACGAGGTGAGCGATCAAATGCAGGTCGATAGACGACAAGAGAAAGCCCTTACAGAGCTAGGCATTATGTGTCTCCGCTTTAGCTACGACGATGATTGGGAACGAATCATGTCAGAACACCCGAACATCTTCGGAAAGATAGGCCACGGGGCCGGAAGGGGTGATACAACATGACAGATGCAGACTTCTCAGTAGGCGCCTTAGTCCGCACAAGAGGGAGAGAATGGGTGGTGCTTCCAGGCTCTGAAGAGGATTTCCTGCTTCTTCGGCCCCTAGGTGGAGAAGGAGAAACAGCAGGCGTATCTACTGCCCTTGAATCCATAGAATCCGCCCACTTTGATTTGCCCAATCCTGAACATGTTGGAGAGTCCTTTTCCTGCAGATTGCTTCGGGACGCAGCGAGACTGTCATCCAGGGCATACTGCGGCCCTCTTCGCTGCCTTGGGAGGATTGCGGTGGAACCCCGGCCATATCAGCTTGTTCCCCTCTTGATGGCTCTCAAGCTTAATCCTGTCAGGATACTCATTGCTGACGATGTAGGCGTAGGCAAAACGATAGAAGCTTGCCTGATAGCCCGCGAACTTCTTGACAGAGGAGAGATCGAGCGGACCGCAGTCCTCTGTCCGCCTCACCTGGCAGAGCAGTGGCAAGTTGAACTTTCCGAGAAATTCCATATTGAAGCTGAGTTGGTTCTGTCATCTACAGCCTCTCGCCTTGAACGTAACTGTGCCATGGGACAATCTCTCTTTGAAGTCTATCCGCATGTCATTGTCTCTCTTGACTTCATAAAATCAGACCGCAGACGCGAGGAATTCCTAAGGACTGCTCCTGAGTTCGTAATTGTCGATGAAGCTCACACGTGCGCTTTTGGCTTTGAAAGACGAGGAAGACATCAGCGGCATGAATTAGTATCGAAGCTGACAGATGACCCAGGGCGCCACATGGTGTTTGTCACTGCCACGCCCCATAGTGGCAAAGAAGACGCATTTCGTTCACTTATCAGCTTCCTCGATCCTGAGTTTGCTGATTTCCCCGAGGACCTTTCCGGACCCAAAAACGAACCGCGTCGCCGCAGGTTAGCCCAACACTTTGTTCAGCGTAGACGGGCTGATATAGAGCATTATCTTGATGCCCAAACACCGTTTCCGAAACGTAATCCCAGCGAGGAACATTACACTCTGCACCCTGAGTATAAGCAACTCTTCGACAGGGCAATAAACTATGCCAGGGATACTGTTGCAGATGATTCAGGGGGACCTCATCGACAGAGGGTGCGTTGGTGGTCAGCCCTGGCGCTTCTCCGTGCATTGGCTTCGAGCCCGAGAGCTGCCGCTGCCACAATGAGGACACGGGCAGGTGTCGCTGACGCAGAGACAGTGGAACAAGTCGATGAAATCGGAAGACGCGCTGTATTTGATATTGACGCAGATGAGCAACTCCCTGAAGGTTTGGATGTTATCCCGGGAAGTATCTCTATCAAAGAGGATGAAACCCAAGTAGGTAAA
>DGZL01000153.1:6641-8488 GCA_002398515.1 Firmicutes bacterium UBA4981
GAAGGCCTGGATGTTATCCCGGGAAGTATCGCTATCGAAGAGGATGAAGCCCAAGCAGACAAAGTCGACCGAAGTGAAATGAGGTTGCTCTCGCGCATGGCTCGTCAAGCGGAATCTCTTGAAGGAGATAAAGATCGCAAATTAACCAAAATAGTAGATTTCGTAGACGAGTACTTGAGAGATGGTTTCAGCCCCATTGTTTTCTGCCGCTTCATCCCTACTGCCGAATACGTTGCTGAAGAACTTAGAAAGCGTCTTCCTGACGATGTAGAAGTCACCTGTGTAACAGGAGCGCTACCTCATGCTCTCAGGGAAGAGAAAGTCAATGACCTTGCGAATTTCAAGAGGCGAGTGCTTGTAGCCACTGATTGCCTGTCGGAAGGGCTTAACTTACAGGAAAGCTTCAACGCTGTGATTCATTACGACCTCTCATGGAACCCCACAAGACATGAACAACGAGACGGACGTGTAGATAGGTTCGGCCAGAAGAGTCCGGAGGTACGCATTCTTACGTATTACGGCCTCGACAACCAGATAGACGGAATCGTCCTGGATGTCCTGCTCCGAAAACACGAGACTATCAGAAACAGCCTTGGCATTTCAGTTCCCGTGCCACTTAATGCAGAAGCTGTAGAGGAAGCAATTATTGAAGGACTGCGCCTCCGTCGTCCGGATCAAGCTATTCAACTTATGCTCCCAGGCATGGAGGATCAAGTCTACTTAGCCAGAACCGCATTTGACGCCCTTTGGGAAAAATCTCTTGAGAGAGAAAAGCGCTCCAGAACCATGTTTGCGCAGGATACGCTGAAACCAGACGAGGTACTGAGCGCGCTTGACGAAGCTCAAGGGTCTATCATGACACCTGCTGATGTTCGGCGTTTCTTCATAAGTGCAGTGAATAGCTATGGAGGGGCAGTCCAATCCCAAAATGGCGTAGTGACGTTCAATCTCAAGGAGATGCCTCGTGACTTACGAGATGCGTTAGCCGCGCCTGAGACATTTCAAGCAGCTTTTGACCTGCCGGTTCCTGAAGAAGTCAAGTGGCTCAAACGCACCCATCCCTTTGTCGAATCCATGGCCTCGCATATTTTTGAGTCTGCTCTAGATCCCTACGGAGAAACGGTCGCGCGCCGAGTCGGCGCAATGATGACGGACGCTGTCTCAAAACTGACTACCTTGCTCCTGGTTCGCTACAGATACGACATAACAACATACATTAGCAACAAAGAAAGTTCACAACTGGCTGAGGAGTCCATAACTCTAGCTTATGAAGGACTTTCTGATGGGCCTGTTTGGCTCGATGAAGCTCAAGCCCAAAAGCTACTTGACGTAGAGCCCACAGGTAATGTCTATCGCGAGCAAGCGCTTCACTTCGTGAAACAGGTAGTAGCGGGGTATAAAGGACTCATGAAGCATGTAGAGGAGACTGCGAGTCAAAGGGCCGAGTCCCTGCTTACTGCACATAGGCGAGTGCGTTCAGCCGCGCGGATGAAAGGTGTACGCTACAAAGTTGAACCTCGCCTGCCCGCGGATATATTGGGCATCTATGTTTACCTGCCTGACAACAGAAGGAGGAAGAACGAATGAGGGGACGCGTGAACGGGCACTTTGCCGCAGTAAGAACTGAAGGCGGGCTCCTGCCTCCGGATCTCATGCAGCGAGTAGCTGCAGGAGACCGTTCTCTCCCCGGACTTACTTCTAAATCCTATCACTTAGCCCAGGGTGAAAGGCTAAACGAGACGATTGCCCGTTCATGGAACAGGGTACGCAGCGCTTGGCATGGGTTTTGTGACGCGCTCTCACAACTTCCCCGGCATGATCCTGCAGTCGGCCTCACACGTGAGCGC
>DGZL01000153.1:8656-11464 GCA_002398515.1 Firmicutes bacterium UBA4981
AGCAGTCGGCCTCACACGCGAACGCTGGCTCGGGGTAATCTTCCAAGAGCTCCATTACGGAAGGCTCCCTAGGGCAAGTGGGCTCGAACTGGATGGCAAGGCTTATCCCATATCGCACGTGTGGGGCGACATACCCATACACTTGGTAGGCTATGGTGTAGATCTGGACAAGCGGACCCCCGGAGTAGCGGGCGCAGCCCGTAGCAGTCCCCACGGACTTGTACAAGAATACGTTAACCGTAGCGGGGATCATCTGTGGGGAATCGTATCCAACGGACGCAAACTAAGACTGCTGCGGGATAATGTCAGCCTAACCCGTCAATCATATGTAGAATTCGATCTTGAAGCGATAATGGAAGGAGAGTTGTATTCCGACTTTGCCCTCTTTTGGCTGCTGTGTCACCAATCAAGACTTGAAGGCGAAGCACCGGGGGATTTGTGGCTTGAGAAGTGGGCCCAGATGGCGAAGGAGCAAGGAACGCGCGCGCTGAACGAATTGCGGAATGCAGTTGAAAAAGCTGTTGAATTACTTGGCGCAGGATTCCTTAGGTATTCAGGAAACCAGGAATTACGTAGGAAATTCAGAGCCGGTACACTTTCGCCGGAAGAGTACAAGAATCAACTGCTTCGATTGGTTTACCGGATCATATTTCTCTTTGTCGCAGAAGACAGAGACCTGCTTCATCCCGAGAAGACCGGTCAGCGCGTAAGAGAGGTTTATGCGAATCACTATTCTATAGGACGACTCCGAAAACTTGCAGAACACACCCGCGGAGGTAAACATCCTGACCTTTACCGTTCGATTCAAGTAGTCATGACAGCTCTTGGATCTGATGAAAGGACTCCTGAAATTGGCCTTGCTCCAATGGGAGGAGGACTATGGGCACCCGAGTTCGTGCCTGATCTCGCCTGTGCAGACATTTCTAATGCAGATTTCTTAGCTGCCATAAGGAAACTTGCATTTATGACAAAAGACGGCGTGAGGATGGCTGTCGCCTATAAGAATATCGGGGCTGAAGAAATAGGAGGAATATATGAGTCCCTCCTTGAGCTTGCGCCGGACATGGATCCTGATTCAGGCCATTTTGAGCTTGTTGCAGTTTCAGGAAGCAGCCGCAAGACAACAGGGTCTTACTATACTCCTTCTGAACTTATTCAATGCCTACTCGATTCAGCCTTGGATCGTGTCTTAAGTGAAGCAGCCCGAAAGCCGGAACCCGAAAAGGCTATCCTCTCACTCAAAGTATGTGATCCGGCGTGTGGGAGCGGCGCATTTCTGATTGCTGCAGCTCACCGAATGGCAAGGAAGTTAGCTTCCATCAGAACAAGAGAGGACGAACCTTCACCGGGAGAGATAAGGAGAGCTTTGCGTGATGTAATCGGCCAATGCATTTATGGGGTTGATCTGAACCCTATGGCTGTAGAACTCTGTAAGATCAACCTATGGATGGAAGCGATGGATAAAGGAAAGCCTCTTTCATTTCTTGACCACAGGATACTTGTGGGCAACAGTCTTCTCGGTACAGTGCCTGCACTTATGAATAAAGGAATTCCTGATGATGCCTTCTCGCCGATTGTCGGGGATGACAAAAAAATCGCTGCGCGATTCAGACGGCAGAATCGTGAAGAACGCAATATGACAGCACTGTTCGTTGCAGACGGTGCCGGATATATGGAATCACCCATTGCTGTGCAGCTGGCATCGGGATTGACTAGGGCCATAGTAGAAATCGACGAGTTATCCAATGATGCCATTACCGAGATCAGGAAGAAGCATCTTCATTACCGAGAGTTTATTGGATCGTCTGAATATCGCCGTCTCAAGTTCGAGGCTGATGCGTGGTGTGCCGCGTTCGTGTGGAGAAAGACGAAAGATGCGCCACCCGCAATAACAAATTCAGTTTATGAAGTAATCAGGAAGATGCCTGATTCTGTGTCCGAGGAGGTTCGCAGAGAAGTAGATCGACTGGCTGATCAGTACAAGTTCTTCCACTGGCATGTGGCTTTCCCCGACGTCTTCAAGTCGCCCATCTACGGAGGACAGCCTGAGAATACCGCTATGGGATGGTCAGGTGGATTCGATGTCGTGTTAGGCAATCCGCCGTGGGAGAGAGTGAAGATTCAGGAGAAAGAGTGGTTTGCCGGTAAACGTCCAGATATTGCTCAAGCGCCTAATGCAGCAGTCAGAGCACAAAGGATTGAGAAGCTGAAGGAAAGTGATCCCTGGCTCTACAAGCATTTCATAGAGGATCTCCGTCAGGCTGATGGCGAAAGCCATCTGATGAGAAATAGCGGCCGGTATCCTCTTTGCGGACGCGGAGACATCAATACGTACTCCGTATTTGCAGAGACAATGCGAGACATTATCTCACCTGTAGGACGGGTAGGCACAGTGATACCTTCAGGCATTGCCACGGATTTTACAACCAGATTCTTCTTCCAAGATATCATGGGGGCAAAAGGTGCGCCTTCCCTGGTCAGCTTTTATGACTTCGAGAACAGGAAGGCGATTTTCCCTGGAGTTCACAGGAGTTACAAGTTCAGCTTAGTGACAATCACCGGCCTAGGGCGACCAGCCAATGAAGGTGCGAATTTTGTCTTCTTCGCCCAACAAGTTGAAGATCTAAAGGATGAAGATCGCCACGTGCGTCTGACAATTGAAGACATCGAACTACTTAACCCGAATACTCTCACCGTTCCTACGTTTAGGTCAAAACGCGATGCAGAACTGACGAAGAAGATCTATCAGCGTGCACCAGTACTTATTAAGGATAGCAAAAATGGAAAGCCTGAGGAAAATCCATGGGG
>DGZL01000028.1 GCA_002398515.1 Firmicutes bacterium UBA4981
CCTGATATCTTCCCGCCCTCGAGAACAGTCATGTTGACCCCCTCTTCCCAGGGCTGCCGGAAATCTTGTTTTCTTGAGTCTTAGATGCCCTTGGCATAAGGCCTCGAGATTGTCTCCTAAGGTCACTCTTTCCTGTAAACTCCGGACGAGTATCCATTGCCCACCATGGAAGTCTAATAAGGGCATCTTTCAGGTCAGATACAACAACCGGCGCAATAGGTTCTAGGAAGGGAACACCGAATGAGCGAAGCGAAGATACATGAATAACCACAACTGAGAACCCAAATACAACTCCAAATAAGCCTAGTGTTCCTGCGAGTAGGATCATGGGAAAGCGAAGCAGCCTTACAGCAATGGAAAGGCTGAAAATTGGTGTGACAAATGATGCAATTGCTGTTAAGGCAACAACGATTATCATGGCAGATGAAACCAGGCCTGCGCGAACCGCGGCTTCTCCCAGGATTAGAACGCCTACTATACTAATGGCAGGTCCATAGATTTTTGGAAGTCTAACCGCAGCCTCTCGTAATATCTCGAAGGCCACCTCCATGAGAAGGGCTTCGAATACGGCAGGGAAAGGGACTCCTTCCCGCTGAGCCGCTATAGCAAGAACCAGAGGGGTAGGAAGCATCTCCTGGTGAAATGTGGTAACCGACACGTACAACGCCGGAAGCAAGAGTGCGATGAGGAAAGAGGCCCACCTGAGCAGTCTCACGGCAGACGCGATAAAGTAACGCTCGTAATAATCCTCAGGCGAGGTAAGAAACATCAAGAATGTGACCGGGGCAATAAGGACAAAAGGTGTGCCGTCTGTAAGTATTGCAATCCTTCCTTCAAAGAGCGCGCCTGTTACTCTGTCAGGCCTTTCTGTACGAAGAATGGTGGGAAACGGCGAAAGAGGCGCATCCTCAAGGTATTCCTCCAGTTCACCGCTTTCCTGGATGCTGTCTACATCAATCCTCGTAATTCTATCCCTGGCCTCTTGGACTACTTTGTCGTTGGCGATGCCTTTGATATAGGCAATTGCCACTTGGGTACGACTGACCCTCCCGACGGTGAATTCCTTGATCCAAAGTCGTGGATCTCTGATCCTCCTCCTAAGCAGGCTGGTATTCGTCCGCAGGACCTCAGTAAAGCCTTCCCTAGGCCCACGAATGACCACTTCGCTCTGAGGCTCCTCAACACCGCGCTTCTCAAACCCTCGCACATCGCAAACGAACGCTTCAGAGCTTCCGTCCACAATTATCCCGCACTTGCCGCCCGCTATGCAATCAAGCAAACCGGCTTTATCGGAAACCTGCTTTACGTCTGAAAGCAAGATCAGGCGGTCTCTCAACGTCTCTTGGACCTGAATTGAAGACAAGCGTTCTGATTCGAGGATTTCAGAGGTGACCCCTATGGGCTTGATAATAGCCTCACTGACAAGGACTTTGTCAACCAATCCGTCTATATGAACCACCAACACAGCTATACCCGGGCCGGTCCCGAATCTCACCTTGCGGACAATGAGGTCGCAACTATTACCGAAAGCATCTCTGATGAGAGCTTCGTTTTCTCGGAGCCTCTTGCTGAGAATAGCATGGGGCGAATTTGGGCAGGCTCCTTGGTGTGCAATACCCGTCCTTTGTCTTGACAGCAAGCGCTTTAATACTTTCGACAACATACCCGAAGTCACGCCTTATCATCCCCTTGAGCTTCCCTCAAGAATCCTGACTATCTAGGTCTGTCTCGAGGGCTGTCTCCAGGATTTCAATGGGTATTGTTGCCTCCTATGGGAGATCCTATCCCCATGGCAATTAACGTGGCACAATAGGTTTTTCGTGGCGTCGGACTCTCAAGCCCTTTTACGTTCAGGCTGTTTCGCGCTTAGTTTCCTTCGAGAATACGCCCGCCAATCCGGTTTGCCATTGAAATAACACTGTCAGAGAAGGGATTTATCCGGATTCGGCATTCTCGCCCTTTTCTTTTGTGGAAATGAGATTCACGGAGCGTGAAGGGGTTATCGTGGATATTGCATGCTTGTAGATAAGGTCTTGACGTGTACCGTCAGTGACAACTACCGTGAAGTTGTCAAATCCCGTAATCATCCCTTTTATCTGATAACCATTAAGTAAGTAGACGGTAACTGCAATACTCTGGGAGCAAAGAGACTCGAGGAATCTGTCCTGAAGGTTTTGGGTCAGCTTATTCACCGTGCTTGACGCCCCCTCTTGTTGCTGTGGCTTCTCAACCCTTTGCTTGAAAAGCAGCTCATTGATTCATTGCTTTCTACATAGCTGCCATTTTCCCTTTGGTTAAAGCTAGAATACACGTTAAAACTTCTTCTTTCGATTCAAAAAGCCCTATGTCAAGCCACTCGATGCGCGGATCAGCTCTGAACCAAGTAAGTTGCCTTTTGGCATATCTTCTTGTATCTCTCTTGATAAGCTCCACTGCTTCTTCAAGAGAACATTCACCTTTGAGATGCCGCACGATCTCTTTGTATCCCAGGGCTTGCCCGGAAGTCAATGTCCTCTTGTATCCCTGCTCCAAAAGCCTCCTGGTCTCCTCCACCAGGCCTAGCTCAATCATCTTGTCGCATCGCTTGTCTATTCTCTCATATAACTTCTGCCTCTCACGAACCAAGCCCACCATGACCAGTCTGTCAAAACGCGCTCTTTTTTTCCTTCGCCCCTCCTGCCACAGCTCTGAAATGGGACGACCTGTAGTGATATACACCTCGAGCGCTCGGATAATTCGTCTTGTATCATTATGGTGGATCTTTTTGGCAGCTTGAGGATCCACCTCTTCAAGCCTGGCGTAGAGCGCGTCTTGTCCCTCCTGGACAGCTTGTTTCTCCAAGGATTCTCTGATCTCCGGAGAAGCGCCTTCCCAGGGGAATAGAAACCCGTCCGTTATTGCTTTGATGTAGAGGCCTGTCCCGCCCACTAGAACCGGAATTCGGCCTCGCGAAGCAATATCTGAAATCGCAGCTTTAGCTAGTTCTTGAAATCTCGCAACATTGAAGTCTTCATCCGGAGTCACAACGTCAATAAGGTGATGAGGCACTGTCTTCCTCTCTATGACGCCAGGTTTTGCAGTTCCGATGTCCATATACTTATATACCTGCATGGAATCACAGGACACTATCTCACCGTCAAGCTGCTTGGCAACGCCGATAGATATGTCGGTCTTTCCTACTGCAGTAGGACCTGTGATCACCACAAGCCAGTCAGGCGCAGCTAGATTCCCTACCTGATTTTGCGGATTTCTTTCTTGATCCGTTGAAGCGCTCACAAAACCAACACATCCCTCATTTTGACATTACCCAAATCCTCTGGTTATGTTTCTCTTCATTCAGTCTCAATTAGTGGCACAGCGTCGAACTCCGATTTTCGACTGCCGCTTCTACCTAGTATTCCTTCATTACTTCCTCCGAAAGGCCCGCTCCAGTTCATCCCGGCTTATCCTGAGGAGAGTCGGACGCCCATGGGGACATGAGTAGGGATCCGAAGCAGTTGCAAGATCGGAGAGAAGCTTCCGAGCTTCCCCGGGCTCTAACCTGTCACGGGCTTTTACAACAGCCTTACACGCAAGCTCAGCTGCGACACGTCCCAATAGGCCTTCTATCCCATCTGTCGCCTTAACGCCGTCTATACCTGAAGATACTTCGTCAGCGAATAGCTCAATCGCAGAAGACACAGCGCCAATTGGATCAGTCCCGCGAAACGCAGTAAGCGCGGAAGGCACGCTTCTGAGAAGCAAGGATGACGGACCGAATTCCTCAAGGATGATACCTATTCCGGCTAACTCAGAAAGGTACGGCACGACTTCCTGAACCACACCCGGCGCAAATTCCAGGGACTGTGGGATTAGAGTTTGCGTGTTTACATAAGTGCCTTCAGTCAGCCCCTTTAGGATCTCTTCGTATATTATACGCTCATGGGCGGCATGCTGATCGATAATCACCAGATCCTCGCTGTCTTCAGCCAGGATATACGTATCTTTAAAGATTCCGATAGGCCTGAACCGTCCGCCGGCTGCCTCAGACTGCCAACCCACGGAATAGCGGGCGTGGAAGTCCTCTATCATGCCTGCGCCCGGGAGGCCCATGTCTCGCGCACCTGCACCCAAAAGGCAGATGCCTCCTTTGCTATCATCCCTTGGCATCATCATACCCTTGACATCATCTTCGGGACCGCTGCCGCCCTGTTCCATCCCCCATCCGAGGCCAGGCGCAACCCCTCTTGACCTCAGCGCAGATGAGACAGCTTGTGCTACAAGCCTGAAAACATCATGGTTCTTTGAGAATCTGACTTCCCTTTTTGCAGGATGGACATTCACATCCACAGATACAGGATTAGTCAGTATCCATAGGAAAATTGCAGGATAGCGCCGCATCGGGAGTCTCCTCCCGTAGACATTCTCAATCGTCCTGGTAAGGACAGGAACAACACAAGGCCTGCCGTTGACAAACACATGTTGCATGTCACGCCTTGTCCTTGAGACGTCAGGAGGACTGATGAATCCCTCAATGTGAGTATCTCCGGATCCTGCAGCAATAGGCAGCAGACCTTTCACAATCTCTGTGCCGTAGACTGAAGCAATGGTATTACGCATGTCGCCTTGGCCTTGGGAAACAAATACCACCTTACCGTCGCATATAAGGCGGAACCTGACATTCGGTTGAGCGAGGGCCAATCTTGCCACTGTATCGCGTATATGTCCCGCTTCCGTAGACGGACTTCGCTGAAACTTACGCCTGGCAGGAGTATTATAGAATAAGTCCCGGCATACAACGGTTGACCCAACTTGCCGAGGATGGTTTTCCTCGGAGATAAGAGACCCTCCGTCAAACACGATTTTAGTCCCTATCGGATCCTGTTTGCGGCAAGTGGTAACCTCTGTCCGAGATACCGCAGCTATACTGGGAAGCGCTTCCCCGCGGAATCCCATGCTCAGCACAGTCAAGAGATCATCTGCTGTCCTTATCTTGCTGGTAGCGTGCCGCATGAAAGCAAGACGCAAATCACCGGGACTCATACCTCTCCCATTGTCAGATACCTTAATGAATGTCCCGGGCGGTCCCTCGGTCTCAACGATAATCTCAGTTGCCCCGGCATCAATGGCGTTTT
>DGZL01000132.1:0-30577 GCA_002398515.1 Firmicutes bacterium UBA4981
ATTAAGGCTTTCTACATGAAACCCGACCCGTCAAGGCCTGAGGTTTGCCTGTCCGCTGACCTACTGGCGCCTGAAGGTTATGGCGAAATTGTCGGCGGCGGCCAAAGGATTGACGACCCCCGGCTTCTCGCTGCGCGCATCAAGGAACATGATCTTCCTGAAGAGGCATACGCATGGTATATGGACCTCCGCAGGTTCGGTTCTGTGCCCCACTCCGGGTTCGGCCTGGGACTAGAGCGTGTTGTCGCCTGGATATGCGGAACTGACCACATCAGAGAGACAACACCCTTCCCAAGGCTGCTAAAAAGAATTTACCCATAAAGGAGGGGTTTACGTGGCACGTCCTATTCTGACTCGGATGACTGCGGCAACCAAAGCAAGCCTGGTGGCTTTAATTGTCATTGTGCTTGCCTTGTCTTTGGGTATCCAGGCTGCAGGCATTCCTGCCACTGACGTTCCTTACGACATTGAGGCAAGCAGTAACCTGGAGGCAGGAATTGACTTCTTTCAATCGGGCAGGTTTGAAGATGCGATACGAGCTTTCTCTCGTGCAATTGAAAGTGAGCCTGAATGGCCTGAAGTGTGCGAAGTGTATACCTGGCTCGGTTATGCCTACTTATGCAGGGGATGGACTTCCGAGGCGGAGAAGGCTTATTCCGAGAGTCTTGACAGAACAACGGATTCTGCTTTAAGACTCAGGGCATTGCTGGCTCTGGGTCAGTTGCATTTGGATGATGGTAACTATGACAAAGCTGTTTCCATGTTTCTTGATGCTCTTCGGGTCTGTAGCGAGAAGGAGAAAGCCATAGTCAAGACTTTGATTGGTATCGCAAATTACGAGGCAGGCAAGACTTTTGTCGCTAAAGAGATGTTTCAGGAAGTACTTGGCGAGTTTCCCCATGATCCTGTCCCTGACTATTACGTTCAGCTAATAGAATATGCTGAGAAAAAGAAGAGTGTGCTGTTTCCCACGAAGCCTCAGTTAGGGAGGAAGGGAGCTGCTGCAAAGAAAACCGGACAGGGGGCGCCTGATCTCCGAGGCGTAGTCCTCGTCAATTCCGGCGCTAAGTATACTATGACTCCCCATGTTAGCCTGACTCTGGGTACAGAGACTGACGTTCTGTTAGAAGGGTTCTTCCTTTCTGCAGGGGATGACAGTTTCAGGTGGCACAATTGGCAGTCAATGAATATTGAGTGGATACTCCGGGGAGAGGAAGACGGGGCAAAGAAGATCAATGTAGTCTACTATACGGAGGACTTTGACCAAACGGCAATCGCAGATACGTCCATTGCGCTTGACAGGAGGCCTCCGTGGGGTTCGTTTGGGATAAACGATGGCGAGAAGTACACCAATAACACGTTAGTTAGGTTGAATTTCAGTGTCTATGATAAGTTGAGCGGCGTTGCGGGTATCTGCCTTAGTAACGACGGTATGGCGTGGACTGACTGGATGACGTACCGAAGTTCCATTTATAACTGGCAACTGCCTCCCGGAGACGGCACGAAAAAGGTGTACGCCCGTGTCCATGATGGCGCAGGGAACATATCAGGTGTCATCACTTCAGCAATCCAGTTGGATACAACTCCTCCTCTGCTCTGGTTCATCAACTTGAAGCATCTAAGTCCCACGTCAGTGGAAATTACTTGGATGACTGACGAGGACTGTGATTCGGCTGTCGAGTTTAGACTGGATACTGACAGGAGGCAGACTGTCACTGTCCGAGACGACAAGTTGACTACTCATCACGTAATTTGCCTTGAAGACCTTAAGCCATCCACCAAGTATCGGTTTAAGGCCGTTTCGCGTGATCTTGCCGGAAATCTCTCTGTCTCACGGGAATACTCATTTGTTACGAAGGCTCAGAATGAGAAGTGAGATGCTTAGGTAATTTACGGCTATCAAGGTGAGGGAGCGGGTAGGTAAATGACGACACACAGAACAGGCGAATCGTATGACGTGATCATTATCGGTGCAGGTCCTGCCGGCATATTCTCCGGGCTTGAGCTGGCTCGAGGCAGGAACGGGCAGATTAGTGTTGCCATCATTGAGAAAGGCCCTGATATCGACGCGAGGATATGTCCTTCTACTGAGGGGAGGTCTGCATGTAGGAGATGCGACCCTTGCAGTGTAGTGTCGGGCTGGGGTGGAGCAGGCGCATTCAGCGACGGAAAGCTGACTCTTTCAACTCAGGTAGGCGGGATGCTGGACATCTATACAGGCGAGGCCAAGCTAAGAGAGCTTATTAGTTATGTGGACCGGGTTTACCTTGACTTCGGAGCTCCGACACAGGTATGGGGTGAGGACGAAGAAGCCATACATGAAATGGATCGCAAGGCTATTCTTGCTGAGCTTAAGCTAATCCCTGCGCCCATCAGGCATCTGGGCACCGGCAAAACGAAAAAAATCCTGGAAGGCATGAAGGAAGAGCTCAGGCGATCCGCTGACATCATCCTAGGTGAGAGCGCAGAGAGAATTCTGGTCGAAGACAACAAGGTAGTAGGTGTTCTGACTTCGAAAGGCCGTGTGATTAGGGGGTCTTATGTAATTGCTGCGCCGGGTAGGGACGGAGCGGAATGGTTGTCAGAGGAGGCCCACAGACTGGGCTTATCCATGGCTATTAATCCTGTGGATATCGGTGTCCGGGTGGAGCTTCCGGCTGTGGTGGCAGAGCCGTTGACCGATGTGTCTTATGAGTCGAAACTGGTTTATCACTCTCGATCCTTTGATGACAAAGTCAGGACGTTTTGTATGTGTCCCTACGGTCAAGTCGTCACTGAGAGTTCAGACGGGCTTATTACGGTAAACGGGCATACTCACTCAGAGAGAAAGACTGAAAACACCAACTTCGCTCTCTTGGTGAGCAAGACCTTTACTGAGCCCTTTAATGACCCTATCGCATACGGGAAATATGTGGCCGGCCTGGCGAACCTTCTGGGTAACGGCGTAATTGTGCAAAGGCTTGGGGACCTGATAAACGGGAGAAGATCCATTAAAGAGCGAATCGCAAAAGGAACTGTCATCCCTACGCTAAAGGACGCAACGCCGGGCGACCTCAGCCTGGTGTTCCCGTATAGACACCTTGTCAGTATCATGGAAATGCTAAAAGCTCTGGATGCAGTTGCGCCCGGGGTCTATGGTCGTAACACTCTGCTTTATGGCGTAGAGGTGAAATTCTACTCGTCGAGATTGTCAGTCACGCAGGCCTTGGAGACTCAAGTAGGGAACCTATTTGCCATAGGAGACGGCGCAGGCGTTACCCGTGGACTTATGCAGGCATCAGCTTCGGGTGTCGTGGCTGCTCGCGAAATACTGAGCAGGCTTGACAAAATGTAGGCCGAGCTTGCATTAAAGTAAGTTCTGCTTGACTTGAGCTTTGGTATATTCTATACTCAAGACATAATCTTTAGAGGAAAATCATTCAATAAAAGGTATTAGAATGAATCAGGAAGGGGGGTCGCAAAATGATCAAAACCAGGTTGGAAGTTGTTATGGTAACACGACCCCACCTTGACTGTTGACTGGAAAATAATGTCATGGTCGTGGGTCGGATACACCCACGACCTTTTGACTATGATAGGCTGTTAATTGCCTGTGTCATTTCAGAGAGCCGTGGGAAATCCCGCGGCTCTTTTTTTGGTCTGCTTTTCCCTTTGGATTGCTGTGGGTTTGATATGAGAAAGTGAGGCTTGGTTGAAATGTCGTCCGCGCTGGAATGTCATAATGCCAGGAAGGTTTTCTATGTAAAAAGGGAAAGGAAGAACGGCTCTATTCTGAGTCGTCTTTTCGCCAGGCTAATACCTAAATACAAGATGGTAGAGGCGGTAGATAGGCTTACTTTTCACGTGGAGCCAGGTGAGATATTCGGTATCTTGGGTCCTAACGGCTCAGGGAAATCGACTCTGATACGACTGATTTCAACACTTCTTCTGCCTGATGAAGGTTGCATCACGGTTTTCGGGCATGATGTGGTCAAGGAGAGATTCCAGGTTAGGAAGTTAATCAACAGGGTTTCAGTGGACGCTGCCTTCTTCAAGGGGCTTTCCGCTATGGAGAATCTAAGCTATACTGCGAGACTATACGACCTTGACAAAGGCGCTTGGCAGGATACGGCTGCCGACATCCTTGAACGCTTAGGCCTGAAAACCGACAAGCTTCATGAACCCCTGGAGGATCTCTCCAGAGGAATGCAGCAAAAAATCGCAGTGGCCAGGGCTCTTCTTACCCGTCCCTTGTTGTTGCTTCTGGATGAGCCTACCACTGGATTAGATCCTGTTTCCAAGAAAGAGGTTCAGGATTTTGTCTTGGAAGAGAGGGCGCTTCGCGGGACAACTGTAGTCCTTACTACCCATGACATGCAGGAGGCTGATAGGCTCTGTGACAGGATTGCCATTATCGACTATGGCAGGTTCGTGGCCATGGATACGCCGGGAGGCCTCAAATCACAGGTGTCACCTAATGGTGAGGACGTAACCTTAGAAGAAGTCTTTTTTGCGCTGACAGGGAAGAGACTGAAAGATAACGGGAAACCCGAAAACGGAGACGTGCGTTGACTCACATTCATGTAAATCAGTAGGGAGAGATGGTGCTCGTGTTAGAGATCAATAAGGAGCTCCGCAGGAGCTATGCTTTAGTCGAGCGAAACTTCAACCTGATAAAGAGATACCTCGGCTGGGAAGTTGTGTTTATGGTCTACACAGTCGTGAACACGCTGACAATAGCGTTTATCGGCTTGTCTCCTGACGGTTCAGGACAGGATAAAGTCCTTTACCTTGTGGTCGGGGCTTTGCTTTGGGGATTCTTGTCCGTTCTGTTCCACGAAGTCGCTGAGTCCGTCCAGTGGGAGCGGTGGGAAGGGACAATTGAGTACTCTTTCATGGCGCCTATGAGAAGACTTACATATCTCGGTGGAGTATGCTTATTTGCTGCGGCTTACGGAGCCATAAGGACGGTAATAGTCATGTTTGCCGTAGTCGGCATCTTTAACCTGGATCTTAGCTCAGCGAACCTTCTTTCAGGACTTATTGTGCTTCTTCTGTCGAGTCTGTCATTTATCGGGGTAGGACTCATGGCTGCGACGCTTCCTTTGATGTCAGCTGAGAAAGGATCCCAAGCAGCCCACATACTGGAGGCTGCGATCTTGTTAGTCTCAGGTGTATATTACGACGTAAGTGTGTTGCCTGCTTGGATGCAAAATCTGTCTCTGATATCACCTGCTACTTATACGTTGAGGGCAGCGCGGGCAGCGCTTCTGCGTGGAGCGTCTCTCCATGACATAAGAAGTGAGCTGCTGATTCTCTTGGCCACCGGGGTGATTCTGATCCCTTTGGGATTGCTTGTGTTCAACCGGGCTGAGCTCTATGCCATGCGCACCGGGAAGTTGAAGCGGAGTGGCTAAGGGCCTGGGGCTTTGCGTTCGGGGCTAAGCATCCGGTGGGCTCTATACCGCTCACTGTCCTATTTTCGATCACCTAGGCCCCGATCAGTGGTCGAAAATAGGACACGGTTTCTTATCATTGATGGCCTATAGTGTCTGTGCTATAATAACTAATTGGCGAGGTTGCAGCTATTGACTGCATAGGCTGGTAGGGAGGTGGACTTGTTGAAGAAGGGAATACATCCTGAATACTCTATGACTACTATTACATGCGCATGTGGCGAGAAGTTTGAGGTTGGCTCCACTCGCAAGGATATGCGGGTAGAGATCTGCTCAAAGTGCCACCCTATGTTTACAGGAAAACAGAGGATCGTAGACACAGGAGGCCGAGTGGAACGTTTCATGAAGAGGCATGGTCTGGATAAGTAAGATTCCACACCGAGACTTCTGAAGATTGGTAGCGACTGTCGCTGGGGGGGGCATAATTTGAGCAAGGAGTTCTCCTATGGCGGCCAGGCTGTCATAGAAGGCGTAATGATGCGGGGCAGGCATAACATAGCGATTGCAGTAAGAAAACCTGACCTGAGTATCGTAGTAGAGAATAAGGGCACAAAGACGCTGGCTGAAAGGTATCCTGTATTCGGATTGCCCATAATAAGGGGAGTTTGCGCGTTTGTTGAAACATTGATAATAGGCTTCAGCGCGCTCATGTTTTCAGCGGATCAAGCCAGCGGTACGGAAGAAGAAGAGCAGCTGAAACCCTGGGAGCTTGCGCTGACCGTTATAGTGTCTTTCGCGCTTTTCGTCGGCCTTTTTATTGTGCTTCCTAATGTTGTTGCAGTCTGGATTCAGAGAACCGTCCATAACAGGGTCTTAGTAAATCTAGCAGAAGGCATGTTCAGGATTGTCCTGTTTATCACGTATATTGTGGCAGTATCGAGGATCGAAGATATTCAGCGAGTCTTTCAGTACCATGGAGCTGAACACAAAGTCATTCATACCTTCGAAGCAGGAGAACAGCTTTCCGTGGAAAATGCGAAGACCCATACAATTCTTCATCCTCGATGCGGCACTGCGTTTTTGCTTATTGTTATGGTCACGATGGTGCTGGTATTTTCAGTGCTTCTTCGCTCCACCACCCTGGCCATGCGAATTCTTACTCGACTTGCGTTATTACCGGTTGTAACCGGGATATCATATGAAGTGATTAAACTTGCGGGCAGGCCTAATCCGCCGAAGTTCATTCAATGGATAATAGCGCCTGGACTCTGGCTGCAGAAACTCACCTGTAAAGAGCCGGAAGAAGATCAGATAGAAGTGGCAATTCAGGCTCTTACGAGCGTGCTTGAGGCTGACGGCGCTTAGGTAAGGCTGATTGACGTGTGCCGGGGCCCGGTATGCCGTTTCCCTCAAGGGGGTGAGATGTGATGCAAAGTAGACTTGATGAGATTGAGCAGCGTTATGTTGACTTGGAGGCAGAGCTTTCCAACCCTGAAGTCCTGACTGATCAAGAGAAGCTCAAGAATACTGCCAAGGCTCACGCGAACCTCGAGGAAATTGTAACGAAATACAGACAATATAAGAGTGTTGAGTCTGACATAGAAGAAGCCGAGGAAATGCGAAAGTCCGGTCCTGATGAAGAGTTGGCCGAGTTTCTCGATTCAGAGCTGGAACGTCTCAGGGCGGACGAAGCCAGGTTGGAAGACGAGCTGAAAATCCTCCTCCTCCCTAAAGATCCCAACGACGACAAGGATGTTATTGTCGAAATCAGAGGAGGGACCGGAGGAGAAGAAGCCGCGCTTTTTGCTGCGGACTTGATGCGAATGTATATGAGGTACGCAGAGCAAAATGGGTGGCAGACGGAAATCATGAGCTCAAATCCTACCGATCTCGGGGGATTCAAGGAAGTAATTTTCTCTGTGCAGGGACGGGGCGCATATAGCAGACTGAAGTACGAAAGCGGAGTGCATAGGGTTCAACGAATTCCTGACACAGAAGCTTCCGGGAGAATTCACACGTCCACGGCTACAGTGGCTGTGCTGCCTGAAGCAGAAGAGGTGGAGTTGGAGATAAAGCCTGATGATCTGCGCGTTGACGTGTTCAGATCTACAGGACATGGCGGCCAAAGCGTGAACACCACTGATTCAGCTGTTCGAATAACGCATATTCCCACAGGTATGGTGGTTACTTGCCAGGACGAAAAGTCTCAGCTCAAGAACAGAGAAAAAGCCCTCCGTGTTTTGCGTGCGAGACTCCTTGACGAACTCGAAAGCGAGCAAAAAGCGGAGTTGGATGAAGCCAGGCGTATACAGGTAGGAAGCGGAGAACGTAGTGAGCGCATACGCACCTACAATTATCCGCAGAACCGATTGACTGATCATAGGATCAACCTTACCGTGTACAGACTGGGTGAGATCCTCGAAGGGAATATGGATGAAGTCATTGATGCCCTAATGGCGGTTGAACAGAGCGAGAGGCTGAAGAAGATTGGCTGAACCTATTGGAATTGTCACTGCCAAGGACGCGCTCTTCGCTGCAGTTCGGCGATTGCGCGAAGCCGGCATCCCAAGCGCGCGATTGGACGCAGAGGTTCTGCTTACGCGTGTGTTAGGGACCGGGCGTGAGTACCTCTATGCACATCCTGAAAGGCGCCTTGATTTTGATGAATATGAAAGATATCAGGCAGTGCTGGAACGCAGACTAACCAGGCTGCCTGTGGCTTATATTACAGGCAAAAAAGAGTTCATGTCCCTGGAGTTTACTGTGGATGAGCATGTACTCATACCCAGGCCGGAAACTGAGGTTCTTGTCGAAGAGGTCATTTCCCGCATCGGGATCTCTCCTCCTAAGGACTGTCCCACGATTATTGCAGATATAGGAACCGGAAGCGGGGCAATAGCAGTAAGCATCGGGTGGTTCTTAAAGGAGGCAGAGATTATCGCCACTGATATCTCAGCCGATGCGCTTATTATCGCCAGGGAGAACTCCCGAAAGCACCAAGTAGATCACAGGATCAAGTTCCTGCAAGGAGATCTCCTGTCTCCTCTTGCCGGGGAAGGACTGGAACATCAGCTCACTGCAATTGTCAGTAATCCCCCTTATCTATCAAGGAGAGCTATGGCAGTTGTTTCACCTGAAGTGGCACGTGAGCCGAAGTCGGCTCTTCTCGGTGGCGAGGAAGGGCTTGATTTTTCTTTTGCCATTCTTGAACAGTCCAGGCCCTACCTGGCACCAGGCGGGTTCGTCGCGCTTGAAGTCGGTCATGATCAAGCCAAAATTGTCGCGGACTTCGCTAAGAAGGAGTTAGGATATGGTGAAGTCGAAGTAGTAATGGATTTAGCGGGTATTGAGCGAGTAGTAATAGCGGGTCAATAGCGAGCTCAAAAGCTTGTGAACAGGAGGCCTAGGACAATGGGCATTCAGTGCCGGGGAGTAAGCGATCAGCTCGTGAGTGCGAACAACCTGTTGAGGAGAGTAGGCCTTTAGTGGACATCTGGTTCCGGGGCGTGGACAATCAGCTCCGGGGGGTAAAGGGGTAGAGAGGAAGCTTGAAAGAGACACAAATAGTAAAAGTAAATCCGGATAGCCCCGATATTCAGGAAATAAGGCGAGCAGCATCGACAATCAAAAGCGGAGGCCTTGTTGCTTTTCCCACTGAGACTGTCTATGGCTTAGGCGCAGACGGATTGCGTGCCGATACTGTAGACAAGATCTTCCTCGCAAAGGGTAGGCCCCAGGATAACCCGCTTATTCTTCATGTGGCTTCTCCTGATGACATATTACGGGTAGCAACTGAAGTTCCCCCGGCAGTGGACAAGCTTGTTCAACTCTTCTGGCCCGGCCCTCTTACCTTGGTCCTTCCCAAGGGACCTAATGTGCCTGACGTAGTTTCCGGAGGCCTTCCTACCATAGGAGTGCGAATGCCCGATAACATCATAGCCTTGACCCTTATTGCCGAATCAGGGACCCTTCTGGCTGCTCCCAGCGCTAACCTTTCAGGGAGACCCAGTCCTACCCAGGCAAGTCACGTGGCGGACGATATGTGGGGCAGAGTTGACCTGATATTGGACGGAGGACCTACCCGGCTAGGTGTGGAATCGACTGTCTTGGATCTGACGGAAGACCCTCCTCTAATCTTAAGACCGGGAAGCGTGACCCGGGAAGAACTCCGGGATGTGCTCGGGCATGTCGAAGCGCCGGTTCGAAAATCAGAGGGCAGGCCTTCTTCGGGACATGTAGGCCCTGGCATGAAATATCCCCACTATTCTCTTGACATACCGCTCTTCCTGGTTGAAGGCCAACCTCAGGCTGTCATCAAGCGGATACAGGAGGAAGCCGGGAAGTATCGGAGCCTTGCAAAGAAGGTGGGGGTCATAAGTTCTCTGGAAAGCAAGGAGCATTACTTAGATTACGCAGACGTAGTGAAGTCTGTTGGGTCCAGATATGACATGACCCAGGTGGCAGCAGACCTTTATCGTATTCTGCGAGACTTTGAGACATATAAAGTCAATGTTTTGTTCGCAGAAGGGTTCAGTGAGGCAGGCCTTGGATTTGCAGTGATGAATAGATTAAGGGAAGCCTCAAGAGGGCGGATTATTTATGTATAATATTTTCTGATTTTGCAACGGGACAAATGATTCCTTCCAGTGGGAGGGCGTTGTTTTATGAAGCGACTGGAAACGATTATGTTGGTGTGTATGGGGAATACATGTAGGAGCGTCATGGCTGAGGCTATGTTGAGGCAAGCGCTTGAAGAGCTTATGGGGGATGAGGCCAAAGACATACGGGTAGTTTCAGCGGGGGTGTCCGCAGGTTGCGGTGAGCCTGCGTCCCACCACGCCGAGGCGTCCATGAGAGAACTTAGCCTTGATGTGTCACTCCACAGAGCCCGTGGTGTTTCAGCTGAGGGCTTAAACGAGGCTGACCTCGTGTTGACTATGACAATGGGGATAAAAGATGAACTGCTCAGAGACTACCCAACCATCGAATCAAAAGTAATGACTCTCACAGAGTTCGCCGGTTTAACTGAGGAACTGGGCCAAGACATCAAAGACCCTTTCGGCTGTTCTCTTGAAGTTTACAAGGCCAGCGTCGGGCAAATCGGTAGAGCTGTCAAGAGTGTGGCAAGGAAGATTAGGGACGCGCTTGAATCGAGGAGAGATAATCATGAAGATTGGCATAGGGAGTGACCATGCAGGCTTTGAAATGAAAGAAAGCCTGAAGACCTACCTCAGCTCACTCAGGATGGAAGTAGTAGATTTCGGATGTCAGTCTACTGTTTCTACGGATTACCCTGACATAGGTTATCCGGTAGCCAAGGCAGTGGCAGCTTCCAAGGTTGACAAGGGTATTCTCATATGTGGCGCAGGGGTCGGCATGTCGATAGTCGCCAACAAAGTGCCGGGTGTTCGTGCAGCTTTAGCAGGGAATGTTCATGTAGCAAAGCTTTCCAGGGAACACAACAACGCGAATATTTTGGCCCTTGGCTCCAGAGTAATCAGTGTGGATGAAGCCAAGGCCATAACGAAGGTATTCTTGGAAACTGAATTTGCCGGAGGACGGCATGCGAGGCGCGTGGACAAGATAACTATGGGCGAAGCCGGAAAGGAAGAGATTTGCATGTCTAGAGTTCACCTCATCGATCATCCACTTATTCAGCACAAGCTCACTCTTATCAGGGACAAGACCACAGGTTCCAAGGATTTCCGAGATCTCGTGGCCGAGATTTCCACTTTGATGGCATATGAAGTCACTCGTGACCTGCCGCTCGAGGATACTAAGGTGGAGACTCCAATGGGTGTGGCCGACGCTAGGGTCATCTCAGGCAAGAAAGTCGGGATTATCGCTGTCTTAAGGGCAGGCCTGGGAATGGTAGAAGGTATGCTGAGACTCATACCCGCAGCCAAGGTAGGACATATCGGCATTTATCGAGATCCTGAGACACTAAAGCCTATAGACTACTACTGCAAGCTTCCGCCGGATGTGGGTGACCGTGATCTCATATTAGTTGATCCTATGTTAGCGACAGGCGGGTCCGCGACATCCGCAATAAGATTCCTCAAGGAAAGAGGCGCAGCTAACATAAAGCTGGTAGTGCTTGTATCTGCTCCGGAAGGCATCAAGATGGTGCAGGAGAATCATCCGGATGTAGACATATACACTGCTGCAATTGACAAATGCTTGAACTCACATGGCTATATAGTGCCCGGGCTTGGAGACGCAGGGGACAGGCTTTTCGGCACCAAGTAAACTTTTCGGCACTGAGTAGGCTTCTTGAAACCAAGTAGGGTTTCAGGTGGCAAGCGGCGTTCTTGCTACCTGGCGGGGAAGGAATGAGTGAGATTGACCGAAGGATTTGTGCGTCCGTCCTGGGATGAGTATTTCATAGGCATCGCTAAATTGGTTGCCGGCCGGTCAACGTGCTTGAGAAGACAAGTAGGCGCAGTGGCGGTGAGAGACAGGCGTATTCTGGCTACCGGATATAATGGGGCGCCTGCAGGGCTTGCTCATTGCGCAGAAGTGGGGTGTCTAAGGGCAGAGAGGCACGTGCCTTCCGGCGAGCGCCATGAACTGTGCAGAGGGCTTCATGCAGAGCAAAATGTGATAATCCAGGCAGCTCTACATGGAATAAGTATCCAGGGGGCTACTGTATACTGTACAGATCATCCATGTTCATTGTGTGTAAAGATGCTTATCAATGCAGGCGTCACAGAGATAGTGTATTTCGGAGATTACCCTGATGAGCTTGCTTTGGAGATTACGAAAGAGGCTGATTTGAAAGTCCGCCAGTATGTAGAGTGACAAGGGAGCCTTTGACATCGGACTAACCTTGACATGCCCATATACCTGGGTTAGAATGTGAACGATGGCCGTAGATATTTCCTTAATCTGCATAATGCCTCAACATTCTCAATTGTACATACGCGAGGTGTACATACATAAGATAAGGTCTCGAATTGAGAGGAGAAAGCCGGCCACAAATGATAGCGTATGTTCCTATCCTTATAGAAGCCTCCGTAATATCGCTCCTCCTGACCCCCATCATACGTGAGGGAGCTATTCGAACGGGGCTTGTTTATATGCCGAACTCGCGGACTGTTCATGACCGCCCTATGCCTATCATGGGCGGAGTGGCTATCTTCATCGCGTTTTCGGTGACTGTCCTTCATCGTGTAGGCCTTGGCTATGATACACTGGGCCTGCTTTTGGGCGCTCTCATTATCGTAGCAGTCGGGATGTGGGATGATATCCGGGAACTCCGGCCGCTGCCGAAGCTTATCGGACAGATCTTAGCTGCCGTGGTTGCAGTGAGACTCGGTGTCAAGATTGAGTTTATCACTAATCCTTTTGGATCCGGAATGATTTATCTGGGTTTCTGGGGGATACCCCTTACTGTCCTTTGGATTGTAGGGATGGTGAACGTAGTCAATTTCCTTGACGGCCTGGACGGTTTAGCTGCAGGCGTATCAATTATCGGGGCTTTTTCCCTCTTTGCAGTGGCTTCGTCCCGTGGACAAGTCTTCGCTTCCGCGCTTGCGGTAGCGCTGGCCGGGAGCGCTTTGGGGTTCCTGCCGTATAATTTTAACCCTGCCAGCATATTTATGGGCGATGCCGGCGCCATGCTGCTGGGCTTTACGCTTGCTGTGATCTCGGTGGAGGGCGCGTTAAAGGGCGCAGCTACCCTTGCCTTGGCTGTCCCCATGTTCACCCTGGGTGTACCAATTCTTGATACGGTTTTCTCAATAGTTCGCAGGGTTCATAGAGGTACGCCTTTTTACCAAGCTGATAAGGAGCATATTCACCATCGTCTCCTCAATAATGGGTTCTCTCATAGGGGAGCGGTGATTCTCATATACGCAATCACAGGCTGCCTTGGAATAATGGCTATTCTCATGGCGAAGTTTGGCGTGACACTTACCGGCTATGTTTTGGTTGCCCTGCTTCTCAGCGTCATTCTGATATCCAGCCGCAGGCTATGGGGCACCCGCACACGGAATGCGCAGAGAGGCGATATAGAGACTCAGCATAGGTGACGGAAACATAGGAAAACACATTCCCGGACAGCGCCGGCAGGCTGGATGAAAGGGGATTGGAATGCCTAAGAAGAAAGTCATGACAGTGTTCGGGACTCGTCCGGAAGCAATCAAGATGGCTCCGGTGGTGCAAGCTCTCAGGAGTTCCGATCAGCTGTCAACGGTTGTAGCTGTAACTGCTCAACATCGGGAAATGCTGGATCAGGTCCTTGACATCTTTGGTATTACTCCTGACTATGATCTCAACATAATGCAGGAGGCACAATCCCTATCGGAAATTGTAACTCGTACTTTGATTGGGCTTGAGGAGCCATTGGAGAAAGAGAAACCTGACTTAATTTTGGTGCATGGGGATACAGCGACAACTTTCGCAGGCGCCCTCAGTGGATTTTACCGCCACATCCAGGTTGGTCATGTTGAAGCAGGCCTCAGGACTCATGATAAATACTCGCCTTACCCGGAGGAGATGAATAGGCGCCTAACAGGTTGTCTTTCTGATGTCCACTTTGCGCCTCTGGGCGCACAAAGGGACAATCTCCTTCTAGAAGGCACGCCTTGTGAGTCAATCCATGTTACAGGCAATACAGTGATTGACGCCCTCCTTAGTATCGCGTCAATCCCGTATGAGTTTACCTGTCCGGACCTTGCATCCATTGACTACGCGAATAGAAGGGTTTTGCTTGTCACTGCCCATCGTCGTGAGAATCTGGGCGAGCCTTTGCGGAGGATTTGCCGAGCTCTCAAGACGCTTGTTGAAACACGGCCTGATGTTGAGGTTGTTTGGCCGGTCCATATGAATCCCGCTGTCAGGCAAGATGTCTTTCAAATCCTCTCCGACAAGCCCCGTATCCATCTGCTGGATCCTGTAGATTATCAAACAATGGTAGCCATTATGTCCCGATGCTACCTAGTCCTGACGGATTCCGGCGGCTTGCAGGAAGAAGCGCCTTCTTTGCATAAGCCTGTCTTGGTGCTCAGAGACGTTACAGAGCGGCCTGAAGGTGTTGAGTCAGGCACTCTTGCTCTTGTAGGTACAGATGAAGAAAGAATCGTTTCATCTGCCCGGGGCCTACTTGATGATCCATACGAGTACCGGCAGATGGCGGAAGCACGTAACCCTTACGGTGACGGACAGGCTGCCTGCCGCATTCGTGACGCAGTCTTGTGGAGGTTTGGAATAGACCCCATAAGGCCTGCGGATTTTCAGGGATAACCTGGACATAATACATGCCATAGGGTAAACAGGTTTAGGTTTCCAGTTGAAGCCGAATCTTACCGATGTTAAACTGTTGGGCGAAGCACTATCCAAAAATCGTAATATTTCTACCTTTTGCGTGTTGAGAGGAGGAAGCCGTGTGGAGACTCTCCTCATTCAAGGAGGAGCAAGATTAACCGGACGCGTTGCTGTAACAGGCGCAAAGAATGCTGCTTTGCCTGCGATTGCTGCTGCGCTCCTCACCGGAGAAACTGTAAATCTCTCAGGCGTGCCAGGCCTTGACGATATTTTCACCATGTGTGAGCTCTTAGAGAGTGTCGGCGTTACTGTGAATTGGGGTCCGGGCCGCCTTTCCCTTAGCGCCGGACGGGCAAATGCAAGAGAAGCTTCTTATGACTTAGTCAGACGCATGAGAGCGTCATTCTTAATTGCCGGCCCGATGTTAGCCAGATTCGGGTTTGCGCGTATGCCTATGCCGGGAGGCTGTGCTATAGGTTCAAGGCCTATAGATCTTCACCTTAAGGCTTTCAGCGCTATGGGGGCGGAGCTGTCCGTGGAAAGCGGATACATTGAGGCAACTGCTCCCAAAGGACTCCGCAGCGCTCACATATATTTCGACTATCCCAGCGTAGGCGCAACTGAAAATGCCATGATGGCAGCTGCTCTTGCCAAAGGCAACACTATCTTGGAGAATGTAGCCAGGGAACCGGAAATCGTGGACTTGGCAAACCTTCTGACCAAGATGGGGGCGAAAGTCGTAGGCGCGGGTACAGGTGTCATCAGAATCCGCGGTGTAGACGAGTTGGGAGGTGCGAGTCATACTGTCATTCCTGATCGGATAGAGGCAGGCACGTATATGACAGCTGCAGCTATCACGAAAGGAGATGTAATCCTTGAGAATGTCGTGCCTGAACACCTTACTGCGATAATCGCCAAATTGCGTGAGCTGGGCGCCTGTGTTAAGGTGGAGGAATCTGAGATTCGTGTTTCCTCTGATACGCATCCCAGGGCAGTGGATATTAAGACCATGCCCTACCCGGGTTTTCCAACGGATCTTCAGGCGCAGTTCATGGCACTCTTGTCTCTGGCTGACGGTATGAGCATTATTACTGAGACTGTATTTGAAAACAGGTTCATGCATGTAGATGAGCTTGCACGAATGGGCGCGACGATAAAGATTGACGGTAGAGCCGCAATTGTTGAAGGAGTGGACGGTATGTCCGGCGCGCCGGTCACAGCAACTGATCTTAGAGCAGGAGCTGCTCTTGTCGTTGCAGGTTTAGCTGCCAACGGAACCACGGAAGTAGTCAATATCGGACATATTGACCGAGGATACGAGCATATTGAGAGGAAACTGAGTTCTTTGGGGGCCGATATCGTCAGGCGAGCCGTTCCCGAAGAGCGGGGAGTTTCGGCTGCGACAGCCTCATAGTATTACCGGGTTCTAATTAGTCCTTCTGCCGAGTATAGATAAGTCTATAGGGTAGATGAATAGACAAGCAGTCATTTCCTGGCAGGAGGAACGCCATATGGGCCAATGGATTATCGTGTGCGTCGGGTTTTGCGTTCTCGTAGTGGTAGTGATCCCTTCAGTAATTGTCAGAGGATGCGGGTTCAATGTTTACCCTCCCACTCCGCGATTGAGTTCTTTTGACCACGCTGTTAAAGTCTTCGTTGTCTCTTCAAATGAAATTTGTGACATGCAATTGGAAGAGTATATCAAAGGGGTAGTAGCTGCGGAAATGCCGGCGTCCTTCGGTATTGAGGCATTGAAAGCGCAGGCTGTAGCAGCTCGGACTTTTACCTTGAGACGGATGACAGCCCTCGGAGGGCCCGGATGCACTGCCAACCCCGGCGCTGACATATGTACGGATCATCGACATTGTCAGGCATGGATATCCCAGGACGAATTACGCAAAAGAATGGGCTACATTAATTACCCGATATATGCAGGTAAAATTCAAGATGCAATAGACTCCACAAAAGGATTGGTGGCCACATATCAAGGAAATCTGATTGAAGCCTACTATCATGCTGCGTCAGGGGGAGCTACTGACAACTCAGAAGAAGTGTGGTCTAGCCCTGTTCCATACCTAAGAGGAGTCTCTACTGAGTTCGAATCGAAAGAACCTGATTTTCGCGAGGAAGTCAGCTTTACCATGGATGATCTTGAGAAAAAACTGGATACAAGCTTAAAGGAGAGGAAATCCACTACGTATAAGGTCGCAGGCAAGGATGTCCAGGTCATCTCTGAAGAGAGGATGGATAAACCCATTGAAATCCTGGATGTTTCGAGAGCAGGCCGTGTCAAAGAAATCAGAATCGGCGATAAGGTGTTCAGTGGGTACACCTTAAGGGCTCTTCTGGGGCTTTCTTCGACGAAGATGACTTATCGGATAGCTGATAATAAGGTCTATATTGTGACCACAGGATACGGACATGGTGTCGGTATGTCCCAGTACGGCGCTAATGCCATGGCGGAAGCAGGAAAGAACTTTGAGGAAATCCTCAAGCATTACTATCAAGGCATCCAGGTTTTAGATTATGCCGAAGCAGAGACCAGATGAATCCTTGGTCTGCATAGAGAGGAAAGTATTGGAGAGAATATTGTCTGGGGTGATGCCATGGAGAGAAACGCCGAAAAGAGGCGACCCAAGACAAATTCTCCGTCCAAGAGAAAAGACCTGGTTTCCAGTGTTAAGGCGAAACTCGACGCAAGCGCGAGGAGAACACGTGAGTTCTTCGTCAGCCTGCGAAATACTATCCCTCCGTTAAGGGACATTGTTATTCTGGTTGCTCTCACTGTCATTGCTTTTGCGTCCGGGTTCTTTGTGGGAAGGGGGACGACGCAGCCTGCATTGCCAGGTGGCTTTGTGTCTATTCAAGAGATTGATATCCATGGGACAAGCTCTCGCTTAGCTGATCTTACCGTTACGGAAGATGTCATCCCTCAAGACATTGCCACCTATCAAATCGCTGAGGGAGAAGATTCCACCGGGAATGAAGACGACACTACCGAGAAGAAAAAGGAAGCGACTGCAACAACAGTCCCAGACAAAGACATGGGAGTCGTAGGCCCTATACCGACCGAGACTCCGGAAGTGAAACCAGAAACTCGTCGCGGGGAAAGCGCATCGCCTGCTAAAGAGAAGATGATAGTGCCTGTCCAAGGAAGGGTAGTGTCCGATTTCGGATGGAGGAAACACCCTGTTTACCAGGATTGGCGGTATCACACAGGAGTGGATATCGGAGTGCCTGAAGGTTCGCCGGTAAGTGCGGCGCTTTCAGGCAAGGTCGTCGAGTCAGACGGCGCTCGAGAACTTGGCCTATGTGTAGTCATTGAGCACCCGAACGGCATCAAGACCAAGTATGCCCATTTGACGTCGAGCCTCGTGAATCGCGGAGATTCAGTGAAACAAGGGCAGATCATAGGAAACGCCGGCGCGTCAGGCGTCACATCCGGGCCATATCTTCACTTTGAAGTGGTTTTCGGTGATGAAACTGTCGATCCCGCAGGATTCCTGTAATACTGTTCTCTCATAAGTAACCCTGACATATCTCGCTGTCCCAGGAATATACATGGTATTAAACCGGGGCAGGGGGGCAGCGGAGATGAGGGATTACATTCGGCGTAGAGTGCTTGACATTGCCGGCCATATTATCGAGACCAAGTCTACTGTAAGACAGACGGCCAAGTTATATAATGTCAGTAAGAGTACTGTGCACAAGGATGTAACAGAGAGACTTCCCATGATAAGTAAGCCTCTCTCGAAGAAAGTCAAGCGAGTACTGGAGCAGAATAAGGCAGAGCGCCACATTCGTGGCGGAGAAGCTACAAGGAGGAAATACAGAGAGAAAAAGAGGGGTTAGGCATCCCCTTTGTTTGGAGGAAATCTTCGCAGTATGTAGAAGGAACTACCTTGCGACGGTTTTTTCTTATTTACACATTGGATAAGCCTTTCAATCCAGCTGCATTATCAAATGGTTTGCTGAGGCTCCTAGGAGGAATAAACCCATGCTGGGGCTGTCTGTGGACATCGGAATCGATCTGGGAACAGCTAATACAAGGGTTTACATCAAGGGCAAAGGTATAGTAATCAGTGAACCTTCAGTTGTTGCCGTTGATGCCGAAACGCGTAAAGTGTTGGCAGTCGGCGGAGGAGCCCGCAGGATGATTGGGAGGACTCCGGGTTCGATATTAGCTATTAGGCCGATGAAGGACGGAGTCATTGCTGACTATGAGATAACCGAGGCAATGCTCCGTTATTTCATAAATCGTGCATGCGGCCGCAAAGTTTTGATAAGACCTAGAGTAATCATCTGTATTCCTTCCGGGGTGACAGGGGTCCATAAGCGAGCAGTGCTTGAGGCTGCGGCACAATCAGGGGCTAGGCAGACTTTTCTCGTGGAAGAGCCGATGGCTGCGGCTATTGGCGCAGGTCTCAACATATGGGAACCTTCAGGGCACATGGTTGTCGATGTTGGCGGAGGGACTACTGATATCGCTGTCATTTCTCTTGGAGGCATTGTTGTTGCTGACTCCTGTGCAATCGGAGGAGACAAGTTTGACGAGTCAATTATAAGGTATGTCAGGCGAGAGCATAATCTTATGATAGGAGAGCGTACTGCAGAGGATATCAAAATACGGATTGGGTCAGTTTGCCCCGGGAGTCCCACTGAAACCGCAGAAATAAGGGGAAGGGATTTTGTCACAGGGTTACCTAAAATTATCAACTTATCCTCTGAAGAGGCTTGTCAGGCCCTCTCTGAGCCTGTCAATGAAATCATCAATAGTGTGAAGGGAGTCCTGGAACGCACCCCTCCTGAGCTCGCCGCCGACATAGTTGACAGAGGGATAGTCTGCACCGGCGGGGGCGCTCTGCTTAACGGATTTGTAAGGCGCATGTCAGAAGAAATCGGAATTCCTGTTCATATCGCAGAGGATCCTATGACTTGTGTTATTATGGGCGCAAGCAAGGTTTTTGGATCGCCGGAGGTTCTTAAAAACACTCTGGTGGCAGGCGCCAAGTTTGTGTGAACCCGCATGTCCTCATAATCCGGCCTGCTTTTCTCTCTGGAATCTCCAAGAAGCTTCATCCGGAACCATCTTTCTCACAAGAGGATAGTTGGCTTTTGTATAGAACTGAAAGGTAGAGGTGACCTTTGGAAGGAGGTTTACTTATCTTATGAGACGCCCATGGTATTACATGGCAACTAGTGCATATATTGCTTTTTGCATCATCTTTTTCCTTGTTACGACAACGTGCAGCGCCGGGTGGGTGACTATCAGCGAAGTCTCCAATATCAGCGAAGCGAAGCTGGTCATTGATGAGAGCGGAGCTATTTTGCCGGTGCCTGCTATTGCCAGAGGTAGCGTCCTTTTTGTGCCTGCGACTTTCGTGGCTGAAATGTTGAAAACCTCGATGAGGTACGATCCCGGGGCTGAGCGTCTCACCTACAGCATACCGGGTGGGGGATTTGAAATTCTGCTGCATCAGAAGGAATGGACGTTGTCTTCGGGTGAGAAGCGAACCTTCGATGAATCCCCGATAAGCATATCCGGTGTTCCTTTTGTTCCTGCAGAGCTTCTCAGAGTAACCGGGGATTACGATGTCTCGTGGGATTCCAAAGCAATGGAAATCCATATTCATCGGCCCGGTGATGAAATGGCGGCTCTGACCCAATCAAGGCATGGGATTCATCCTGACAAGGTCAGGATAGTATTTCATCTGACAAGGGAAGTCCCGTTCAAGGTCATGCAGATGAAGAACCCGCCAAGGGTCGTAATTGATTTTGAAGATACATATGTGGAAGGGGAATTTGATTCTCTCCTGGACCATGTAGCCATTGATCGAGTAAGGGTTGCCACGGTTGAAGAGCGAAAAACCAGAGCGGTCATAGATCTTAATTATGCGCTCCCTGATGTGACTGCATTCTGGTTACAAGATCCTGTAAGATTTGTTGTGGATGTGCCGACGGTCTATAGTAATAAGTCTGCCCTTACCATAGCTCCCGGTATCCGCTACATTACCTTGAACACCGGCACTCCTGCCGGTCCTGTTACTGTTGACGTTCTGGAGATTGAGACAAGTGATGAGAACGTAACGGTAAAGACTGCTCTTGCAGGTTCTTTCGAAAGTTTTGGCCTGGCCCCTGTCAGTGAGCTTGTGTCAAGGTCTGGCGCGATAGCAGGGGTCAACGGAGTGTTTCACGCGTCAGACGGTACCCCTCTCGGCCTGATTATTGCAGACGGCAGACTAAAGAGTCTGCCCATTATGGCCAGGACCGCCATGGGGATAACCCGGGACGGAAGGATTCTTATTGATAATGTGTCAGTAGACACAGCGGGCAACTTGATTCCTGATTGGTTGGGAGAAGGGGTAGTCTATGCTGTAGGCGGCGGCCCAAGGCTGGTAAGAGACGGGGAAGTCAATGTGACTTCCGGTGAGGAGCAGTTTAAGGCAGACGTGGCCACCGGTCGGGCGCCTCGGACTGCGGTAGGGGTAACCGATGACGGAAAGCTCCTGCTGGTTGCCGTAACAGGACGGCAGGCATATCACAGCATAGGGGTAACCTTAGAAGAATTGGCCAATATTACACTGGAATTAGGCGCAAAGGACGCTATGAATTTGGATGGTGGGGGCTCGTCGACAATGGTGGTTCGTGACTATGTCATGAATACTCCGTCAGACGGAAGAGAACGGAAGGTAGCTGACGCGATTCTTGTGTTTGCCGGCGCACCTAAGACAGCTTCCAAAAGTCCGTAAAGCCTGTGAGTAACTTGCAGCTCGCGAAGGGCTGCGAAGGGAGAATCCTACTATTATGATTTCAGTCTCAATAACCAAAAAACCGGCGGGCAAGAAGCTCATAGCCGCCGCTGTTACAGTTGTCTTAGGTTTGCTGCTACTGGGCATCGGAGCCTTCCCTTATTCCCGGGCAGGAGCGCAACAGAACCCTGAGTTCATGCCTATTTCACAGGTTTTACCGGGGATGAAAGGTATTGCCAAGACTGTCATCTCAGGTACGAAGATAGACGTGTTTGACATAGAAGTCTTGGGCATTTTGAAAGGCGGGGCAGCCGCAGGCGACTTCGTTTTTGTGAGGGCAAGCGGAGAAGTCATAGAAGCAGTAGGTGGGGTAGCAGCAGGAATGAGCGGCAGTCCAGTGTATATAGACGGACGCCTTATAGGCGCGATAACCCACTCCCTCAGTGACGGCTCAGACCCGTATTTGGCTCTCGTGACCCCAATCGGGGAAATCCTTAGAGTTTTGGAAGCCTCACAAGGATATCACGTTGGAGCGTGCCGGTTTGATGCCCCTGTCGCGGTTAGTGAAGACTTGAAGACATTGATAGGCTTGGAGCCGGGGACGCCTTTGGTAATGACACCTGTCAAGAGCCCTGTGATAATAAGCGGCTTGGGAGGGCGAGCATTTCAGTCTCTGGCAGATGGATTGAAGGGCTACGGCCTTCAGCCGATTGCCATGGGAATTGCCCAAGACACATCTATGAAGGATACAGCTTCACTTGAACCTGGCTCGGCTCTGGGAGTGCAGCTCATAAGGGGCGACGTTTCCGCTACTGTGCTCGGTACTGTGACTTATAGAAAAGGCGAACTTATGATCGCATTCGGTCACGATGTGCTTCTCCAAGGGAATTCAGGTTATATTGCCACAGGGGCTGAAGTGCATCGAGTTGTCTCTTCAATTCTAAAACCTTATAAGATAGGAAGCCCTCTTGATGTTGTGGGTACAGTAACCCAGGATCGCTCCAAGGGTGTACTTGTACGACTGGATGAGATGCCTAGAACAATTCCTATAGCTTTGACTGTAAGAGACAAAGATACCGGTGCAGTGAGGATGTTCAGAGCGGACATTATCGACAGTGAAGCGCTCATTGGCAAGCTCGTATCTTCATTTATCCTAGAATGCCTTGACTCAGCCATAGACAGAATCGGGCAAGGGACAAGTCTTGTGAGTTTTGAGATTCAGACTGAGAGTCTTGAAACACCGATTTCCAGGGAAAACATGTTTTTCAGCCCTGTGGACATATCTGCGATGTCCGGAGGCGAGCTTCTTAATGTTCTTTTTGCCTTGGTAGATAATGAGTTTACCAAGGTCAACGTGACCGGGATGAAAGCCTATGTCGAAGTTGAAGAGCGGAGGCAGACAGCCCGTATTATCCAGGCCGAAGCATCAAAGAACACTATTTCCCCGGGCGAGACCGTAGAGGTAAAAGTCAGGCTCCATCCATATAGAGGCGTGCCTGAGATTAACGGCATAGACGTGAAGATTCCTGAACACGTGGGTCCCGGGATTCTTTATCTTACAGTCCGAGGCGGAGGAGTTGTGCCTCTTGAGGATGAAGAAGAGAAGGCAGATAGCAAAGCCGACCAGCGTTCACCTGCTGAGAGCCTGGAGAAGTTGATTCGTGATATGACCACTGTTGAAAAGAATAATGATATAGTGGTGGAGTTCTATGCCGGTGGGCAGGGAGATATTGATGAGGCAAGCCCCATAGGTGAAGGGGTTTTAGAAAATGACAAGTTCCCTCTCGGACTGAATTTTCAAGTAGAAACTGAAATCCCTCAGCGAGCGGAAGACAAGCTTCCCCGTGTTGAGGACGGTGAAACAGCTAAGGAAGATCAGGCTGATGTAGTGAAGGTCATATTACCTACAGGTTACGTGATAGAGGGCGAGACAGATTTGGAACTGACTGTCGAGAAGTGACTATTTACGCTTTCCATTTGTGCCATGAACTGGAGCCCCTGCGCACAGCGTAGGGGCTCCGGTTTATGAAGGAATGAAATAGTTTGCGTCGAACTATGTTGAAGCTGGGAGGGTAGATTATGGCATCTTCGTCGAGTAAAATGAAAACCCTGCTTATAGTGGTAATTATTGTCATAGCTGCAGCAATTCTCTTTGCTTACGCTAACCTTCTGAAGATCCAAAATGCCATTCTCCTGGCTGCGCATGATCCGATAGAAAAGGCGCTTGAAGAAGCGCTGGGAGTCCATGTGGAAATCGGATCTATCGTCGGTAAGAACCTTGGCGAAGTGATAATATCTGACTTGTCTGTCGCTATTGAATCCAGTGCTGACTCTCCTGTTCTTTCAGCCAGCCATGTAGAAATAGGTTATTCATTGTTGGATGTTATCACCAAACGTAGGAACATAGCTCAAGCCGTCACAGGCATTCTCCTAATTGAACCGTTACTTAGGATAGAGCTTCCATCTGATTTCCAGATTTCCCCGGGGAAAGCCGGATTTGACTTAGGGCAGGCAGTTGATGCGCTGGAGGAGTTCCGAGGTTCTGTATCTGTTAAGGACGGCCGATGTGAGGTTGTTGGGATTCCGGGACTTGGCACGCCTTTTGCTATTTCAGGAATAAACGGAGGCGTTACGTTTACCAGGTCAAGAGCAGCAGGCCGCGTCCATCTGTTTACAGGTGACGAAAAGCGGACTCGCATTGCGGTGACAGGTGGATACGACCTGTCAACCGGCGCCATAACATGTGACGTCGGTCTGACCGGACCGCTGTCTCATGCCTGGTTAAGAGATCTGCGTAATGTTGTGGATGCAGTCGCTCATCAGCCGGTCGGAGTGAGGGAAGAGACTGTTGAAAGCATAAGACAGATCCTAAGCAGTGTTGATACAGTGAATCTGGAAGGCGGAACAGTCGACATAGAGGCTCACGTGAGGCCTGGGACGCAAAAAGGAATCAGGATTCGGGGGAAGGCAAGTATAGCTGAAGCTGAACTCAGTGCGCCCAGTATCTCATTAGACGGTGTCTCAGCAGACGTCGGACAGTTTTCGGATATTGCGAGCAGTCTGAACCTGGCTTTAGACTTCCAGCTAGATGAGACCGGTCTGGCCTGTCAAGGGAAGAGTTCAGCGAATATCCGTCACGTGCAATGGATTGATAGCAGGTTCAGGTTTGGAGAGGTCTCGGCAAAAGGTAAAGCAGCAGTTGAGTTTTGGAAGAACCCTGAGGACGAGTCTCTGTCTTTTGAAGGTAGCACAGCCTTGGATACTCCTTGCCTATCAGCAGGTGAGGCGCTGAAGAAGGCAGTAGGGCTAGGCGACTGCATCTTGCAGGTGGAAGGCCCTGCATGCATGGATCTGGCTTTCGCCGGCAAGTCAGGGGACGACATAGAAACGTACGGCACTTTGAAAATGGATAGAGGGGTTATGGCTGCAGATAATATCTTGCCGGAAGTTGAGGAAGTATCCGGGGATATTGAAGCGTCTTTTACGTTCAGAAGCCGAGGAGGAACTCTCACCGGTTATGAGGGACAAGTAAGGCTGATTTCGGGGCGTGCCGACGCGGCGTTCCCCGCCCAAGGCATTGAGTTTGCTCAAGGGAACCTGACCGGGGCTGTGAGTTTTTCCGGCGAAGAAGCCCCGGGTGTCAGGTATAAGGGGTTCATTAATGTCCGAGAGGCTAACGTAGCTCTAGACCATAGGCTTCAACCGGTTGAGTCTTCTCTTGAAGGAGATCCTTACGGAAAAATCAGATTATCCAAAGGCACTGTAGACGGCAGAGTTGAATTCCAAGGCCGGTCTCCCGGGACTTTCAAGTGTGACGGCGTACTTAATCTCACAGACGGCGTGACAGACGTATCAGGCACAACTGAAATTGCCAAACTTCAAATTTCAGAAGGAGAGGCCTGCGGAAGCGTTTTATTCCGCGGGGAATTGCCGGGCAAGACGGAATACGGCGCAAAGATTAGTCTTGCTGGAGGAACAGTCGAAATCCGCGACGGGCTGCCATGGCTAAGACAGGCTCGAGGGCAGGTTTTAGGTGACATGGATGTCGTGGGAGATTCCGAAGGCAGGCTCATATACAGCGGAGATCTGAGTGTCACTCAAGTTATGATAGAAGCATCGGACGCACCTGGTGGGATAAAGGAATTTTCCGGCGAAGGGTTATTAGATGTCAGCTTTCGAGGCGGAGGAGACGACGTTCTTGAGTACGAAGGTAGCGGGCACATAGAACAGGGCAACATTGTTGCTACAGAAATCGCAGGAGGTATACGAAGCCTCGAAGGTCCGGTTATGGGTACTGTGAGCTTCAAAGGCAAATACGCAGAAGAACCTACTGTCGACGGGGTCATATCCACTGCCGGGTGCGCCATGGAGGTAGGCGAGATTGAAGGTTTCATAAGATCCCTGAGGGGTGACGCTACAGGAGAGATTCACTTCCTAACCCATGGGGCAAAGCTTGCAGGTTACTCTGGGGAAGCCACGATGAAGAGAGGCGCGTTTGTAGCAGATGAGGTCATACCCGGTTTATTGGAAGCCCGAGGCCTGGCTGCTGTTGACCTAAGGTTCTCATCTCCCGGTGACGGCCGCCTGACTTATGACGCAAAGGCAAAGATACATTCGGGCAGTGTCAGCACAGAGAGGATCTATCCGGGTCTTCGGAATCTCGATGGGAACGTGACTTCTGAATTCTCTTTCAGAAGCAGCGACGAAGGGGTTAAGTACGAGGGATTTGCAGATCTCACATCCGGTAGGGTTATCCTTGAGGATGGGATCGAGGGCTTTGATTACATGGACGGCGACGTAGCCGCGAATTTGAAATTCCAAGGCGTGGGGAAGGCCGAGGGATCTTTTCAAGGAGATGCGGTTATCTCAGGGGGGACACTTAAGGTAGGTCCAATACTAAAAGGAGTCGAGTCCATTGAGGGCGCCGCTTACCTCGAAGCATCGTTTTCCGGCGGTTTCGGCCTGGCTCCGACCTATGAAGGCACGCTTACGGTAAGTGACGCTTCCTTTAGCGCGTCCAATATTCTAGACGGTGTCAAAAGCATAGTAGGTAAGGCCAAGAGTACGATTCAGTTTGCAAGTCAGCCGAACGGTCCTTTTCTGTTCAAAGGCACAGCCGACATGTTAAATGTGTCTTTTGCAGCAGGCCGGGTTTATCCGGGGATCAAAGAGCTCAGCGGAAACGGTGTAGCTCAGTTGGTATTCGAAAGAGCCCGAGAGGATGACGTATCGTACAGCGGGAAAGCCATAGTGACGAAAGGGATCCTAGTTCTTGACGCTATCAGCGCAAGACTTGATAATGTCGCTGCTGAGGTGGATTTTGACCAAGAATCCCTGGATGTCAGGGGAATGACGGGAAACTTCGGGGAGTCCGGGTTTGAAGCGTGGGGCCTCTTACATTTCGGCAAAAAGCCTGAGATAGATATTAGGGTGAAAAGCAAGCATCTGGCCTTGGAAGAACTAGGAGAAATCACTGTGGCAGGCGCGCCTCTTAATGTGTCAGGCGATGCTACGTTGGATGTCGGGGTTAAGGGATTCTACCCGGATTTGGATTTGAGCGGGCAAATATCATTGTCTGATGTAGAGATAGAACATGCTAGATTGAAATCGCCTGCTTCGAATGTTGAAGGCACACTCAAGCTTCTCGGGAACGGCATAAGCTCAGAGAGGCTGACAATGATCTTCAGCGACTCTCCTATCGAGGTTAAAGGGTCTATCACCGATCTTGCCCATCCCCATTTTGATATTAATGCGTCCTTTGGTGATATCCAATTGAGTCATGCCAAAGAAATGTTGGGCTTGGGTATCGCAGGTGATATACAAGGGCGAGGAAAAGTCAATGTGAAACTTACCGGATCTCTTGAGGAACTTTGGACAGAAGGTGATTTCGAGTTATCAGATCTCGCCTTTGAAGTTCAAGAGAAATCACTTAAAGCAAGTAAGGCCACAGGGAAGTTCCGCTATGGCAACAATGCGATAACTCTTTCTGACGCTGCAATTTTCACTATGGGCGGAGAGATTGACGCCGGCGGCGTTGTGCTCCTCAAAAGGGCGGAAGATGAGTCCGCTGTGAATCCGTGGACATGGCTGTCCCTCGATATCAAAGAGATCTCAGCGAAAGAAGCCGCATCCTACTTCACATGGGAGGACATTGTAACCTCCGGGGTTTTAGCAGCCAAGGTTGTGCTCGAGGCTGAAAAGGGCTTCTACAGCGTTCAAGGGTCATGCGGCATAGCTTCGGGCAATGTCAAAAGCTACTCGTTTGACATTGCAAAAGCGGAGTTCAAAGCGGAGAATGGTCAAATAGTCATTGACCAACTGGCCTCAGAAGGCCCTGACGGCTATCTGACCGCAAGAGGCGCGATTCATGATAATGCTGATTTTGAAGCTCAGGTGGCTGCAAAAGAACTTAATCTTCAAAAGTTAGGAGAATCATTCGGTTATAACGAAATTACAGGCACCGCCAATTTTGTGGGGACTGTTTCCGGCAAGGACAAGGCGCTTTCCCTGGATGGACTCGCTGAACTTGCAAATCCCATAATTTACGGGATTAAGCTGGACTCCGCAGCAGGTCGGGTCAGTTTCAAGGATAATACGATCTGTCTCTCAAATATCTTGGTGGCCAGGGGAGATGCAGCAGGCCAAATTGCGGGTGTGATAGAATTAGGCCTGGAATACCCTGGTCTGGATCTGTCAGCGACTATTACCGGGCTGCCTGTTGCCGAACTGGTGTCCATTGTGGGAATGGGCGAAATTCCTCTAAGTGGGCAACTTTCCGGGAAGGTGGCTGTCAGAGGGACGACAAAGAACCCGGAGGCTGAAGGAGAAGCCAGGCTCTCATCAGGCGAGATATCCGGTATTAAGCTGGAGGATGCCACCACAGGTTTTACATATGCCGGAGATACCATGAACATAGAGAACTTGAGCATTGGGATAGGCGCTATCAGGATTATCGCGTCCGGGAATGTAACGCGTGAAGGCAAACTTAGTCTTGATGTCGACATACAAGATTTCGATTTATCCAGACTTCCAATGGAAATCCCAAGCAATCCCATAAAGAGAGGAATAGCCGGTTTCAACGGCAGGATAACAGGCGAGCTTGGCAATGTGCAAGCGGAAGGGCGAATTGTGGCGAGGAATGTACAAGTCATGGATGCAATTTTGCCTGATGTAACTTGTGACCTGGAATGGGGTCGTGACGAGGTGCGTGTGAGGCGCGCAGTAATCCATGACGGGACCGGCACAGTCATCGCTAGAGGAAACATAAGCCTCGATAAGGGGAACCCTGTGAACCTTACACTGTCTGCTGATGAGCTGGATGCGAAGACTGCCCTTGGGATTGTGCGCCCTGGAAAGAATGACCCCATCGACGGTAGAATCAGCGGTACAGTCGATGTCATGGGAAATCTGTCCCATCCTGCTCTCGAATTGAAACTTGATACACGTCATCTGTCCGTAGGAGGGATTCCCCTCGAAAGCGCCTCGCTTGATGCAGGAATCGTAGGAGATCGTGTTGACGTCAGGCTCTTACAGTTATTCCAAGCAGGCGGTGGCTACTTCGAGGCTAAAGGTAGTTTGGGGACAGGTGAGTCGATTTCTCTTATGGCTTCAGCAAGGCGCTTTGATATCAGTGCCCTGTCTGCCGTGTTGGGATGGAAATACTCATTTGCAGGTAATGCAGATCTTGCCGTGAAAGCCGAAGGGGAACTTCGGGACCCGTCTGTGACCCTATCGCTTCGAATTGCCGGCGGCAGTGTGGACAGGATAGGCTTTGATTTGCTGGCTGCAAGAATGACGTTCAGTGACGGCGTAATCATCATTGAAGACGGTGAGATACTTCAGGGGCGTCACAGAGCCACCGTATACGGTAGGGCTCCTATCCCGAAAGAAAGTCTTGAGGCGATAGGGATAATGGCTTGCGCATCCAGCGAGGAACTAGACGTGAACCTGAAGATGACCAATGCAAAGCTTGAGCTTATCTCCACGTTTTACCAAGGAGTTGAGTGGGCGGAAGGTGAGACAAACATCGACCTTCATGTTGCCGGGACAATTGCAGCTCCAAGGCTGTATGGCTCTGCCCTGGTGAATGACGGGACGGTGAAGCTCTCCCCTATTACTGACGTGTTCAGAAATATCGACGGCTCAGTCAAGTTCGAAGGGACTCAAGCGATAGTTGAGAGGTTTTCATGTCTGCTCGGCGACGGTGAAGTCAAGGTATCCGGTGCTGTCACATTTTTTGAACAGCAAGAAGGACCGGGTCTGGATTTGAGGCTCACAACGCGGGATGCGCTGGTAAATACAGGTATGTTCCGGAGTCTTGTCAATTCGGATATTAAGGTATATGGTCCTATCAGTTATCCCTTAATCTCAGGCCGAATCAGTCTTGTAAAAGCGATAATGTCGCCTGATACATGGTCTTTTGGGGGGGGCATTTCATTTGACGCGGATTTGGCCCTGACTATAGATACTGAAGGGGACCTTCGTCTGCGAACCAAAATCATGGACATTCCGGCATCAGGGTCTTTAAAGCTTAGCGGTACTCTCAAGCAGCCACAAATGTCAGGTAGAATGGAAGCTCGGAGAGGTTGGTTTGCGTACTTCGGAAATGAGTTTACCTTACGGCAAGCCTCGGCTGAGTTTACTGAGAAGCAAGGCGTTATGCCCAGAATCGAAGTCGAAGCCGAAACCACTACGGGCGAGGCGAGAATATTCATCGGGCTTCACGGGGTTTTACCTGATGAGCTGGCTCTTAAGTTATCGTCAAGCCCTCCTTTGACCCATGATGAGATCCTGTCGTTATTGAACTACCCCGGTGCGGTGACGAAGATACTTGCCGGGGATGTTGAAGGAGCGTTCAAAGAGGAAATAACTAAGATTTTTGAGCAGGAACTTCGTCTGCAGGTATCAGGAGGAATTGGTAGGGTATTTGAGGATCTTCTGGCTTTAGACGAGTTTAGGCTTCAGAGAAGCACTTCCAATCAACTGAGTCTGAAAGTCGGCAAGTATCTCATAGACAGCCTCTATCTCAGTTATGAGAAAACGTTGGGTCCTGAGTCATACGGACTTTTGAGATTTGATTATTTTTACCGTCCCGGTGTAATATTTACAGGGACTCTTGACGAAAAGGGAGAGAAGGTCTTTGGTATCGAAGCCAGGCTCAGGTTCTAAGTAGATCACCATGAGACC
>DGZL01000132.1:30882-37486 GCA_002398515.1 Firmicutes bacterium UBA4981
AAAGTGTACGTACCGTGCAGGGCCACCCAAGACCTGGGAAAACCAGCGAAAACTAATGAGCTCATACTTAGGCGTGACACTATTGTTTGCGTCAGAGATTGGTGGCAATCTACGTAGAGAATCTGGGACTGTTTGCTGATACCATCAATATTTGGATGCGTAGATGGGAAGGATTTACGTGAGGTGGGTAGAAGAGGATACCCATGTTGCTCTCGAATTTTGTCGGAACATGATTGAAAGAAAACCGTTAGGATTATACGTAAGTGAATACGTGCCTGTGTCGAATAAGGAGGGACAATTGTGAACCTATTATCCGGGCAAATCCAGTCAAGCGCCAAGAACATCCGTGCGCAATTCATTCCGGTAGCGCTAGTTGCAGCCTTCATCTTAGCTTTTGTCGGTCTACATGCTCCCTGTGCTCTAGCGCAGGTGCCCGCAGGTGAGAAGATAATTTCAGTAGAGGTTGAGGGGCTTCAGGCTGTCTCCCAAGAAATAGCTATGGAAGCCATTAAGGTGAAACCCGGAGACCTGCTGACAGAGGAGGCTGTGAGATCTGACCTTAAAACGATTAGTGATACCGGGTTGTTTTTTGACGTAGCAGCAAGGTTTTATCCTCAGCTGGGAGGGATAAGGCTTGTATACGAGGTTGTAGAAAACCCGAAGATCACTTCTATCAATTTCAAGGGTAACGAGGCAGTCAGCCGGGACAAGCTTGAGCTGTTGATGAGTGTGCGACCGGCGGAGATTCTCAACCTGAAGAAGCTCAACGGCGATCTCGAACGAATTCTCAAGTATTATTATAACGAAGGCTACTCTGCCAAGATCAAAGACGTGAACATCACAGAACAGGGAGACGTCACGATAGAACTCGTAGAGCTTCGTGTGGCGGATGTCAGGGTCGAGGGGCACAAGAAGACCAAGGATTATGTGGTGCGCAGATATGTCACGGTGAAGCCCGGTGAATTGCTGGACGTCAATAAACTCCGTGAGGACCAGCGAAAACTCGTGAACCTCGGGATTTTCGAGAGTATTGACATAAAGTTGGACGTGGCCGACGATGACGACGCTTACATAGTCACCTATGTGCTGAAGGAAACCAGGACAGGCAGTGCAGGGATAGGCGCAGGATACAGCAGCGCTGAGAAATTCATCGGGTATATCGAGGTTACTGAGTCAAACTTCCTCGGTAGGCTTCAGACTGTAAACGTCAATTGGCAGTTTGGAAAGGGCCGCAGTTCTTACACTTTGGGTTTCTATGACCCATGGATTGACGCGAAGCAGACTTCATTCGGCATTAACCTCTATAATCGCACTCAGACAGTAACCAGGAAGTGGGATGAGGAAAAATTCCAATGGAAGGAAGGGACTCCTCCCGCTGAAATCAGATATAATGAGCTTAGGAGAGGCGGAAACATATCTATAGGGAGGCCTCTGAAACAGGATTTGAGGCTGTCTTTATCTCTCAGGATCGACGGCACGAGTCTTATTCCCATGCCTCAAGAAGGCAAGACCGAGGCAGAGTGGGTATGGATACCCGGAGAGAACCCCAGCGGTGATACAAGAAGCCTTACATTATCGCTAACCAGTGATACGAGAGATCACTACATGAACCCGACTAAGGGGCTCTACTGGCGGGCTTCTGCGGAAACCGCAGGCGGACTGCTCGGCGGCAGCTACACATTCTCGAAATTCCAAGGAGAAGGTAGCTTGTATCGGGAAGTCAGGCCGGATCAGGTGCTTGCAGTGAGGCTATCAGGTGGGTTATCTACAGGAGGGCTTCCACTGCATGAGCAGTACCGTCTCGGCGGCGCTGAAACACTGCGCGGGTACGACTACGGCGAATTTTACGGCGACAACATGCTACTTGCCAATGCCGAATACAGGTTCCGGATACTAAAGGGTGTGCAGGGCGTGGTGTTCGTGGATACAGGCACTACTTGGCTAAAGGAAGAGCGGTTCAGTGAAGGAGGCCTCTCAACAGGTGCAGGTCTCGGAGTCAGAGTCGAGACCCCTATAGGGATGCTCCGGGTTGATTATGGGTTTGGTAAGCAAGGAGGTCAAGCATACCTCAGTTTTGGCCAAATGTTCTAGGCAATCCTGAAAGAACCTGGCGCAGTAAGGATGAGACCGTGGAAAGTCCTTGCGGCTATATGATACCATTGATATAATTGGCGTATTATAAGGGACACGCTCCCTTCTGTTTTCAGTCGAAGTGTTAGTGTTGGTGAAAGGAAGTGCAGGAATGTCAAAATCCCAGACAAAGCTTCTAGGTTTACTGGTAGTCATTATTGCCGCTGTGGCAGTTGTTGTAAGCCTGATCGGAGACAAAAGTCTTAGAGCTGCAAACGGGGCAGGCCCGGTTGGATTCGTATACTCGTCAAGGATAATTGCAGCAGTGGAAGGCTCGTCTGAGTATACAAAAGCACAGAAGGATTATGAAGGATTCGCCCAGAAACTTCAGAAGGAATACGAGTCTCAAGCTGAAGGTCTTGACGAAGAGAGTAAACGGAAGAAACTTCTGGAGCTCGAAATGAAATTAGCCGAAAAGCAAATAGAGTTGAATAAACCTTTCCAGGACAGGATTCAAACAACTATTGAAGAAGTTGGCAAGAGCGAAGGTTGCTCCATTGTTCTCAGCCAGCGAGTAGAGTTTGAGGCGCTTGTGCCTATCCGCGACAAGAGCGAAAGCATTGTAGGTACACAATCTGTGCCCATGTCCATACCGATTGTCGTCACCGGAGGCAAGGATCTTACTGATCCTGTTTTGAAGAAGCTCGGGGTGAAATAATAGGCAAGTCGCCCGGGCTAGTTTGAATGCCGAGCTTTGGCGGGATACTGATGAAACGGTTAGCATACGGCGTGACAATTGGACTTGTCGGAGTCCTGGCTGCCATAGCAGTTAAGTTTCCGGCAACACGAGAGGTTTCACTACATGGTGATACCTCTGTTCTTCATAGGACTCAGTACCTTATTGATTTTCAAAATCAGCTTGAACCTATAAGGCCCCTCGTCATTGACAGAGGGGCCCCCACTCTTTCATTGCCTGCTTCAGAAGATTTCAGGATCCATGAGTTAGCTGATATCTCTTTGTCTGATGAGGCAGCACCTTTTGCGCTAGATATCATATCCGAAGAAGCAAGCAATCAAGATTCCTATGGAGAAACAGACTCACTCAGCCTGGAACATTCAGGCGTTGTCCATACTGATGTCGGTAAAACTAATGAGCGTACACTTGTGGAACATGAGTCGGGAACCTTGGCAACTGACATCTTGGAAGACAACACGACGGGTTATGTCTTACTGGATCAAGTGATGAAGAAGCATCCCTTGTGGATTGAGTCAGTCCGTATTGAGCGAGAGATAGAGACATGTAAAAGCCGGTGGCGGAGTTATGTGGACGCATCGGGACTCACTGAAGGAGACGTGTTGAAGTGCATAGATGCGGCAGGACAGGTCTTGGAGGAGCAAGTTTTGCTAGATCCTGATGGAGGCTTCAAACTGACTGACTATCCCGGTGCATTAGAATCCAGGCTCGCCTTGATGGAGACATCTCTCATAGAGGAAGCGGACGCGCGCATAGAGGCCAAGCGAATGGAGCTTCAGGCACGCCTGGAAGACAGGCTTTACGCAGAGAAGGCTCGTCTTAACAACGAATTTGACGAGTTTCAAGACAGGGTGGTCAAGGAAAGCTATCTCACTATCATAAATATACAAATGAAACTACAACTCCTGCAGTTGCCAGATGCCAAGCGGGATGCCCTCGAAGAGGAGCTCAGGCACCTCACAGATGAAGTCGAGGCAAAACTCGATGCTAAGCGGAAAGCGCAAGATGATATTTACGCGCTGTATGAAGCCAAGGAGACTGCTGAGGATGAAGAGAAACTCGCGCGCTATAGAGGGGAACAAGCCAATTGGGTAGATTCCCGGCTTCAAGAGGAACGAGAGAGAGTGGCTAAGGAAGTTGAGGGCTTGTTCTCTGACACACTGCCTATAGGTGCCGGTGATCTTGAGATGCGGCAGGATAAGGTCTCCAGGCGAGGGTTGATTGAGCTTTCAACGAGGCGTGCCGAGATAGCCCAGGAGTTCAAGGTGAGAGAGGCTCAATTCACTAAGGAGCTCGGTGAACTTACTGCAAGTCGAGATGAGACAGAAGACCGTATCAGGAGGGATATACACGGCGCAGTATCAGCTTTCAGGGATAAGATGGGTATCAACATGGAACTGGTTGAGGACAACTCTGAAGCCGGAGAGGCTCAATCTTTCGGGATTGACATGACATCTGATATCATTCGGATTATCCGAAATTATGAGTGAGAGTGTGTCAAGATGGGTAAAGAGATAACGCTGGAGGAATTGGCGAAGATCGTCGGGGGTGTTCCGGTAGGGAACGCCCGGTTTCGTATTATGGGGGCATCACCTGTGGAAAATGCAGGTGTGCATGATATCACTTTTGCAGAAAGCGCCAAGATCCTTGAAATTGCCGTTAAGGGTCATGCAGGCGCTGTCATAGCGAAACACGGAGACAGTCTTCAGGGAAAATCGGGCATACTCGTGGATAACCCAAGATTTGCCTTTGCAAGAACACTTGAGATGTTTGCGCCTGATATCCCTCGTCCCCCTGAGGGAGTTCACAAAGAGAGCATTGTGGCTGAAACCGCAGTAATTGGTAAAGGCGCTCGGATAGGCCCTAATGTAACAGTTGAAGCCTGCGCGGTCTTGGGGGAAGGGGTTATTCTGTATTCCGGTGTTTATGTAGGGGAGGACACGAAGATCGGCGACGGAACCGTAATCTATCCTAATGCAGTGATACGGGAACGCGTGTCTATTGGAAGAGGCGTCATTATCCACGGAGGAGTGATAATCGGCGCTGACGGGTTCGGTTTTGTGACTTCTGAAAACAAGCATCATAAGATCCCCCAGACGGGAACTGTCATAATCGAGGACGACGTTGAAATCGGCGCAAACACCTGTATCGACAGGGGTACAATGGGCGCCACAATTATCGGCAAAGGCACCAAAATAGATAATTTGGTTCAGATAGGGCACAACGTACGAATCGGGGAAAGCTGCATTGTAGTGGCACAGACCGGGATAGGCGGATCCAGTGAGATCGGGGAAGGCTCAGTCCTTGCAGGGCAGGTAGGTATAAGGGATCATGTTAAGATTGGGCCTGGCAGTACTGTGGCAGGCTTAACACTGGTATCGACGAATCTACCTCCGGGTTCTTTTGTGTCAGGTAGGCCGGCTCGTCCCCACAAAGAACAGCTGAAGATGGAAGCTGCATCCCGAAAGCTGCCGGAGGCTCTAGAGAGATTGCGCGAACTGGAGAGAAGGATTGCCGAGATAGAACGAGATATGCAAGAATGAGCGCAGACGTTTTTTGGATCAATATGTAAGTAGATCATGTCAAGGTTAATGTAGGAAAACAAGGGCTTGTTGAAGAATAATCCTCCTAGGTGTTATTAAAGGAGGATTGTATTATGAGAAAAAAGATTACTTCATTAAGTCTCGTGGCTATTGCAAGTATAATACTGGCGCTGCTTGTCAGTGTGTCTCAGTTGACCTTTGCAGCCACATCCCAGCCGGGTGAGACCGGGCTTTTACTGGCACCGTCCGCTGACACTCTGGGACAGGGTAGCTTCGTTATCGGATATAGTCGACTGGGCCTTACGGATTGCGTGTACATATGTGCAGGGGTCATACCTAATCTGGAAGTGGGTCTGGGCTCAAAAGGCTTTAGAGAAGGAGCTACTATCTATCCGATATTGAAGTTCAGGCTTCTGGGGGAAGCTGTGGATTTACCCGCAGTTGCTGTAGGCCTCGAAGGTCAGGCCCTGTATGTTGCTGCCAGCAAGCGTCTTATGTCATCCGGACCCAGAGCCCATTTGGGATTCGGAACAGGTAGGCTTAACGGGATATTCGTAGGCGTGGATCATGTCCTTAATCCTGTGACTATATCGAGCGGTTCGGGGTTTCAGGCGCCGATTACCACTGTAATAGGGGAATATGTCGGAGGCGCATTCAATATCGGAGCGCGGTTCGACTTTCCTAAGGGTCTTAGCTTCAGCATAGGGTTACTGGATACCAGTCGTCTGTCAGCAGGAGTATCCTTTACAACGAAGTTCTAAGTTGGGGCCGATTGCTTATGGTTGTTTGTCTGAACAGTATTAGCGTGGGGCTGTTGGTGTTTGTGTGAGGGGCGTTTCCGAATTTGGCACGCATATGGACAGGCCAAATTCGATCGAGGCCCGCCGCGAGCAGGCCGTCCCCTGAACGCAACACCGGCAACCCCACACCATAAGAATAAGCAATGCAGACTAACACTGCAGCCTGTTTTGAATTGTGGCCTGTCCATATGCGCTTTTGGTCTGATGACCAGGGGCGTATTTCTCTTTCTGGATACTTTCTCCCACCGGCGTCTAAGAAGGGATTTACGGGGGTAAAGCGAAAATACTATGCGGGGGAGAGGAGAATCTTTCATGGCAAGGCCTGGTAAGTACGGTCTGTGCCTCATAGTTGCTATTACAGTAATTGTGCTTCTCGCTTTCGCAACAGAGTGTGCGTGGGCTTGTGTCGGTGCGAGGCAAATGGCAATGGGAGGCAC
>DGZL01000132.1:37768-38813 GCA_002398515.1 Firmicutes bacterium UBA4981
ATTGCCATGCTGGATCAGAGGGGCTTTCATGTCACCTCAGCCCTTAGCAACAGAGATACGTACAATTATGATGATTTCTTGGTATGTATTTGGCCTGAACACGGAGACCTTACTGTCGGCCTTAGCCTTATCCGTGAACATCTCGGGGAGTTTGCGGGCAACGGTCATTATCAGGCAGGGGACTGGTATACTTGCTCCGTCGCTACTGTGGTCGGTGAAGGGTTTTCCATTGGCGCAAATTTCAGATATGAAAACTATTCAATGCGACCTACAGGCGAAGACAGCGTGTCAGGATCCCGTTGGGGATTGGACATAGGCCTCTTGTACCATGTAAACAGTAAGCTCTCAATCGGTTGCTTGCTTCAAGACGCGGGATTATCGAAGTTGTATTGGGATGACGGGAGCAGTGAAAAGATAGGAATCAACATTCGTCCCGGAATCGGATACAGGCCGAACCCTCATACGTTAGTTGCACTTGATATATACGACGTCGGTGGGCAAGCCTCATCACCGGGAATCGATAAGTGCGGCATACCGTGTCTTAGAGTCGGGGTGGAGCGGTGGCTCACTCCGAACGTGGCTGCCAGATTCGGTTATTATGGGATAAGACTAGGCGAGGGAGCTGTGACTTACGGAATCGGATTACATGTCGGGAAGTATTTCGTGGATTATGCTTACCTGGACGTTGCCACGGTTCCCGGGCACTCCGGTCTCGGAGGCACTCATCAGATAGGAGTGACGGTTAAGTTCTGAAGATTGTCGACCGGTACATATCAAAAGAGTTTATCCTGCCTTTTCTTGGATGCATAGGCGGATTCATACTGATAATCCTCGCGAGCCAGCTGTTTTGGCTCGCGGAATTGATGATTATAAAGAAAGTCGCAACAAGCACAGTTGCAAGATTGCTTCTATACAAGCTTCCTGATGCCATAGCCCAGTCTATCCCCGTAGCTACTCTTTGCGGCGCCTTGCTGTCCCTGATGCGCCTGGGGAAGGACAGTGAGCTTGCCGCCCTCCGTACCGGCGGAGTCAGGGCTTTCAGAAT
>DGZL01000132.1:39133-58186 GCA_002398515.1 Firmicutes bacterium UBA4981
CCCTGGGCTAACCATGAGTTCGAGAACATAATCAGGAGGATGGTCCTTCAGGAGACCCTCCCGACTGCAGAAGAGAATGTGTTCTTCAGAGGCGCCGGGGACAGGTTCTTTTACATACGGAAGGTGGATGCGTCTTCTCGGGAATTGCGCGATGTCCTGGTCTACGAAGTTCGAAAGGAGGGGCTTCCCAGGATTATCACTGCCAAGAGCGGAAGCGCGAAAGGAGTTGTATGGACGCTCTCTGACGGTGTAGTTCATGACTTGGATTCCGAGGGCTACGTGGTCTATGAAGCCAAGTTCAAGGAAATGAACTTACGCATGGATCAGAAATTAGAGACCTTTTTCGACGGGCAGAAAACTCCCGGTGAAATGAGCAGAAAGGAGTTAAAATCATACATTGATCTATTTCAGGCAGGCGGCGTCGATGTAGCAGCGCTCATCGTAGATTACCAGTTGAAACTTGCTCTTCCCTTTGCTGCATTCATATTTGTCTTAACCGGAGCGCCGATCGCTGTGAGCACAGTGAGTCCTAAGACAGGTAGGTCTGCCGGTATAGTGTCAGGGGGTTGTATTGCTTTTTTCTATTATGCGCTTTCTTCAATCCTGCGCTCTCTGGGGTGTTCCAGCGTCTTGCCTCCGTTTATCGCGGCATGGACAGGGAACATGATATTCGGCTTGGTCGGAGCTCTGCTTATTGTCCGTAGCGAGAAGGCGCCTGGAGGCGGCAGACTGTAGAGATGTGTAGGAAGGTTTTCAATTGGCACATAAGTGTTATGCGACCTGCATTGCTTGCTATAGTCCTTATCTGTCTCTCATCCGTCTTTTTGTCGCCTTATGGTTCTGCATCAGGTTCAAGCAGTGCCGCACAGCTGACAGGTGATGTTTTAAGCGTTGATTTAGAGACGAGATTCGTCCGGGCTGAAGGCAATGTAGTCCTTAAGTACAAGGACATCATGATCATCTGCCGTCTCTTGGAGATAGACGCTGTCACAGGGGAGCTTACTGCTTCAGGAGATGTGGAGCTCCATGACGGGGAGGATGTGGCACGCGGCCGGAGCCTCACATACGGCTTAACGTCGAAGCATGGAGTTCTGCAATCGGGGAATGCGACTGCGCAGGGTGACCAGATGGAAGGCCCTATGTATATAACAGGTTCCGAATTCCAGGCTGAACCTGGAAGGATACGCATAGAGGGCGGAAGCTTTACCACGTGTGACCTGGAGATTCCGCATTATCGGGTCGAGGCCGAGGAAATACAAATACATATAGGCGACAGGATGGAGCTTTGGCAGTTGTCTTACTGGGAAGGCAGACTGCGCGTCTTCCACTGGCCGTACCTTGTCATTCCCCTCAAAGAAGAAAACAGATTTGATATGCCTCAAGTCGGCTATGGAGCTCAAGAAGGTTGGTTTGTTAAAACCACCTATAACTACTACAGAAACTCCTCATTCCGCGGTTTTTTGTATCTGGACTATTTCAGCAGGTTAGGCCTGGGTCTTGGCCTAAAACACCTTTATAATTTCGGAAGCCTAGGGACCGGCTCTCTATACATATATGAGCTGATGAATAGGACGGCAAACAATGTCGAGTCCAGGCTGGAGCTTGCCCACGAATTGCCTGTATCCTCAGGGACCACATGCTCTTTAGGCCTCAAGTATTCTGATAACCTTTCTCTTACAGGAGTTTTCAACACGCAAATCTCAGGCACAACAAGGATCAGATACACCGATGACAGGAGATCCGCGGATCTCGTCGTGGAGAAAGCTCAGATGACAGGGATCTCCCTGTCTGACCAGACACGGGTGACGCTGACAGGGAGATGGAAAGAACCGGGAGGCTTGTCCCTGTCAGGCGACCTCAGGTTCTTCGAGCGCCAAGTTCAGGACGGGTTGCGGAAAGACGATAAATATCTCAATTACCGTCTTGAAGCATCCAAGAATTTTAAGAATGCATCTGCCCGCGCCGTGGCTGAGCAGTATGTGAAACCTGTGGAAAGGCGAGAGAAGGAAGAAGAAGGTGAAGTGGACCCGCTTCCCTATGAAGCTATAGGACGGGCGCCGGAGATAGTCCTTGAAGGTCATCCTTTCAAATTAGGAGCATTTCCGCTAAGGCTCAGGTGGAATGTAGCCTTCGGCCGTTACGCGGAGAGGACGTCCCTATGGTTTGGAGATCCTATTATTCGAGGGAGTAAGGTGCATATAGGGATTGACGGGGTGGAGCAGTCATATCGTCTGGGGAACACAACAAAGGCAACTCTATCTCTGGGTTGCGGCTTTGATAGCTATACTACAGGTGATTCCAGATATGTGCTTCAAGGGGCGTTAGCCTTGGAGGCCCGGGCTTTAGATAATGCAGTCATCGTTTCCGGCAGATATGATTATTGCGGTGTGTTCGGGGAGACTCCTTTCGCGTTTGACAGGAAGGACAGAAAAGGGCTTTTGACCGGGAGATTGACTCTTTCTAAAGGAATCTTTACTGCGACAATGGATTGCGGGTATGATTTCTACACAAAGGTTTATCGAAGTATTACGGGGAAAGCCAGGATTTCACAGGGGAGAGCTTGGGCAGTGGAAGCTTCTGCTGCCTATGATCCTCAATATCGTCATATGCGAGATGCAATTGGGAAGTTGGAAGTCGCTGCATCAGAAAGATGCCTCGTCAAAATAGGGGCGAGGTATGATTTCTCCAGAGAAGCTTTGGATAGGGTGGAAAGTCACGTGGCGCTCCAGGTATCTGACGCATGGGGGCTGGAATGGACCCTGGTATACGGAGGAGCTTCCAAGTCTAAGGTTCCCGGCGTTATCCGCGGAGATGTGGCAGTCACTCGAGACATGCATTGCCGCGAACTCAGACTTTCCTATAGTTACACTGAAAATCAGGTATGGCTCGAATATAGAATCAAGGCATTCCCTCATGATGCAGTGAAAATGGGGATTGGGGAAGAAGGCGTCCTGTTTTAGTAAAGTCCGTCAATTAGCGTTGCGTTGAAAATCTGCCGTCCCGATTACCTGCTTTATGTAGGGGATTGAGAACACCAAGACCATAATTACCATTACGATTGAAGCTGCTGCTGCATAACCGGTTTGGAAGTACCTAAAACCATATCGATAGATGTAGTAAGTTATGGTTTCTGTGGCATTACCCGGGCCTCCTCCGGTCAACACATACATCTTGTCAAAGACTCTAAAAGTGTCAATTGTTCGTAGTAGCAGCACCAGAGCAAGGGCGGGCCTGAGCAGCGGCAGTGTGATATATCTTAGGCTCTGAACGTAACTTGCGCCTTCGACTTGCGCGCTCTCGTATATCTCCAGCGGTATAGACTGAAGGCTTGCCAGTATCACAAGAAACACAAAAGGCGTCCATTGCCATATGTCTGTCAAGACTACTGAGAGTAATGCCCAATCAGTGGAACTCAACCACTCTACAGGCGATAATCCAATGGTTTTGAATAGGAAATTAAATATGCCGAAGTTGTAGTCGTACATCATCTTCCATGTTAAGGCTACCGTTATAGGCGGTAAGAGCATAGGCATAAGGACTATTGTCCTGTAAAGCTTCATAAATCGGAACCCTGAATTAAAGAACAGGGCAAATACTGTGCCGAGAAGAGTCTCGAAAACTACGGCTAACACAACAAACAACAACGTGTTCTTGACTGCAACCCAAAAGGTGTCATCAGTAAGGATCTCTGCATAGTTTTGAAAGCCATAAAACATAGTTCTGGCTCTTATGAAATCTATTTTGTAGAAACCGGTGACTATAGCGTATATCAACGGATATACAGTCAATAGAGCAAAAACCACTACTGCAGGTAAAGCAAATAGATAAGTAAGTCTCTCAGCTTTTCGCATAATATCACCTTTTGCCGGCCTTCCCCTGCTTCTTAAAGCAGAGGAAGGCCAACCGTTATCGTTATTTCAGTATTTTCTCGATCTCTTTGTTAGCCCTATCAAGACCTTCACGGATATCAATCTGTCCGACCAATATCTGTGACAAGTAAAGTCCCCATACGTCTTCAATCTGACTCCAATAAGGAGTTCTCGGACGAGCCACGGAATGCAGAAGAGCCGACAGCTGTGCCGGATAGTGACGATATTTTGCCGTCAAATCAGGATCGCTGTAAAGGCTCTTTCTTGTAGGAGCTCCTCCGCCCATTAATGCCATTTCCTTTTGCGTTTCTTTGCTGATGATCCATTTTGCAAATTCCACTGCTTCTTCCTTATTCCTTGATGTTACCGGAATGCCCATCAACCAGTTGCCGATCATTGCAGCGGAGTCCTTAGCCTGGCCCGGCACTGCCAGGAATTCAATCTTCCCGACCACCTTAGAACTTTCGGGATTGTCTACCTGGGATACCCAGGAAGGCCATGCAATAGTCATAGCTATCTGCCCCTGCGTCAGTGCGGTGGCAATCTGATCGCTGTCAAAAGTCTCGCACCCTTTCGGGCTGAGCTCCTTCAATTTCAAATAGGTTTCCATTGCCTTTATTCCTGCTTCACTGTTTACAGTAGGCTTCATGTTCTCATCCAGCACTTCTCCACCGTATGCCCAGAAAACCGGTAGATAGTCAGCGACTATCGGGTTTCCACGCTGGCCTCTGACCACATAGCCGTATGCATCAGGTTCATCTTTCGTTACGATTTCCGCTATCTTGATTACATCGTCCCATGTTTTCGGAGGAGACAGATTGTATTTCTTCAGAAGATCGTGTCTATAGTAGAACATCGTAACATTGCCTATTGCAGGAAGAGCGAATAATGGCCCTTTACCATACGGATCCCTGCATAACGCTACACAGTTTTCAATGAAATCATCGTCCAGACCGTCTTTGAAGTACTCATCAAGATTTGTCAAGAGTTTGCCTTGGGAGAATTCAGGCATCCACGGGTCATCCAACATAACCAAATCATAGGCGCCTGCGTTATTCCTCACATCTAAGACCGCAGTCTCTTTGAGTTCTGCATATGGCATGCATATGACCTGGATTTTTTTGCCTGTTATTTCCTCATATCTTCTGGCTGATTCAGTCAAGGCATCTCCCATGGCTCCTGCTCTTGCCGCAAGGGTTAGGGTTACTTCGCCCGGTTTTGCCGTAGCCGCACCCGCGTTATACCCTGTCAGCGCAAAAGCCATCAAAACAACTACAGCGAGCAAGGACAAACCAAACTTCTTTCTAAACATTTACTCATCTCCCTTTCCATAGCTCTCTCAACCCTTGACCGCTCCAAGGGTGAGGCCTTTGATTAGGTAGTCTTGCATCAAAACCACAAAGACAAGAATTGGTATGACAGACATTATCCCTCCTGCACTCATGGGACCCCACAACACCAAGTATTCGGTTATCAGGCCTGATAATGCAACAGGAACGGTTGCAAGTTTCGGAGACTGTATGAAAATCATGGCATACATGAATTCGTTCCATGACATTATGAACGTGAAAATGGCGGTAGCAGCTAATCCCGGTAGTACCAGCGGGAGTACAATTCTGGAAAATGTTTGATAGAGCGTGGCGCCGTCTACCATTGAACTCTCTTCAATTTCCATAGGAATCTCGTTGAAGAAATTCACCAGCATCCAGATGGCAAAGGGTAAATTGAAAGCAATGTACGCCAGAATCAGCGCAGTTCTTGTGTTCATCAATCCTGCGTTTCTCATAATACTGTAAATAGGTATCACAAAAGTAACAGGCGGAAAAATCCTGGTAAGTAAAATCCATATCATTAGGATACGCTTACCCCGGAATCTGAACCTCGACAGGCTGTAGGCGGCTAATGACCCGATAACTACAGCAATGAGCGTAGAGGTTAATGAAACGGTAAAGCTGTTTGCTATCACGTTGCTGAACCCCAGATTATTAAAGAGACTCCGGTAGTTTTCAAAGGTTATCTGATGGGGGAAGAATGTAGGTGCTGCGGAGAATTGCTCTACACGATTCTTAAACGAATTGTTAAGCATCCAGTACACTGGAAATAGTGACCATACAATGATCAGTATCAACGCCAAATATCTGAAAGAGGCTTTCAATCCGGCTCTTACATGAAGGGATTTATCAGGTTTGCGCATTTATTTATCAACTTCCTACTATTACAGTTAGGTTTTCACAGTGCAAAAGACTCAAAACTCAGTATCCTTAAGCGGCGATGTCAATGAAAATTCGGCAGCTGCCGACAACGCCTGACTCTGCAACAGTTGTCAGTCAATCTTATAGATTCATCCGTAACCGGATTCAACAGCTTATCTGTTACTCAAATACGTTACAGGCTAAGTATTCAGCGCTGTTGTTGCGTACATCCAAACGTTTATTGCTTTTTCAGGTTGAAACAGACATTATGATGTCTGACGACTTATGTTTGTCTTATTCATTCTACTCGCTTTGCCTGATTCCTCCTTATTGCCGCTGTATTTTTTCTGTGATTTTGTTGAACTCGAATTTGATGGCTTAACGCGATAGCGTTTTCTCCGGCTTCCGTTTGCAAGTCCGCATCTCCGGAGACACACGTGCTTTTGGAGAATAAGTTGAAAGAGGTTGAATCCCCCGGGCAAGGGTGATCGAATTTCGCACACGCGAACCCTGATCTGTGTTCGAAAATAGTACACGTCCTTCCTAAAGACCCCCGGGGTGTCCGGTTTTCGATCACAGATTCCAAAAACGTGTTCGAGAATAGTACACGGTTCTCCAAACCGGTGTTCGAATTTCGAACAGGCACCATCAAGAGTCGCTTAACACACAGGGCCATTTGGGTTTGGTGTTCGAAAAGCAACCACGTCACTGAGACATGCGGTCGAATTCATACACCGAACCCATTGGCGGACCAATCGGATCGGCTCTCTGGGTGAGCCACTCGGTAGCCGGAAGGACCTCAATTTTGCTTAAGTGGTTCTCGGGAAGAGCCAATCAACCGCATGGAAGCTATCAAATCAGTCCGATTGTCTCTCCAGACGAGCCATGTTCGACTAACACCCTAAAAGGGGCCCTATACGCTCTTTCATAGATAGGCAAAGCTCCCATCTAATCTGACTGCCATAACCAAAGTGCTAGTTGGAACGCATATCCAGGAAAAGCGGCGCTTGCGGAATTCCTGGGCAAACATGCCCAAGGCTATTCGGATAAGAGAAAGATCTGATACAATCGTTTTAGAGCATCCGAATGTAAGGATAACGGAACGCTAACGCAAAGGTAAACGCCCTGCTACCGGCTGTGTCCGGCCGGGAAGAGGGTTTTGGGCAGGCAGCGGGGGGATATGGTCGGCGGTGGAGGATTCAGGCCGCCGGCAAGGGAAGCAGGCAAGCAGCGCGATATTCAGGAGGTGCAGGTGATGTCAAGAAAGTTCATCATATCGGTGGCACTTGCGGTTCTTGGTATCGCCTGTTTGGTCGTGGCTGTGACAGTCCTCCCGCAACGCATCCATGAGAATGCAAGCGAGCCGGCTGATTCATCAAATCAAGTCGCCGGACGTGATGAGAAGCCTGGAATCACTGCGGAGTCCACTCATTTCGTTGGTAGATCCGAAGGTAAGAAGCGTTGGGAATTTGCGACTGACAAGGTATTGATACCTGATGAAGACGACTGGGTTGAACTAGAGGGCATTCGCGACGGAATCTTCTATGATGAAGGTAAGGCTTGGATGTATTTTTCGGCGGAGCGGGCTCGGGCTAATATAAACACTGACAGCCTAAACCTGGAGGACGTTGTGTTTCAGTCTGCTTCAGGCGATAGCCTGTCTGCTAATACCCTGACTTGGGACAAGAGTTACGACAAGGTGATCTTAGAAGGCGATATCCGTGTAAGACAGGGTCCGGGCGCCATCCTTACGTGCGCTCGAGCAGAGTACGCTCCGGGTGATAATATCCTCGAGGCAATCGGAGAGACGATACTGGAAATAGAAATCCAAGATGACTGATTTTCAGGCAATACCGGGAGCAAGTGAGGGGAAGTTGAATGCGTGTCGTGTCAAGATTGGGTTGCGAGACTGCGAAAGTTGCTCTTGTACTGGTGCTTCTTGCTCTTATAGTGCCTTTGGTCTTTGTGGCCGGGGCAGCCAAAGAGAAGGTGACGGTGACTGCAACAAATAAGGTTACTGTCGACCTAGATGCTGATGTCACAGTGTTTGAAGGTAACGTGAGAATTACCTACGGCGATGTTGAACTCATGGCAGAGCGAGCTGAAGTGAAAGAACGAAGAATTGCCACTCTGACAGGGAACGTGAAGCTTATCCAACCTGACGTGGTCCTTATAGGCGAAGTCTTTACCGCTTACATAAATGAGAAGAGGGTTATTGCAGAAGGCGGTGTTGTCCTTACTAAGGAGGAAACCAGGGCAGGAGAGGGGCCGGGTAGCCTTTCGGAACGGGAAACAGATACGGTTACAGTTATGTGTGACAAGATGGAGCTTTCTACGAAGACCAGGGGATTCAAAGCAGAAGGCAACGTTCAGGTTGCGCGGGGCTCATCTTTTGCCGAGGCGGATCAGGCTACATATGTAGAAAGTGAAAAAGTTGTGGTGCTAAGTGGAAATGTGGCAGCGGAAGGCAAGAACGGTGAGAACATAAAGTGCGGTAAATTGATCTTTAGAACGGACAGGGATTACATGGAAGCAGAGACGGAAGTCGTGTTTGAGTTTGATATTGATGAGGACGGTGACGATTCCCCGGACTAGAGTCCGAGACTTCTCGATTCATCCTGCCGGCTGCTTGAAGACTATGCTTGCCTCTATGAGAGAAACAAGGCAAGACACAAAGGCAAACAGTAGAGGCAGGATTTGCATGGCCACCTCTAGCAGGGATTATGCTATAATTGGCATGGTATTAGCGAAATAATGCCTGTGGTGATCCATCCTGGCTATTTCGAAACAGGATACGGGAGGCGGCTGTGTGCGGGAGTTGATGAAGGAGGGGTTCGCGCGGGATCTCCTTGTTGTAATAGCCCTTACTGTGCTCTTAGGCGCCTCTGTGACAAGCGGTGTAGCCTACGCAGTCAACGCATACCTTGCCCAACAGGTTACGGGGGTCTTGGGTGACTTAGGTGAATACGACATTATTCTCCATGTACGTGAAGAGTCTTGTGACGCCGCAAGAGCTGAGATTCAAAAAGTAATCTCATCCGGCTTCAAAGAAGCGCACATAAAGGAAGGCCCTGTGGTTTTAGGGAAGAGCAACTTCTTTGTCGCCCTTCCGGATCAGCTCCGGAGCCGGCCTGGCCTTGAAAACCTTGCAAAACTCCTGGGCGAAGTCCCCGGAGCAAGCGGGGTGACATTCATTATTGAGCCCAGGCTCACTTTAACCGGAATTGAGTCAGGCGCTTTCTATTTTCTCCTAAACCAGGCTGAAGAAATCAAAGGGGTCAGATTCTGCTTTCGTGACGGAGGCAGGATCGCAGTTGTACTGGAGCCTGACGCTGACATAAGGCAGGTATCAAATGCTCTTACCGCCTTAGTTGAAAGATACCGAGTTATTGAAGTCAGGTTCCCTATCGGGCGTGAAATGGAAGACAGAGTGGCTTCAGGCGAGGCCTATGCAGACAAGTTGACTCAAGGGGCGGGAGCAAGCTTTGCCCGGGATATCACGCGCCGCGGCGGGAATTCGGATTTGGCAGATCTTTCCGCTACATTAGCCGAAATGAAAAGGTTCCTTCGGCATTACGCGGCTTACGCAAACATTTCCATTACCGGTGATACCCCGCTTAAGGCCGGCGACACTGTCCTATTATTGCCTGACGACACACCGTCTCCCACACAGACTTCACCTGCATCAGAAGAGTCCTCAGAGGACTTAGCTGAAGGCCTGTTGGTCCTCGTTGACCAAGTCAAAGGGAATACAGCTCGGGGCATGGTAACCCAGGGAGATACAGACGAAATCTCAGAATCTAAGCTTCTTGCGTTCTCAACTGATCGCGATAATAAGGCGAAAGACCCCATCGGAACCGCCATTGTGATAAGTGAGAGCAAGAAGATAGGGTACGCCGTGGATGAAAGCATTCGTCTCCTCTATGAGCTTGAGGAGTTCAGAGGGAATGCTTACCTGGCTGCAGTCAATACCTTGGATATATTGGGCATGTACGATGAGACGGTAGGCAATTTGATAGGTGTCCAGAGGGCTTTGGAAAGCGCAATGGAGTCTCTCGGGAAGAGTCCTGACGGCACTGTCGGGTGGCGAGAGGCAGCTGCCATAGAGAAAGCGATAAGTGACGCTATGAGTGTTGTGGATTCACTGGAATCCGCTGTCCGGGAAATGGACACCTTCGAAGTGCAGGCAAAACAGGTGGCTGCGATATTGTCGTCAAGAGAAGATGAGTTCCGGGAAGAAGTGGAATCCTACGGTGAAATGTCCCCTGAGCTTCAAGAGAAAATGTACATGGTCAGATATCTCCTGGACTTGGTAGGCATTCAAGCCTTGGAAAGGGCGAAGGCAATCGATGACTTTGTGGAAGACGCAGGTCCTATTACTTCTCAGTTAGCAGCATGGAAATCAACCCTCGAGAGTCTCTTCCAAAGGATGTCAGGGATTCGAGTCGTGTTAACCACAGGTCAAGCAGGTCAGGTCGTGTCTGAGATGATGGACGCCACCAACAGCGTACTTGTCCAGGCCCAGGCAATGGACATTCCCAGCATGGAAGATGCTGTCAGTGAGGCTGCAAAGAACCTTGAAGCTGTCAAGGCAATTGACACAGAGGCGATAATCCGCGAACTTCAGCAGGTGAAAGAATCGTTGCCGGATCTTCGTGACGACGAAGTCGGAAGGTCCATTCGCCTGATTGACCGCTACATAGGCGGTGAAGTAATCCCCGGTGACAGTCTCCAAATTCTCGTGGATGCCAAGACAGACTTGAACAAGTCAAAGGCCTTGGCAAAAGAGATGTTTGGGAAAGAGGTCAGTGTATACACGAGTCCTGCCGGGCTGTTGGAACCCGGGGTAAGGAGCGAGGTGTACAGGGTCCTCCGCGAGGCGCAGGCTTCAGTGGCAGCCATTGTCTCAGTTATCGTGACCTTCCTCGCGCTTATTCTGGATCATGCTGCTATTGTCAGCACAATGAGAGAATTCAAGAAGCGAGGCTTGGGCCTGGCCTATTCCATGGTAGTCGGTGCAGTAATCCTTACTTTGCAGTTTGCCATTACAGGGGCGAGAATTCCCTATATTAGTCTCTGGCATGTGGCGGTATTCGGTGCCTTGATAGGCCTTGCGGTGGCAAGCCAATCCAACAAGATCAGCCCTCTGCCGAGTGATGAGGTGACTGCCGGGATAGCTATGGGTCTGACATACACACAGATAATGCGTGAGATTGTGGCGCCTTCCTCAAGACCCGGCCTACTGACCTTCATGAACAGGCCGAAGACTATGTTTGGGAGGAAGGGAGGGAATTGCCGTGTCCCCGGTTCTTGAGGTTGAAGGCCTTGCGAAGAGCTATGGAAAGAATCAAGCCCTGTCAGGGATTGACCTTCAAGTTATGCCCGGTGATACGGTGGTGGTCACAGGCCCTTCCGGATGCGGTAAATCCACCTTCCTACGATGCATTGTCAGGTTGATAAACCCTGACTCAGGAAAGATTATTGTAACAGGGGAGGATGTAACGAATCTACCCTATTCAGACCTGCTGGATGTCCGCAGGCGTATAGGTTTCGTTTTTCAACGCTCCAATCTTATTCAAAGGCTCACAGCCTTAGAGAACGTGGCTCTTCCTCTGTTAGCTGCTGACGTAACCCGTGATGATGCCAAGCGCAGGGCGCTTAAGGTCTTAGCACGCGTGGGGCTTATCGGGAATGAGGTCTATAGGAGGCCTTGTGAGTTGTCAGGTGGTGAGTGCCAGCGTGTAGCGATAGCCAGGGCTTTGGCGCCTGAGCCGGCTCTGATGCTTTGGGACGAGCCTACCGCTTCCCTCGACCCTATCCTTGTCCAGGAAGTCCTGGATGTTATGGAAAGCCTGGTCAAGACAGGTGAGACCGCTATGGTCATAGTCACCCATGAGATGAAATTCGCTCTTCGTGCTGCGGACTGGCTTATTCTCCTTAATCAAGGTAAAATAGCAGAACAAGGCGTGCCTGTCCAGGTGTTCAACAGCCCCGAGTCTGGGCTGGGCGCAAGGTACAGTCGTCTGCTCGATTTATAGGTCTGTGGTTGCAGGGCGCAGCTCGAAAGCGGAGAGTCCAAGGGTGCTTAGAGTCGTGAAGGGAAAACTACACCAACGTAGAAATAGTTAGAGATTAACGGGACAAGAAGTGAAATCAGAGGTAGATTCCGGGCATTGAGTAGAACAGGGTCGAATTGGCAAACTACCATATCCAAACCGGTATCCTACGAAGGGCCGGGGCTCCACACCGGTAAGCCGGCCCGGGTTACACTGTTGCCTGCTTCGCCCGGCCTGGGAGTCTGTTTCGAGAGGTGGGATCTCTCGGAACCTCAGACTGTGCCGGCTGTTCCGGGTAACATCGGAGGTTCGCGGCGCGCTACTGACCTAGAGTGCAACGGGATCGCTGTTCGCACTGTAGAGCATATTATGGCAGCGATTCTTTGGTCAGACGTAGACAATATCATAGTCAGGTTAGAAGGTGAGGAGTTGCCTCTGGGAGACGGGAGCGCCCTTACTTATGTGCACCTTCTACAGCAGGCAGGTCTTTGTGACCTCCATGCGCGACGATGCGAAGCAAGCGTTATCCGTCCTGTGTGGACTTCTCAAGGTGACAGGCACCTGATAGCTTTACCTTACGAAAGGACTCGGGTGACTTTCTTGTTTCTCCGCAAAGGCCCCAATTCGGAATCGGGGTATTTGGGTTCTGAGTATTTCGATATTGAAGTGACTCCGAAAACGTTCAGAGAAGAGATAGCTCCTGCCAGAACCATAGGGTTCCAGTGGGAGATCCGGACCATACGGGAACAAGGACTTGCCCTTGGGGCCACTCTCCGGCAAGCAGTAATTGTCGGCGAGAACGGATACGTAGGCCCAACCAGGTTTCCCGATGAGGCATGCCGGCACAAAGCATTGGATCTATTGGGGGATATTGCTATACTTGGACGGATCCGAGGACATTTTATTGGTATAGGCTCCGGGCATTCCATGAACCAAGAACTTACCAGACTTATTGCCCGCGACTGGAAAGTCAAGAGAGGGGTATAGACTAAAAGTGATGATTGGAATGGAAGAAATCCAAAAGGTGCTGCCTCATAGGTACCCATTTCTCTTGGTGGACAGGATTATTGACATAGAACCCGGCAAGCGTGTTGTCGGTATCAAAAACGTCAGTTGTAATGAGCCGTTTTTTCAAGGGCATTTCCCGGGCAATCCAATAATGCCCGGGGTGTTGATTATTGAATCTATGGCTCAGGTAGGAGCGTACGCTGCTCTAAACTACCCTGAAGTCAAGGACAAAATTGCGTTCCTTACCTCAGTGGACAGGGCCCGATTCAGACATCCGGTGGTTCCAGGGGACAGGCTGAGAATTGAGGTCGAACTGATTCGAATGCGCGGTAACTTTGGGAGACTTGGGTGTTCCGCTTATGTTGAGGGCAAGTTAGTGGCAGATGCGGAGCTTACGTTTGCCTTAGTAGATAGAGGAGAGCAGTAGATGTGTGAACAAATGGGATCATCCTGTTGGGAGGCGTGTAAATGAAAGCCACTGAGACTCGCAGCTTTCGTGTGAGAAAGATTCATGCTACAGCAGTCGTTCACCCTGGTGCGGTTATCGGGCCCAATGTTACCATAGGCCCGTATTGTGTCATAGGTGAAGACGTTGTAATCGGAGACTGCACTAGACTAGGCAGCCATGTCGTGATTGACGGGCCTACGACTATCGGACGAAACTGTAGCTTTTCATCTGGGGCCATGATAGGTGTTGAGCCGCAGGATCTCAAGTATAACGGGGAGAAGACGCCTCTTATAATCGGGGACAACAATGTTTTTCGTGAGTTTGTCACTGTAAGCAGAGGGACTGCCGGAGGCAGAGGCGAAACGCGCATAGGCAATGACAATTACATAATGTCATACGGACACATCGCACACGACTGCATAATAGGCAGCAATGCCACCATTACAGGCGGTGCAGCTCTTGCAGGCCACTGTATAGTTGACGATTATGCGATAATCGGCGGTCTTGCAGGTGTCCATCAATTCGTCAAAATCGGCAAAATGGCAATGATCGGCGGAATGGCCAAGGTGGCGCGGGACGTGCCTCCTTATATGTTGGTAGACGGTAATCCGGCTCATGTCATAGGTGTTAACATAGTCGGTATGCGCAGGCACGGGACACCCCAAGAGGTCCGCGAAGCTATGAAACGAGCTTACAGAATCCTTTACGACTCCGGCCTTACTCTGGCAAAAGCCATCGGAAAGATTGAAAGTGAGTTGTCAGGGTCAACAGAGATGGAAGTATTCGTAGAGTTTCTGAAGGGCACGACCAGGGGCATTATCGGAGGAAGGCTTCCTTGAAGAAACTTGGCCTCATAGCAGGCGAAGGTGAGCTCCCGGCTGTCATGGCGCGTAATGCGTCCAAAAAGGGCCTGGAAGTCGTAGTAATATCCGTGTCCGAAGAATTGGACCCGGAAGTTGCAGATATCGCCAGCGGGATTCATAGGGTGGATTTAGATGACATGTCTCGCGTTCGGGAGATCCTCCGAAACGAAGGCATAAGCGAAGTAGCAATGATTGGAAAGGTCTGGCGAAAAGAGACATACAAACCAAGCGTTGAAGAAGCCATTGAGAGAATCGCCCACACTGAGCCGGACAGGGCTGATGTATCTCTCCTTGCCGCCTTTGTCCGGGATCTTAGACGAGCGGGAATAAGCGTGGCAAATCAGTTGGAGTATCTGGGCGATGCAGTGCCTGACGCAGGGGTTCTCGGGCATCTGGGACCTTCTCCCGCCGAATGGGAGGATATTTCGTTCGGCTTTAACAAAGCTAAGGTCATTTCTGAAGCAGGTATCGGTCAGACAGTGATCGTGAAAAACCTCTCTGTCGTGGCGGTAGAGGCTGCTGAAGGCACAGATGAAGCCATTAGCAGGGCAGGGCGTCTGGCTCGTGGGTGTGTCGTGGTGAAAGTCGCGTGGCAGGATCAGGACAAGCGGTTTGATATCCCCACTGTCGGGCCGGACACAATAGATGTCATGCGCGCCGCCGGAGCCCGGGTTCTTGCCATTGAAGCCGGAAGGACTATTATTGTCCGAAGAGAAGATACTCTGGCTTTTGCCGACGAATCACAGATTCCCGTTGTCGCAGTGGGAGAGGTGGAAGCATTTGAACATAATGATAAGCGCCGGAGAAGCGTCAGGTGATGTATACGGCGCATATCTGGCAGAGAAGTTAATTCAGTTAAACCCGGGGGTTCGGCTTTCGGGAGTCGGAGGCGCCAAGATGAAGGAAAAGGGCGTAGAAATCCTGAAAGACCCTACTACCCTTTCTGCTATTGGATTTACCGAGGTTTTAGCGAATCTTTCCCTGCACCGCAAGGTGTTTATCCAGGCTGCCGAGGAGCTGGATCGGATTTCCCCTGATTGTCTTGTCCTAATCGATTTCCCGGAATTCAACATGAGGCTTGCAAAACGGGCAGCCGCCAAGGGTATCCCGGGAGTCTACCTTTTCCCGCCGACAGCGTGGGCATGGCGCAGGGGGCGCGCTAAAGCCCTTGCCGGCATCGGCACGACGATTGCATCAGTGTTTCCCCTGGAGGCTGACACATATCGGAAGGCAGGGGCGGACGTAAGGTTCGTAGGACACCCCCTCTTGGATCTTGTGAGCCCGGGAGGACTGGAGGAGAAGGAATCCGCCCGCAGAGAATTGGGATTGGACGCGGAAGAAGTCATCGGGATTCTGCCTGGGAGTCGTGATCAAGAAATTAAAGCGCTACTCCCTACGATGTTACAGGCAGCCGCCCTCATCAAACAGGCAAAGCCCGGGGCCGGACTGTTACTTCCCTTGTCCCATACTGTATCTATAGACCTGGTCAGGGAATACACGCGAAAATCAGGGTTTCCCGTGCGCATTGTGTCCGGGGCCACTAATCGGTGTATGGCTGCGTCAGACGTCCTTATGGTAGCTTCAGGCACTGCGACCATGGAAGCCACGATAGTAGGGACCCCCATGGTAGTGCTATATAGGACTTCGACTCCTACTTACCTTCTGGCAAAGCTACTTGTGGAGATACCGCACATTTCATGGCCCAACATCCTCATGGGAAAACGTATTGTCCCTGAACTCCTGCAGGATGAAGCGGAACCTGAGGCTGTTGCTCGCCTCGTCCTATTGATGCTGGAGAATCCTTCACTTTCTTCTGAAGTCCGAATGAATCTGGCTGAGGCCAGAGGCAAACTTGGTTCGCCTGGCGCTCTTATGCGCACAGCGGAGTTGATATTGGAGGTGGCACGCATATGAAAGGGAATCGTGCCGCTGTTATTATTGTAGCTAACAGCCCCGGAGAAGTCACCGGGTGGGCACTGCCTGTTGTAACAGGTTTACGTGCTTCAGAACACAAGATCGCTCCTGAATTCGGCGAGCTTGTGATCGTTATTGTGTTGCCTCCTTGTCCCTTTGCCACAGGCTATGAGGCGATGGTGGCAGGACTCATCCTAGGGGTGGACGCTGTGGTGACTCCTTCTGAATACCTGAAGTTCATTATGCTCGGGTCCGTTCCGGAGAGGGTTCGGCGCCTTACGTCAGGGAAAAAGAGGGAAACCTGGCGCGGGGTAGTTGTTCACCTTGGCGGAGATCATTTGCATTCATTGCTCATAGCCAGGATGCTTGGATTTCCGGCTGTCGCGTACAGTGATCGCACAATCAAGTTTCAGCGACAATTCACTAGAATATTGGCAGAGGATGCCAGAGTTGCCGGGAAGCTCAAGCAAAAAGGAGTGCCTGACGGGAAAATAGAAATCGTCGGCAATCTTATGATAGACGGTGTTCGCGCAGGAGGGGATCCTGAAGGGGTTAAAGATGTGCTGGGGATAGCTGAGGACGCGCCAATAGTATGCCTTTTACCCGGCAGCAGAAAGCAGCAGATTCAATACGTGATGCCCTTCTTCCTCAGAGTCGCGGATATAGTAAAGAGATTTCGGGAAAACACTGAATTTGTTATGCCTCTGTCACCTTTTGTCAGTGTGGATTTGGTCAGATCGGCTTTGGATACCGCAGGAAATCGTGTTGACAAGCATAAAGGCGGATCAAAGGGCGGTGAGGCGAAAGAGGGACTTGAAGCAGCATCCGGCAAGTTGCATAAGCCGACGGACTGCGGGCAAGAGGCATCTTTGGCTCAGGCAGTTATCGAGACCGAAGAAGGGGCACGAGTCTTTGTGATTCCAAAGTCACGCTATTCTGTTATGGCTGCATCAGATCTTGCCTTATGTATGCCCGGTTCTGTAACTGCGGAGTTAGGTTATCTCGGTGTGCCTACCATAGTCACTGTCCCCCTTAACTTGCCTGAGGAGATTCCGCTTACCGGGATATTTGAGTATATCGGGAGACTACCTCTAATTGGAAGGCCCATAAAAAGGATGGCGGTGCGAAAAGCGCTTGGACGTATAGAATTTACCGCCATTCCCAATAAGAGGCAAAGAAGATTCATTACACCGGAACTCCGCGGGGTTCTTACTGCTGAGGACGTGGCCATAAAAGTCCTGGAGCTCTTGCAGGATACCAAAGCCCGCGATAGAATCTCTGTAGAATTGAAGGAGGCTATGGGCAGGCCGGGAGCAGCGGACAGTGTTGCTTCTGCAGTTCTTGGCACGTTAATTACAACTGGAGGTCGGTACTTTGAGCCGACAGAGAGAACCCATTAAGAGGCTCTTAGGATATGTTTCCGCATACGGACACCTACTCGCTGTAGGTTTGCTTTGCACAGCCTTAGCAAGCCTTCTGAACCTAGCCGTATACTGGGTTGTGAAAGAACTGGTAGATAAGGTTTTCACCGGCGGTGATATTGTCGCCATGGGTAGGATGCTCAATATCACCGTCATAGGAGTCATTGCGCTATTCGCCTCAAAAGGCGTATTCTCTTACGGACAAGTCTATCTCATGGCCTATGTCGGGCATAGGGTCGTCACTGATCTACGTGAGCAGGTGTACGGCCACTTACAGCGCATGTCCATAGAGTACCATGACAGTAAGCACACCGGTGAGATGATATCAGGGGTCACCAACGATGTAGCTGTCCTGCAGGCGAGCGTATCATCGGGCTTAGCTGAACTCCTTTCCCAAGCGGTGATGAGCATAGGCATCCTGGGGTTCATGTTTTACTTGGACTGGAAGCTTTCTTTAGTCACGCTGAGCATAATGCCTTTAGTTGTATGGGTAGTGGGTAAAGCCGGAAGCAAGCTCAGGCGAATAACCGGACTTATCCAATCGACTATTGCTGATGTCACCACCGTCCTTCAGGAAACCCTCTCCGGGATTAAGGTAATCAAGGCTTTCACCATGGAGACCCATGAGATGGAGAGATTCAGACGGCGAAACGAAGGGAACTTCCAAGCTTCAATGCGCGGAGTGAAGGTGCATGCAGTAATCACGCCTCTCATAGAGTTACTGTCAGTCCTGGGGCTTGCAGGCGTCCTGTGGTTCGGGGGGAGGAGGATAATAGAAGGCGGGTTGACTGTGGGAGAATTCATGGCGTTCCTCGGAGCCGCAGGATCCCTTCCCACTCCTCTTTCCAGGCTTTCCGCTTCGTATGGAGGACTCAACCAAGCGCTGGGTGCTGCTGTACGAGTTTTTAGTTTGCTTGACCAGGCGCCTGAAGTCGAGGAACCGAAAGACGCAATTCCCATTCCTAGACCTGTTGACGGGCGCATAGATTTTGACTGTGTCAGCTTCGCGTACCGTCCTTCTGAGCAGGTGCTGCATGATATAGAGCTTACCGTAATGCCGGGGGAAGTAGTAGCCCTGGTAGGCCCGAGCGGATCCGGGAAGACCACTATTGTAAACCTTATTCCCAGGTTCTATCAGCCTACATCGGGCAAGGTATATATTGACGGGTGTGATATCAGTAAGGTTACTTTGCGCTCATTACGCCGTCAGATAGGACTGGTTCCTCAAGAGACCGTCCTATTCAGTGTGAGCATAGGAGAGAATATCGGGTATGGCAGTCCG